>DAOTUX010000196.1:0-23165 GCA_034436475.1 Chloroflexota bacterium | reverse complement strand
CATGGGCCTGGGGCGACCCGACGTGTGGCCGAGCGGCGACCTCGCCCTCATCATCGCCGCCCGCGGCGCCAAGGGCCTGCCGCCTGATGCACCGACGGACGTCATCGCGGGGGTCGCCGACGGCTGGCGGCCCCATCGCTCGACCGCGGCCCGGATGCTGTGGCACGACTACCTCCTGCGACGCGGCCGCCCCCTCGACGCCTGAGCAGCCGATCGCCCGACGCCGAGTGCGGCCCGACACACCGCGGCCCGCCGGCGTGACCTGGCCCACTCACCGTCCCGCGTGACTGGCAGTCACGAGATGGGTGAGCCCGCCGGCCTCGGGACCGATGGGGCACCTGCCCATAACGGCCTGCAGTGATGCCGATGGCGCCGTGTGCCCGCCACCGGGCGCCCGGCCCCGCCAGAGGGGCCGTGACCGGTCGACCCCGAGCGTGCCTGGTCCGCCACAGGGGGCCGATGGCCCGTTCTCGTGACTGACAGACACGCCACCCTGCGGCCCGACGCACCGCGGCCCGCCCGGCGTGACCTGGCCAACCCACCCACCGCCCCGCGTGACTGGCAGTCACGAGATGGGTGAGCCCGCCGGCCTCGGGACCGATGGGGCGCCTACCCATAACGGCCTGCAGTGATGCCGATGGCGCCGTGTGCCCGCCACCGGGCGCCCGCCCCCGCCAGAGGGGCCGTGACCGGTCGACCCCGAGCGTGCCTGGTCCGCCACAGGGGGCCGATGGCCCGTTCTCGTGACTGGCAGACACGCCACCCCGCGGCCCGACGCACCGCGGCCCCTCAGGCGGTTGGTCTCGGCGGGACAGGCTCAGCCGCCAGCGCGCCACGACCGCTTGCCCGCTGGCGTCCGGTCGGCCAGGGATGCCGCCGTGAGTTCGGGCTAGACTGGCCGTCCCATGTTCGACGCACTCAGCGATCGCCTGCGCGACGCCCTGTCCAAGCTCTCCGGCCGCGGCCGCATCACCGAGGCCGATGTCGATGCCGCGATGCGCGAGGTCCGCCTCGCGCTCCTCGAGGCGGACGTCAACTACAAGGTGGTCAAGGACCTCGTGGCGCGCATCAAGGCGCGGGCCGTGGGCCAGGATGTGCTCGAGGGCATCAATCCCGGGCAGGCGGTCATCAAGATCGTCAACGACGAGCTGACCGAGGTCCTGGGCGCGGGCGACCGGACCTTCCGGCTGGCCGGCCAGCCCGCGGTCATCGTGATGGCCGGCCTCCAGGGGTCGGGCAAGACCACCAGCTCCGCCAAGCTGGCCCGGTACATCGTGCGTCAGGGCCGCCAGCCGATGCTCGTGGCAGCGGACCCGTACCGCCCCGCGGCCATCGACCAGCTCAGGACCCTGGGCAGGAGCCTCGACATCCCGGTCCATAGCGCCCCCCAGGGCACGCCCGTGGTGGACATCGCGCGTGGCGGCGTGACGGAGGCGCGCAGGACCGGGCGGGACGTGGTCATCGTGGACACCGCCGGTCGGCTCACCGTGGACCAGGCGCTCATGGACGAGATCTCCGCGGTGTGTCGCGCGGTGCAGCCCAGCGAGACCCTGCTCGTGGTGGATGCCATGGTCGGCCAGGAGGCGGTCCCTGTCGCGGAGGCGTTCCGGGACGCCGTGCCGCTCACCGGCCTCGTGCTCACCAAGATCGACGGTGACGCGCGCGGCGGCGCGGCCCTGTCCATCAGCGCGGTGACCGGCGTGCCTGTCAAGTTCATGGGCACGGGCGAGAAGACCGACGCGCTCGAGGTGTTCCACCCCGACCGCCTGGCGGGACGGATCCTGGGCATGGGCGACGTGCTCAGCCTGGTCGAGAAGGCCCAGGAGAGCTTCGACCAGCGACAGGCCGAGCAGATGGCCGAGAAGCTGCGCAAGAACAGCTTCACGCTCGAGGAGTATCTCGAGTCCATGCAGCAGCTCAAGAAGATGGGGCCGCTGGGGTCGCTCATGGAGATGATCCCGGGGCTGGGCGGCATGAAGGACGCACGCAAGCGCATCCAGGAGGCCGAGGAGCGAGGGGAGCTGCGTCGGACCGAGGCCATCATCCGGTCCATGACGCCCCAGGAGCGGCGTGACCCCGGTGTCCTCAACGCGTCACGGCGCCGTCGCATCGCGCGCGGCTCGGGGACGTCGCTGCCCGAGGTCAACCGCCTGGTCAAGCAGTTCGGGGAGATGCAGCGCCTGTTCAAGCAGATGGGGGCCGGTGGTGGCGGCCGGAAGGGCGCCCTGCCGCTCGGGAGACGGTTCCCCTGACCGAGGGTCCCCGGGGCCAGGACCTTCGGCATCGTGGGCCGCGTCTGGACGTTCGTGAGAGAATCGGCTTGATCACCCATCCATCGAGGACCCCGTCGATGCCGTCTGCGCCCACTCGCGCCCGCCCGTTCCGCTGGGCCATCGCACTGCTCGTCACCATCGCCGTGCTGGTCGCCACGACCGGCGTGGCCGTGTTCGCCCAGACGGGCAGCGCCGGCGGTCCCGCCTTCGCGCCGGCCTCCTCGGTGGCTTGGGTCGAGGTCCGGCTGGATCTGCCCGGCAACCAGGAGGAGCAGCTGTCGGTGCTGCTGGGTCACCTGCCCGGCTTCGCCGACCCGGCCGCGCTCGACACCAAGATCGACGAGCTGCTCGACCAGGTGGTCAGCCAGGCATCCGATGGCGCGGCATCGTGGACGGGCGACATCGACCCGTGGTCGAACCGCCAGCTCGGGCTGGCGTTGCTCGAGATCCCCGCATCGGCCGGTGGGCAGCCGGGCGACGATGATGACGACGACGACGATGACCACGACGGCCCGCCACCCCTGGTCATCGGCCTGGGCGTCAAGGACCGCGCGGCGCTCGAGGCGCGCATCGCCGCCTTCCTGCCCACGGACGACGTCACCACCGAGCAGTACCAGGGCACCACGGTCACGACGGTCGATGACGACGTCAGCTTCGCGGTCACCGACCAGTACCTCCTGGTGTCACCCGACGCGGACGACGTCAAGGCCTCGCTGGACGTGCTGGCGGGGCGCGCGCCGAGCCTCGCGGAGAACCCGGACTTCGCAGCCGCCGCCGAGCGCATCCCGGCGGACCGCCTGGGGGCCTTCTACTTCGCCCTGAGCGCGCTCCGCCCGCTCCTCGAGTCCCAGCTCAGCAGACAGCCCGGCACCCAGGCCGTCCTCGACATGCTCGACCAGCTCCCCGCCTGGGTGTCCGGCTACGCGCAGGCGGCGAGCGACCACCTCACGGTCGCGCTCGACATGCAGGCGCCGGCGTCCCTGCCGCTGCCGGGGATGCGCGAGACGGACCTCGCTGCGCGCTTCCCATCGGGGACGCTGGCGTACCTAGAGATGCGTGACCTGGGACGGACCGTCCACGCGGCGCTCGAGCAGCTCCTGGCGCAGGTGCCAACGGATGACGCCGCGGACCTCGCCCAGCTCGAGCAGATGCTGGGCACCCCCATCGAGGGCATCCTCGACCCGGTCGAGGATGCCGCCCTCGGCGTCTCGTTCTCGGCTGGGCTGGTGCAGGCGGGCATCGTCGCCACGCTGTCCGACCCCGCAGCAGCCCAGACGCGTGTCACGAGCCTGCTCGCCCTCGCGCGGATCCTGGCGACTCGCGCCGGTGCCACCGTCAGCGACTCGCAGGTGGACGGGGTGAACGTGACGACCATCATGTTCCCGGAGGGGAGCATGGGCCGCGCCAGCCTGCCCATCACGCCCTCGGTGAGCGTCGCGCTCAGCGGCGACCGGCTCTACCTGGGCCTTGGCGACTTCGTCGAGGACGCCCTGACCCAGGACCCCGCCACGTCGCTGGCGTCGGACGCGCGATTCGAGGGCGCCGTGACAGCTGCCGGGAGCCCGAACTCGGGGTTTGCGTGGGTCGACATCGCAGGTGCCCAGACGGTCTTCGAGACCATCGGGCCCGCGGATGCTGCCTATCGCACCAACGTCAAGCCCTGGCTCGACGCGCTCGACTCCCTCGTGATCTCCAGCGCCGTGGACGCAGATGCCATCAGCGCGAAGGTCCTGCTCTTCGTCAGGTAGACTTCGCCTCCACAGCCGGCCGTCGGCCAGGCGCGGGCGCCCCGCATCGGGTGTCCCGAGCAGAGCACATCGGTTCAGCGCCGCCCTGGCGGCGCTGACACACCAAGCCCGCAGGAGGCCTGTAGCACACGTGGTCCGCATCCGCCTCACCCGAGTCGGCGCAACGAAGCAGCCGACCTATCGGTTCGTCGTCGCCGACAGTCGCTCCGCACGTGATGGTCGTGCGCTCGACACCATCGGTCACTACAACCCTCGGCAGGAGCCCGTGGAGATCCACGTGGACGCCGACAAGGCCACCCGGTGGCTGAGCCAGGGCGCCCAGCCGTCCCAGACCGTCGCCCGCCTGTTCCGTCAGGTTGGCATCCTCCCGGCACGGTAGGGCGGAGCGTGTCCGCCGCCGAGCTGGTCACATTCGTCGCGAAGTCACTGGTGGATGACCCGGACGCGGTGAGCGTCGAGGTCCATGACGACGAGGGGACGCAGGTCATCGAGCTCCACGTGTCCGAGGAGGACATGGGCAAGGTGATCGGGCGCAACGGCAGCGTGGCGAAGGCCATGCGCACCCTGCTGAAGGTGGTCGCGACACGCGAAGGCACGCCCATCGCGTTGGAGATCGTCTGACCCACGACGCTCATGCCATGACTGCCAGGCCAACCGCGCCCGTCCCAACGGCAGACGAGCGGCTCGTGGTGGGCAGGGTCCGTGGCCTGCATGGCCTGCGGGGCGTGGTCCGCGTGGAGGTCCTCTCTGATGACCCGGCGCGCTTCGAGCCGGGCAGCGTGATGTTCCCCGAGGGCACGGACGACCGCCTCACGGTGACCGAGGCGCACGCTGACGGGCCGGGGCTCCTAGTGCGCTTCGGGGAGCGCCGGGACCGCTCGTCCGTGGAGGACCTGCGCGATCGCTACCTGGAGGCGATCGCACCCACGACCGCCTTGCCTGAGGGCGCCTTCTACTGGCACCAGGTGATCGGCGCCGCCGTGCGGGACGTCGCGGGCGGCGACCTTGGCCGGGTGGTGGACGTGTTCCGTGCGGGTGGCGGCGAGGTGTTCGTCGTCCACGGACCGCGCGGGGAACTCATGGTGCCCGCCGTCGCCTCGGTCGTCCGGGAGCTCGCTCCCGGGGAGGGTCGGCTGGTGATCGATACGGATGCCCTCGGCCTCGACGAGCGCGAGCCGCGGTCACGAGTGCGCGGGCGCCGCACGACGCGGGCCCGCAGGGCCGCCGAGCGGGGGGAGGGGGGCGACCCTGACGCGCCATCCGCTGAGGCGCCACCCGCTGAGGCGCCACCCGCTGAGGCGCCGCCCGCCTGATGCTGCGCATCGATGTCATCACCCTGTTCCCCGGGGTGTTCCCGGGCCCGCTGGGCGAGAGCATCCCCGGTCGCGCCCTGGCGAGCGGGGTCGCGACCCTCGTTGCGCACGACCTGCGCGCGTGGGGTCTGGGCAGGCACCGGAGCGTGGACGATTATCCGTATGGCGGTGGCGCGGGGATGCTGCTGCGGCCCGAGCCGGTGGCGGCCGCGCTGGATGCGCTGGCACCCGCCGGGAGCGTCGCGACACGCGTCCTGCTCGACCCGGGCGGCACTCCGTTCGACCAGGCGCGCGCCCGGGAGCTGGCGAGCGCGGCGCACCTGGTGCTGGTGTGCCCACGCTACGAGGGCATCGACGACCGGGTCCGAGGCCTCGTGGACCTGGAGTTGTCCATCGGCGACTATGTCCTGTCGGGAGGGGAGATCCCGGCCCTCGTGGTGATCGACGCGGTGCTGCGACTCCTGCCGGGCGTCATCGACGAGGCGTCGCCGGAGGATGAGTCGTTCGCGGACGGGTTGCTCGAGTACCCTCAGTACACGCGCCCCCCGGAGTTCCGCGGCCAGCGGGTGCCCGACGTCCTGGTGTCGGGGCACCATGGCGAGGTGGCGCGCTGGCGTCGGGAGCAGGCCGTGGAGCGGACCCGGCGCGTCCGGCCGGACCTGCTCGAGTCCTGATATACTCCGCGACCGACCCATCCGAACGATGACGTGGCGCCCGCGTGCCTCGCGGCAGCCGCCCCACCCGGCACAGAGTGAGCGATCCCGACCATGAGCGTTCTCGACGACATCGTGTCCGACCAGATCCGGACAGACCTCCCGGAGTTGGCCTCCGGGGACACCGTGCGTGTCTCGGCCAAGGTCGTCGAGGGCAACCGGGAGCGGGTCCAGGTGTTCGAGGGCACGGTCATGCGCCTGCGCGGCGGTGGCATCACCCGGTCCATCACCGTCCGCGCCCTGCGCAGCGGCGTGGGTGTGGAGCGGACCTTCAAGGTCAACTCGCCGCGCATCGACCGGATCGAGGTCGTGCGGCACGGCGTGACCCGCCGCGCGCAGCTGTACTTCCTGCGCGATCGCGTGGGCAAGGCGGCCACCCTGCGCGAGCGGCGCGGGCAGTAGCCCGACGGCCGCCGGAGCATCCGCTCGGGGGCTACCATGGACCCGTGCCGCGGGTCCCGAATCTCAAGGCAGAATGGCGCCTCTGGCAGGCGGGCAGCCTGCACGTCGTGGGTGTCGATGAGGTGGGCATGGGTGCCCTGTGTGCGCCGGTGGTCGCGGCCGCGGTCCTGGTCCGGCCCAACACCCGCAGGATCGAGGGCGTCCGCGACTCGAAGACGCTCTCGGCGCGTCAGCGTCAGGCCGTCGTCGAGGAGATCAAGCGTCGGAGCCTGGCGTGGGGCGTCGGTGCCGCGTCGGTGGCCGAGATCGACCGGCTCAACATCCGGAACGCCGCCCATCTTGCGATGCGCCGGGCGCTCCGCAGGATCCCGGCCTACGACCACGTGCTCGTGGACGGCATGAAGATTCGGGGCTTCGAGGAGCACGTCGGCTCGTACACCGCCATCGTGGATGGTGACGCGAGCTCCTATGCCATCGCATGCGCATCGGTCATCGCCAAGGTCACCCGCGATCGGCTCATGGTCCTGCTCGCGGCGCGCTACCCCGGGTATGGCTGGGAGCGCAACGCCGGATATGCCACGCGCGACCACGTGGAGGGTCTCCAGCGGCTGGGTGTCACGCCCTTCCACCGGCGGGGCTACCAGCGTATCCGCGCGATGCTCGAGGGCGAGCAGCTGCCGCTGGACCTGGCGGCGGATGTGTCGGGCCCGGGTCCCGAGCATTCCAGTGGCGACATGGAATCGGCGCCCCCCGGTCGCGCGGACGCGTCGGACGCGGGTGTGCGGCGGGCCATGCGCCCCATCGAGGTCGCTGACCGCGTGGCCGTCTGAGCGCGCACGACTTCTGGCGTCGCACCCGTCGCGTGTGGCGGGCTGAGGCGCACTGCGGCCAATCGTTGCATAAGCCATCGATAAGGGCGCGCCCGTAGCATGTGCTCACATGAGCCCTGCTCCGACACCCAAGACCGCGCGCGGGCGGACCGGCATCGTCGCCGAGGAGGCGGCCCGACGGTTCCTGGGTGAGCTCGGTTGGAGCATCGTGGGCCGGAACGTCGTCGTGGGTCGCGGGGAGCTTGACCTCGTGGCCCTCGACCCGGGCGAGCCGGGCGTCCTGGTCATCGTCGAGGTCCGCGGCGCCCGGACGGGTCGGTTCGGGGCACCCGAGGAGTCGGTCGATGGCCGCAAGCTCGCGCGGACCTGGGCAGCAGCGGGAGCACTCATGCGCTCGGCATGGCCGGCCCGGCATGGCATCGCGGCGCGGGCGATGCGCATCGACGTCGTCGCGGTCGATCTCCGCTGGGCCACCGGCCCTGACATGGACGGACCGACCATCCGGCACCTGCGTGGGGTGACCGCCACGTGACGTCGGCGGTCGATCGGCGTCGGGAGGCGCGCGTCGGGTGTCCCCCACGTGGGTCCGGACGGACACCTGGGTCCGGGGAGACTCCGTGGTACCATCCCTCGGCTCCCAGCGCGGAGCGCCGAGCGTGGCGATGGCCACGCATCACACACGCGAGACCGCTCCCCACGGGGGTGCCGGGCGACCATCGTCGCGCCGGTCCGTGGCAGATGAGGTCCGCGGAGGTCCAACCGCACAGGAGGTCCCCGCCCCATGCCGTCCGTCTCGATGCGCCAGCTGCTGGAGGCCGGCGTCCACTTCGGGCACCAGACCCGTCGCTGGAACCCGAAGATGAAGCCGTACATCTTCGCGGAGCGCAACGGCATCCACATCATCGACCTCGCGCAGACCGTGCGCCATCTGGACGACGCCCTGAGCTTCGTGACCGACACGGTCGCGGGCGGCGACTCGATCCTGTTCGTGGGCACCAAGAAGCAGGCACAGGAGCCGATCGCCGAGGAGGCCGGTCGCGCCGACATGCCCTATGTCAACCAGCGCTGGCTGGGCGGCATGCACACCAACTTCGTGACCATCCGCAAGCGCCTGGGGCTGCTCGACCAGCTCGAGGCGCGCCAGGCGAACGGTGAGTTCGAGCGTCTGACCAAGAAGGAGGCGTCGCGCCTCACCGACGAGATGACCCGACTGCAGCGGACGCTCGGGGGCATGCGCCGGATGCGACGGCTGCCCGGTGCCCTGTTCGTGGTCGACCCACATCGCGAGCGCATCGCGGTGACCGAGGCGCGCAAGCTGGAGATCCCGGTCATCGGCACGGGTGACACGAACGTCGACCCCGACCAGCTCGACCACATCGTCCCCGCCAACGATGACGCCATCCGGGCGATCCGGCTCCTGTGCCGGCTCGTCGCGGACGCCGCGATCGAGGGTGCCGGCCAGCGTGCGGCACGCGCCATGGCCGAGCCCGAGCTGCCTGCCGAGGTCGCCGAGGCGGAGGAGGCGAGCGACGAGCTGGTGGCCGCGATCGCCGCCGGTGGCACCTACAGCTTCGCGCCCGAGCCCGAGGAGGAGGACCTCCTGCCCGGCGGGCCGCCACCCACGGACGAGGACGAGGCGGATTCCTGACGCCTGCCCCCGCACGGGGTGTCCCAGACGACACCGAGCCACTCGGTGCCCCACCGACACGAGACGCACGAAGGACCCTGACGCCCGATGGCTGACATCACCCCCGCCCTGATCAAGGACCTGCGCGAGCGCACGAGCGCAGGGTTCATGGACTGCAAGCGTGCCCTCGAGGAGGCGGACGGCGATCTCGAGAAGGCCGTCGTGCTTCTTCGCGAGCGTGGCCAGGCAGCCGCCGCGAAGCGGGCCGGCCGTGACGCCCGTGAGGGCCTCGTGTCCTCCTACATCCATGCGGGCGGGCGGCTAGGAGTGCTCCTCGAGGTCAACTGCGAGACGGACTTCGTGGCTCGCAACGAGGACTTCCAGCGCCTCGTGCGCGACCTCGCGATGCAGATCGCCGGGCTGGCGCCCGAGTACCCCACCATCGAGTCCATCCCGTCCGAGGTGACGGAGCGCAAGATGGCCGAGCTGCTGGCCGACGAGGCGGTCCAGTCCAAGCCCGAGGCCATCCGGGCCAAGATCGTCGAGGGGCAGTTGCGCAAGTGGCACCAGCAGGTGGTGCTGTACGAGCAGCCGTTCCGGGACACGGAGCAGACCGTGGGCCAGCTCATCACCGACGCCATCGCGACCATCGGCGAGAACATCCGCGTGCGACGCTTCACCCGATACCAGCTGGGCGAGGAGCTGTGACCTGCGCGAGAACCGGGGCGACGCTCGGGGCGCCCCGGTGAGCGACGAGCCGCGCTATCACCGGATCCTGCTCAAGCTATCCGGCGAGGCGCTGCTGGGCACACGCAGCTACGGGGTGGACCCGGCCGTGTGCCAGTTCATCGCGCACCAGGTGGGCGCCGCGCAGGCAGCGGGCGTCGAGATCGCCATCGTGGTCGGCGGCGGCAACATCTTCCGCGGCCTGGCGGCCGCGGCCCGCGGCATGGAGCGAGCGACCGGGGACTACATCGGGATGCTGGCGACCGTCATGAACGCGCTCGCGCTCCAGGATGCCCTCGAGAAGGAGGGCACGCCCACGCGGGTCATGACCGCCATCGGCATGAACGAGGTCGCGGAGCCATACATCAGGCGACGCGCCATGCGTCACCTCGAGAAGGGCCGCGTGGTCATCCTGGCGGCCGGGACCGGCAACCCGTACTTCACCACGGATACCGCGGCGGCCCTGCGTGCCGTGGAGATTGGGGCGCAGGTGCTGCTCAAGGGCACCAAGGTCGATGGCGTCTACACCGCGGACCCCAAGCTGGAGCCGGATGCCGAGCGTCACGACCGGATCACCTATGCCCAGGTGCTCACCGACCGTCTCAACGTGCTGGACTCGACGGCCGTCAGCCTGTGCATGGAGAATGACCTGCCCATCGTGGTGTTCGACATGAACCAGCCAGACAACATCCGACGGGCCGCCACCGGCGAACCCATCGGGACGCTCATCCACGGAGGAGGCGAGCCATGAACGACGCCGCCCGACCACCGCTCGAGGCCCGCATGGCCCGCGCCCTCGAGGCCATGGAGCGTGACTTCGCGACGGTCCGCACCGGGCGCGCATCCACCGCCTTGGTGGAGCGTCTCCAGGTCGAGTACTACGGCACCCTGACGCCGCTCAACCAACTCGCGAGCATCAGTGTCCCCGAGGCGCACCAGGTGGTCATCCAGCCCTGGGACCGGGGTGTCCTGGGGGCCATCGAGAAGGCCATCCAGAAGAGCGACATCGGCCTCACCCCGAACACCGACGGCACCGTGGTGCGGCTCAACATCCCGCCCCTCACGGAGGAGCGCCGCCGGGACCTGGTGAAGGTGGTCCATCGACGCGCCGAGGAGGCACGCGTGGAGGTCCGCAATCATCGTCGTGATGCCGCGGACGAGATCCGGCGCCAGGAGAAGGCGGGCGACATGGGCGCCGACGAGGCGCGCCGTGAGCTGGAGCGGGTGGAGAAGGTGACCCACCAGTGGGTCGAGCAGGTGGACCAGGCGGCGAAGGCCAAGGAGCAGGAGATCATGGAGGTCTGATGACCTCGCCGGCCATGGTCGACCCCTTGGGCGGAGCCACATCGGCCGCGTCCGACGACCCGTCGCCGCGGTCGTCTGACGGGGTTCCCCGGCACGTCGCGGTCATCATGGACGGGAACCGGCGCTGGGCGCGGGAGCGCGGCGTGCCCGAGGCCCAGGGTCATGCCGCGGGCGTGGAGGCGGTGCGGCCCATCGTCGAGCGGGCGCAGCAGCGGGGCGTCGAGGTGCTCTCGATCTACGCGTTCTCCCGGGAGAACTGGTCCCGTGGCCGAGGCGAGGTGCGGACGATCTTCTCGCTGCTCGACGCCGCCATCCGGGACTACACCCCCGACCTGGTGCGCCAGGGCGTCGTGGTCCGGCTGCTGGGTCGCCTGGACGAGATCGACGCGCGCACTCGGTCGTCGATCGAGGAGGCCCTCCGGGCGACCGAGGGGGGCACCCGCATGGTCCTCAACGTCGCGTTCAACTACTCCGGACGATCCGAGATCGTGGACGCGGTCCGCTCGTGCATCCGGGACGGCATGGCCTTCGAGGCGGTCACCGAGGAGGCGCTCGCGGCGCGCCTCTACACCGCCCCGCTGCCCGAGGTCGACCTGCTCATCAGGACCGGTGGCGACCAGCGTGTCAGCAACTTCCTGCTGTGGCAGGCGGCGTACGCTGAGCTGTACTTCTGCGAGCGGTACTGGCCCGACTTCGACCCGCCCGAGCTCGACCTGGCGCTCGACGAGTACGCCCGGCGCTCGCGCCGCTTCGGACGCTAGGGACGCCGTGCAGCAGCGGCTCATCAGCGCGGCGGTGCTGGTGCCGGTCGTCGTCGTGGTGTTCCTGGCCGGCCAGCCCTGGCTGACCCTGGGCCTCGCCCTGCTCGGCGTCGCCGGCGGCTGGGAGGCGACACGGCTGCTGCGCTCGGCAGGACTGCCCGTCACGGGCGCCCTGGTCATGGCCGTCCCACCGGTGGCCATCCTGGGGCTCGGCCTGCTGGAGGCGCCGGAGGGTGCCACGCTGGCGTTCGTGGGTGCGGTCGTGGTCATCGCCGGGATGGTCGCGTTCCGGTATCCCGAGGTGCGCGACGGCTTTCATGCGTGGCTGGCCACGAGCTTTGGTGCGCTGTATGTCTCGCTGCTCGCGTTCCTCGCCGGGATCCTGGTCATCGCACCCGTCATCGGGACCTCTGCGCCCCTGCACGGCTTCCTCGATGCGGGTCGGACATGGCTCCTGGTGCTGGTCGCGACCGTGTGGGCCTTTGACAGCCTCGCCTACCTGTCCGGCCGGACCTTCAAGCGCGGCCGGTTCTTCCCCCACATCTCGCCCAACAAGACCATGAGCGGCGTCGTCGGTGGGACGATCGCGGCGGTGCTGGTAGCGGGTGCCCTGGTGTGGGCGGCCGGAGGTGGCCCGATCGGTGGCCTGGTGCTGGGCCTGGTCATCGCCATCACGGCGCAGTCGGGCGACCTCGCCGAGTCGATGCTCAAGCGCGCCGCCGGGGCCAAGGACTCGGGGGCCCTCATCCCGGGTCATGGGGGCATCTTGGACCGGGTGGACTCGTTCCTGTTCGCGGCCCCCGCCATGTTCGGCTATCTGGTCCTGGTGGGGCACCTCGGGCCCGGCATCTGATGGGACCCCTCCGGGTCGCCCTCCTGGGCTCCACCGGATCGATCGGGCGCCAGACGCTCGATGTCCTGGTCGCCGCGGGGCCCGAGGCATTCCGCGTCACCGCCCTCGCCGCGGGTCGGGACGCCGTCACCCTCAGCGCGCAGCTGGCCACCGTCAGGCCGCTGGTGGCGAGCCTCGCCGACGATGGCGCGCGCACCCGGCTCGAGGTGCCACACGGCGTCACGCTGGACGGCGCGCCCGATGCCCTGGAGCGCCTTGCCACGCGCGATGACGTGGATATGGTGATCGTGGCCACGGGTGGCCTGGTGAGCCTGCGGCCCGTGCTCGCCGCGCTGGGCGCGGGCAAGGTGGTCGCCACCGCCAACAAGGAGACGCTGGTGGCCGGCGGCCACCTGGTGATGCCGCTCGCGGCATCGCTCGCAGCGGCGCGCCGGGCGGCGGACCCGGGGGACCCGTTGGGCAGCCCACTGGGCTGGGTCCGGCCCATCGACTCGGAGCACTCGGCGCTGTGGCAGTGCCTGGCCGGGGAACGCGTGAGCGACGTCGCGCGTCTGGTGCTGACCGCCTCGGGCGGCCCGTTCCGGGCCTGGGACGCGGCACGCCTCGCGACCGCCACGGCGCGTGACGCCCTGGCCCACCCAACATGGGACATGGGGGCCAAGATCACCATCGACCCTGCGACGCTCATGAACAAGGGCCTGGAGGTCATCGAGGCGCACTGGCTGTACGATGTCCCCATCGCCGCCATCGACGTCCTCGTCCATCCCCAGAGCCTGGTCCACTCGCTCGTCGAGTTCGTCGACGGCTCTCTCAAGGCCCAGCTGGGCCTCCCGGACATGCGCATCCCCATCCAGTACGCACTCACGTGGCCCGGCCGCACGCCCGGTCCCGCACCAAGGCTCGACCTCGTGGAGCACCCGACCATGACCTTCGAGGCGCCCGACACGAAGCGCTTCCCGGCGCTCGCGCTGGCCCGTGACGCGGCCGCCATGGGCCCGCGCGCGACTGCCGCGCTCATCTGCGCCGACGAGGTCGCGGTCGCCCGGTTCCTCGAGGGATCCCTGACCCTGCCGGGCATCCATGGCCTGACCTCGGGCGCCGTCCAGCGGTTCGGCGCGGGCCCGGCACCCGATGTCGATGCGCTGGTCGCGCTCGACGCGGAGATCCGGGCGTGGGCCGGTGCCACGGACGAGCGGGGCAGGGCCGCCACGGGTGACGGCGCATGATCTTCGACGCGGGCATCAACATCGTCACACTGCTCGCGATCCTGGTCACGCTCGTGGTGCTCCACGAGCTGGGCCACTTCGTGGCGGCGCGCATGGCCGGCGTCCGGGTGCACGAGTTCGGCGTGGGCTTCCCGCCGCGGGCGCTCATCCTGCGTCGGGGCACGGAGACGCTCTACACCCTCAACTGGCTGCCCATCGGCGGCTTCGTGCGCCTCGAGGGCGAGGACGGCGACTCCGAGGACCCACGCTCCTTCGTGCGCCAGCCGCTGCGGACGCGGCTGCTCATCCTGCTCGCGGGCGTGGCCATGAACTTCCTGCTCGCGTGGGTCATCTTCGCGCTCATCGCGGGCGTCGCGGACCCGGTCTACGCGGTCAGGGTCAACAGCGTGATGCCGGGGTCCCCGGCCGCGGACGCGGGCCTCGTGGGCGGCATGCCCACGGGCGAGACGACCAAGGACGGCCAGCCCATCTATGACCGGTCGGGTGATGTCATCATCGCCATCGACGGCCAGCGGTTCGGGGTGTTCGCGGACCCCACCATCGATGACGCACCGCTGCGCTATCTCCGCTCGCACCTGGGTCAGACGGTGATGCTCACCGTCCGACACGCGGACGGGACGACGAGCGAGATGCCGGCCACCCTGCGGACCCAGGCGGACCTCGATGCAGGCGAGCAGGGAGCCCTGGGAGTCGGTGTGGGCATCGGTTTCGAGGACATCCAGCGAAGCCCGATGGACGCGATCGTCATCGGCTTCCAGCGGACCATCGATGCCTCCACGCTCATCCTGCGTGGTCTCCAGGACCTGGTCCGCAACCTCGCCAACCCGCAGGTCCAGGGACCCGTGGGCATGGTGGACACGGTGGGCATCGTGCGCACCACGCTGCCACCGGTGTTCCTGCTCTGGCTGGTGGGTGTGCTGTCTGCCAACCTCGCGGTCGTCAACGCGCTGCCGCTGCCGCCCCTCGATGGCGGGCGTGCGGCCATGGCCATCCTCAGGCGGGTGTTCGGGACCCGCATCAGCCCGCTGTTGGAGCAGCGGGTCTATCTCATCGGGTGGCTGGGGCTGATGGCGTTCCTGGTGTGGATCACGATGTTCGACATCCGGCGCCTGGGCGGGGGATGAGCGCCAGTGGCGCCGCCTCGCGGCGCACGACCGTCACCGTGGACGTGGATGGCGTGGCGGTGGGCTCCACGCACCCGGTCGTGGTCCAGTCGATGACCAACACGGACACCGCCGACGTGCACGCCACGGCCCTCCAGGTGGCGGCGCTGGCGCACGCGGGCTCGGAGCTGGTGCGCATCACGGTCAACAACGACGCCGCGGCAGCGGCCGTGCCAGAGATCCGGCGGAGGTTGGACGACCTGGGCGTGGGCGTGCCCCTGGTCGGGGACTTCCACTACAACGGCCATCAGCTGTTGGTCGAGTTCCCGGCGATGGCGCGGTCGCTCGCCAAGTACCGCATCAACCCGGGCAACGTGGGCGCCAAGCGCCATGACGAGCACTTCGCGACGATCGTCCGGGTCGCGGCGGACAACGGGAAGCCGGTGCGCATCGGGGTCAACTGGGGCTCGCTCGACCCCGCGCTGCTGACCCAGCTCATGGACGCCAACGCACGCTCAGCCACGCCGCGCGATGCCCGAGCCGTGATGATCGAGGCGATGCTCGAGTCCGCGCTCCGGTCGGCGGAGCTCGCGGAGGCCACGGGCCTGGGTCATGACCGGATCATCCTGTCGGCCAAGGTGTCAGGGGTCACGGACCTGGTCGAGGTCTACCGACTGCTGGCCGCCCGCTGCGACTACCCGCTCCACCTCGGCCTGACCGAGGCGGGCATGGGCATGAAGGGCACCGTGGCGTCGACCGCGGGCCTGTCGATCCTCCTGTGGCTGGGCATCGGCGACACCATCCGGGTGTCACTCACGCCCCGGCCGGGAGGGGACAGGACCGAGGAGGTCCTGATCGCGCAGCAGGTGCTCCAGTCGCTGGGCCTCCGATCGTTCCTTCCCCAGGTCTCGGCGTGCCCCGGGTGCGGTCGCACCACGAGCACGTTCTTCCAGGTCATGGCGGAGCGCATCCAGACGCACCTGCGAGAGCGGATGCCCGAGTGGCGCACGCGGTATCGTGGCGTCGAGGAGATGCGCGTGGCGGTCATGGGCTGTGTCGTCAACGGACCCGGCGAATCGCGACACGCGGACATCGGGATCTCGCTGCCGGGGACCTTCGAGGAGCCGGTCGCCCCGGTGTTCGTGGATGGCGCCCTGCGCACCACGCTGCGGGGCGAGGGCCTCGTGGACGAGTTCATCGTCATCCTCGAGGACTACGTGGAGCGGCGCTATGGCGCCGCGGTCTCGCTTCCGGTCTGATGGGTCATCCCGCTGACGGGCCCGGCCCGACGACGACGACGCAGCCGCCGGCGTCGGCCACGCCCTCGGGGGTGCCCCTGCCACCCCCAGCACGGGCGAACCCACGGACCATGCGCCAGCGCATCGAGGACCATCCCGCGGGTCTGTTCGTGGGCGTCGCGATCGCGGCCGCCACCGCCACCCTGGGCATCGTGATCCCCATCGCCCAGCTGACCCAGGACAGCCGGGTCGCGTCGGTCCAGGCGGAGCTCGCCCGTGTCCGGTCGGAGCAGCAGCTGGCCGTCGATGGGCTGCGAGCCGAGCTGGCGAAGCTGCGTCGGGACGCCGAGACCGCGCTCGCCGATGAGCGCGCCCGGGGCCAGGCACGCATCGACGAGCTCGAGCGGAGCCTGTCCAGCATCACCCGATCCCTGGGCGACGGCACGGACACGTCCCTGTTCGACGTGTCCACGCTGGTCGTGTCCGCCAGGGACGCCGCCGCCATACCGGGGACGTCCGTGTACGACCCCACGGACCGCTTCTACGCGCTCGATCCGACGCAGGCATCGGGGTGGTCGAGTGCCGTCGCCACGGAGCTTCAGGTGGGCGCCCAGATGTACGGCATGACCGAGGAGGAGGCGCGCGCCACGCTGACGCCGGATCAGATCGAGCTGATGACCCGCTTCCCGATCCACGTCTGGCACTATCGCGATGACAAGGTGGCGACCTTCGCGGACCCGTACAACGGGACACCCGTCACGCTGCACCCACGAACCATGGCACTGGTCCAGCGAGTCAGCCACGGCGACTATGTCAGCTCGGCCGTCGCCGACCTCAGCGAGGCGGCGGCCGCGGCGGTCCGCACAGGGTTCGCGCGAGACCCCGCTGGCTGGGCGCTCCAGGACCAGTTGGTCTCGGACATCGCCTGGGCAGGCACCCTCAGGCCGCGCATCGAGTCGCTCCAGAAGCAGGACGACATCGCCTACGGGCGAGTGGAGATGGTCCTGCCGGACGCCGTGGTGGACGGGGTGACCCACCCCGAGTACTACTGGACGCGCGAGTGGCTCATCGTGAACACGGGTGACGACCTGTACGTGGTCAAGCTGTTCGTCGCCGATGACGACCATCGGTCACCCGACTACGGCGCGGTCAGCGCCTGGCTCGACGGCCTGCGCATCGTCCGCTCCTGAGGGCGCCTGCGGTAGGATGGGCCGCCCGCATCACTGACCCGAGGAGACCCTGAGCCCGCATGTCCCGGTCCGGCTTCGTCACGAGCATCACCCGCCAATCCGAGGACTTCCCGGGCTGGTACAACGACGTGGTCCTGCGCGCGGAGCTGGCGGACTACTCGCCGGTTCGCGGCTGCATGATCATCCGGCCGTACGGCTATGCCATCTGGGAGTCGATGCGCGACGAGCTCGACCGGCACATCAAGCGAACCGGGCATGACAACGTCTACTTTCCGCTGTTCGTGCCCAAGTCGCTGCTCGAGAAGGAGGCGGAGCACGTCGAGGGCTTCGACCCACAGGTGGCGTGGGTCACCCGCGCGGGTGGCAAGGACCTGGACGAGTGGCTCGCCATCCGGCCCACGAGCGAGGCGATCATCGCCGACTCGGTGAAGGACTGGATCCAGTCCTACCGGGACCTGCCGCTGCTCATGAACCTGTGGAACAACGTGGTCCGCTGGGAGCTCCGCACGCGCCTGTTCCTGCGCACCGCCGAGTTCCTGTGGCAGGAGGCGCACACGTTCCACGCCACCGAGGCGGAGGCGGCCGCGGAAGTGGCGACCGGCCTCGAGGCCTATCGCGCTGTCGCCGAGGACTGGCTGGCCATCCCCGTCATCCGGGGTCGCAAGAGTCCCGCAGAGACCTTCCCGGGTGCGATCTACACGCACTCCATCGAGGCCATGATGCGCGACACCAAGGCGCTCCAGGCGGGCACCAGTCACATGCTGGGCCAGAACTTCGCCAAGGCCGCGGACATCGGCTTCCTCGACCGGGACAACGTGCGCAAGCACCCCTGGGGGACCTCGTGGGGCTTCTCCACGCGCATGGTCGGCGCGACCATCATGGCCCACGGAGACGACTCGGGGCTGGTGCTGCCACCCAACGTGGCGCCCAGGCAGCTGGTCATCGTGCCCATCTTCCGGAGCGAGGAGGACCGGGTGGCGGTCGCCGGGGCCATCGAGACGCTCGAGCGGTCGCTCGCCGACGTGCGCACCGTCTCCGGCCCGCTCCGCTGGACGACCGACTGGCGGGAGGAGTCCCCTGGCTTCAAGTTCAACCACTGGGAGCTCCGGGGCGTGCCCCTGCGCCTGGAGATCGGCCCTCGTGACGTGACGGCAGGGCAGGGGGTCGTGGTCCGGCGCACCGACCGGGCGAAGGAGACGGTGCCCCTGGGCGCCCTCGCTGGCGACCTGCCCGGGCGGCTGGTCGCCTACCAGGCCGCGCTGTTCCAGCGTGCGCTCGACTTCCGGGCCGCCAACACCCATCACGTGGACTCCTGGGGCGACCTGGTCGCGGTGGTCGCGGAACAGGGCGGCTTCGTGTGGGCGCACTGGTGCGGCTCGTCGGCGTGCGAGGACCGGGTGAGCACTGAGACCGGCGCGACGATTCGCAACATCCCGTTCGATGTGCCGGCCGAGACAGGTCGCTGCGTCGTGGACGGCCGACCCTCCGAGCAGCGCGTGGTGCTCGCCAAGGCGTACTGAGCGGGGCATGCATGTCATCAGCCCCACCTCGGGTCGTCAGTCCCGCCGCGAGTCTCCATGGGTGGTTCGTGGCCCACTGGGCGCATTCCCGGCGAGTCTGCTCGGGTGATCGAAGGGGAGCACCACTCGGCCGCGGGCGGCATCTGAGCGTCGCCGTCTCCACCAGGGCGGGCCACGCAGCGCGATCGCCGGAGTCAGGACCGGAGGGCGGGCCTTGCGGTATACTCGCCCGGCTGCGAGTCCCGGCCGCCTGTGAACGTGGGTGACCCCCACGTTCTTTCGTGAGCGGGATCCTCGGAACCGTGAACCAACCGTGGAGGGGCACTTGAACCGCGATTTCATCGGCGCCCTTCTCCAACTCAACGCCGAGAAGGGCGTGCCGCGCGAGCAGCTCGTGCACACCATCGAGGACGCGATCCAGTCCGCGTATCGTCGTGTCGCCCCCGGCTACGAGGACGTCCACGTGCGCATCGACGGGGACACCGGCCGGATGCGCGTGTTCCGCGCACGCATCGTGGTCCCGGAGGTGGAGGACCCGCTGACCGAGTGGGGCCTGGACGAGGCCCATCAGCACAAGCCCGATGCGGCGCTCGGGGACCTGGTCGAGTACCAGGAGCTCGATCCCGAGCAGTTCGGTCGGGTGGGTGCGCAGATCGCGGGCCAGGTGGTCAGGCAGCGCCTGCGCGAGGCCGAGCGCGAGAACCTGTTCGATGAGTTCGCGCACCGTGACGCGGAGATCATCACGGGCACCGTCAGCAGGGTGGAGCCGCGCGGCGTGATCCTCGACCTGGGCAAGGCGGAGGCGGTGCTGCCCACCACGGACCAGTCGGCGACCGAGCACTATCGCATCGGCCAGCACGTCAAGGCGTTCGTGATGGAGGTCCGCCGGACCACGCGCGGCCCGCTCATCTATGTCAGCCGCACCCACAAGAACTTCCTGCGTCGGCTGTTCGAGCTGGAGGTCCCGGAGATCCATGCCGGGACGGTCGAGATCAAAGCCATCGCACGTGAGGCCGGCAGTCGCAGCAAGGTCGCCGTGGCCAGCCGCCAGGAGGGCCTGGACCCGGTCGGCGCGACGGTCGGGCAGCGGGGCGGGCGCGTCCAGTCGGTGGTGGCCGAGCTGGGCGGTGAGAAGATCGACGTCATCCCGTGGTCCGAGGACCCCGCGACCTTCGTGGCCAATGCCCTGTCACCCGCCCAGGTGGTGGGCGTCCACATCGACGAGGAGAACCGGATCGCGGCGGTCACGGTGCCCGAGCGGATGCTCTCGCTGGCCATCGGCCGGGAGGGCCAGAACGCACGACTCGCGGCCAAGCTCACGGGTTGGCGCATCGACATCCGGAGCGACCAGGCGCCGCCCAGGGCAGCCGCGCCCGCGGATGCGGCCGCGCCCGCGGATGCGGCCGAGACACTGGCGCCGCCAGCTGACGCTCCCGAGTCACCGGCGTCGGGCGCGGACGAGGGCGGCCCGCGAGCCGGGGCCGAGGAGGCCGTCGAGGCTGTCCCAGCGTCGGAGCCACCCAGCGAGGTGGCGTCGTAACCGCGCCAGCCGCGCCGGCGCGGCCCATCCCTCAGCGCACCTGCGTCGCGTGCCGGACCGAGCGCACGCAGCGTGACCTGGTGCGCATCGTGCGCACGCCCACGGGAGAGATGCGGCTTGACATCACCGGTCGCGCCCACGGCCGGGGAGCCTACCTGTGCGCCGACCCTGCGTGCTGGCGGTTGGCGGTCCGGCGCTCTGCCCTCGAGCGGGCGCTCTCCATTCCCATGAACGCCGAGCTGCGCGAGCTGCTCGAGCACGGCGACCTCGTGTCGCTCCACGGAGGTCGACATGGCTCGTAGTCGCAGCGGCACCCGCAACACGCGAGGCCCTCGCAAGCCCCAGCGGCGCTCCGACGGCGGCCCGAACGCCTCCGTCCAGGTCATCGACCCGGCGGCCCGTGGCGCGATCGAGATCCCCGCCTCGATCATGGTCAAGGAGCTGGCGGAGCTCATCGGCGTCAACGCCGCCGACATCATCCGCGAGCTCATCAAGAGCGGCATCTTCGCGAGCATCAACCAGGTCATCGACCGCGACACCGCGACGCTCGTGACCAACGAGCTGGGCTACGAGGTCGCCGAGCCGTCGGCGACCGAACCCACCATCGAGGCGTCCGGTGGGGCCCCCGCGGGCGAGGACGCCAAGGGGGTCATCGTCGAGGAGACCGATGACCCGGCATCCCTGGTGTCACGGGCGCCGATCGTGACCGTGATGGGCCACGTGGACCATGGCAAGACCAGCCTGCTCGATGCCATCCGGAAGAGCACGGTCGCGGCCGGCGAGCGTGGCGGCATCACCCAGCACATCGGCGCCTCCGAGGCCCGCCACGGCGACCGGCGCATCGTGTTCCTGGACACCCCGGGTCACGAGGCGTTCACGGCCATGCGCGCGCGGGGCGCCCGGGTCACCGACATCGCAGTCCTCGTGGTCGCGGCGGACGACGGCGTCATGCCCCAGACCATCGAGGCCATCGACCATGCGCGCGCCGCGGGCGTGCCCATCGTCATCGCCCTCAACAAGATCGACAAGCAGGACGCCAACTCGGACCGCGTCAAGACCGAGCTGTCCGAGCACAACGTCATCATCGAGGAGTACGGCGGCGACGTGCCCATGGTCCCGGTGAGCGCCAAGACCGGCCAGGGCATCGACGACCTGCTCGAGACGGTCCTCATCACGTCGGACGCCCTGGTTGACCCCAAGGCCAACCCCAGGCGCACGGCCATCGGCACGGTCATCGAGGCCGAGCTCGACAAGGGCCGCGGCTCGGTGGCCACGATCCTGGTCCAGACCGGCACCCTGCGGGTGGGCGACATCGCGGTGGTGGGTGAGACCTATGGCCGAGTGCGGGCCATGGAGGACACGACAGGCAAGCGGGTCACCAAGGCCGGCCCTTCCTCCGCGGTCGTGGTGCTCGGCCTGGGTGACGTGCCCTCGGCTGGCGACGTCCTGCGCGTGGTCGAGGACGAGAAGCGCGCACGAGCCATCGTCGAGGAGCGCAAGGGCGCCCAGACGAGCCGACCGGAAGGCAACGGCCGAGCGACGCTGGAGGATCTCTACCGCCAGATCCAGGCGGGCCAGACCAAGGAGCTGCGGATCATCCTCAAGGCCGACGTGCAGGGCTCGCTGGGCGCCATCGTGCATGCGCTCGACCAGCTCCAGTCGGACGAGGTCAAGATCAACGTGCTCCGCCAGGGCGCGGGTGACATCACGGACAACGACATCCTGCTCGCCTCGGCCTCGGATGCCGTCGTGGTCGGGTTCAACACACGGCTCGACCCGGCGGCCCGTCGGACGGCCGAGGCCGAGGGTGTCGAGGTACGGCTCTACGACATCATCTACCGGCTCACCGAGGACATGGACGCGGCCCTCAAGGGCATGCTCGAGCCCGAGGAGCGGGAGGTGGTCGAGGGACGGGCGGAGGTGCGCCAGATCTTCCGCTCCGGCAAGAGCACGGTCATCGCGGGCAGCTACGTCACGGACGGCCGGATCGTGCGTGGCGGCGCGCGGGTCTATCGGGGCGGCAAGCTCCTCACGACCGACCGGGTCGAGTCGCTGCGTCGCTTCCGGGACGACGTCCGGGAGGTCCAGACGGGCTACGAATGCGGCATCGGGCTCGCGGGCTTCAAGGACCTCGAGGAAGGCGACATCATCGAGAGCTTCTCCACCCAGACCATCTCGCGCGTCGCGAGCTAGGCCCGGGTCGACGCGCCTGGTCCTGGGGCATGAGCGAGCGCACCGCACGCCTTGACGAGCTGCTTCGCGAGGAGATCGCGGCGATCGTCGGCCGTGAGATCGCGGACCCGCGGATCGGCTTCGTCACAGTCACCAGCGTGGACGTGGCGCCCGACCTGGCACACGCCACAGTCTGGGTGTCGGTCATCGGCGATGCCGCCACCCGGCGGGCATCGGTGCGCGCCCTGGGTCGCGCGATGCCGTACGTGCGCCACCAGCTGGGCTCGCTTCGTCTGAAGCGGGTCCCGGAGCTCCACGTCCGCGAGGACGACAGCGCGGAGCGAGGCACCCGGGTGCTGCACATCCTCGATGAGCTGGGGCAGGGCCAGGCCGTCACGGAGGTGACCCAGGAAGCCCCGGCCGAGCTGCCGATGCCTGCCCCGATGCGGGGAGTCCCCGAGCCCCGACCCAGGAGGCAGCGAGGACGACGGGGAGGCAGGGGTGCGACGCGTGGCCACTGATCGCGTGACAACGATGGTCTCCATCACGGCCGAGGACCTGGCCTCGGTGCCGAGCGCCGCGGTCGAGCTCCTCCGAGGCGCGCGGCGCGTGCTCGCCATCGGGC
>DAOTUX010000195.1:0-1800 GCA_034436475.1 Chloroflexota bacterium | reverse complement strand
AGCATCGACCCGCAGCGGATCGTGGACGGCAGCCTCTCGGGGATGTTCGCCGCGTACGACGAGTTGGCCATCGAGGTGGCGCCCGGCATCGAGGCCGTCACGAGCATCGAGGGCGACCTCATGGAGCTCCAGGACCATCGGAACTGGATCGACGCCAACCTGAAGTCGTACGCCACGCCGCTGTCGTTGGGCTTCCCGTTCACGAGCACCGATGGGCAGCGCGAGAGTATCGGATCGGGTCCCTGACCTGTCAACGTTTCCGGGATGGTTCCCGATCGCGTCGGCCTGCCGTCAGCGAGGTGGTGGGGCGCACGAGCCTCGGGGGGTGAACGTGGTCGGCAGGACCTCGGTCCGTGGCTCCTCCCCACCGACCAGGCGGCCCAGCAGCAGCTCCGCGGCCACGCGGCCGAGCCCGACCGTGTCGCGATCGATGGTCGCGATGGGCGGTTCGTACAACTCCGAGAGCGGCACGTCGTCACAGGTGACCAGCGAGACATCCCGGGCGACCCGGAGCCCGCGCGCGCGGAGCACCCGCAGGACGCCGATGAGCAGCTGGTTGCCGCCCGCGATGATGGCCGTGGGCGGGTCGGCCGCGGACAGCAGCTCTCTCGCGGCAGTCTCGCCATGCTCGGCCGAGAACGAACCCGGCCGGTAGGTGGCATCCACGGCCTCGGACCGGCGCGCCACGACGGCGCGCATGGCCTCCAGGCGCTCTCGGCCCGGCAGCTGCGCGGTCGAGCCTGTGATGAGCGCGATGTGTCGATGGCCCAGGTCGATGAGGTGCTCCACGGCCGCCTCCATGCCCGCCCGATGATCATTGACCACCGCGCTCGATCCCATGTCCGGGGGCAGCGCCCGGTCGACCGTGACGGTGGGCCCCTTGACCTGGCCGATGGTGTCGAGCGTCCGTGCGTCGGTCTCGCTCGCCAGGGACAGGATCATGCCGTCCACCCGGCGGCTCTGGAAGAAGCGGATGTGCGCCCCATCCAGCTCGGGGTCGTTCTCCGAGTTCATGAGCAGCAGGGAGTACCCGGCAGCCCGCAGGACGGCCTCGGCGCCGAGCACGATATCCGCCATCAGCGGGTTCGAGATGTCCGCGAGCACGAAGCCCACGGACAGCGTCTGGCCGCGCCGGAGGCTCTGCGCCAGGAAGTCCGGCTCGTACTCCAGGCGGTGCACCGCGGCGAGCACCCGCTCACGCATCCGGGCGCTGACGTCGGGATGGCCCGAGAGCACGCGGGACACCGACGAGATGGCCACGTCCGCAAGGTCTGCCACCTCGCGCATGCTCGCTCGACCTCGCGGCCCGGCGGCCAGGCCCGGCACCGGCGGCGCGTCATCAGCGTGCCCCACGCGTGATCCCGTCGCGCCTCCGTCGTGTCGGCGTCCGTCCGCGCCCGGGTGGTTCGGAGCTCCCATCCGTCGGATCCCCTGCCGCGCCGTCATTCGGGACCCTTGTCCCGGGAACGGTTCCGGGAACGGTAGCACACGCCACAGGCGTGGCCAGCGGTCTCCGTGGACATCACGGCGCGCGGTCCGCATACTGATACCTCTTGTTGGCCAGCGGCTGGGCTGGTGACCTGTCGCCCGGGAGGTCCGATTGCCGTCGACCAAGAAGCCGATCGACCGAGCAGCCGGGAGCGGTGCGCCAAGGGCGCGTGGCGCATACGACGTCGCAGTCCTCCAGAAGGCGCTCGACGTCCTCGAGGTCCTCGCCGACAGCAACGACATCGGGCTGACCGAGGTCAGCTCGGAGACGGGTGTGAGCAAGGCATCGACCTTCCGCGTCCTGTCGACGCT
>DAOTUX010000194.1:0-11993 GCA_034436475.1 Chloroflexota bacterium | reverse complement strand
GCGCTCGCCGACGGACCTGGCCGACTGCTTGGTCGGGGCGCCGAGACGCGCTCCGCCAGGCCCCAGCCCTCGATCTCTCCCAGGGCGAGGCTCGTCGCCCGATGGGACAGGTCGAGCGCCTCTCGAACCTCGCGCTCGGTCAGCACGCCGCCGTGGACGAGCAGATAGCCATGGACCATGGCGACCGATGGCTGGACGCCCCATGCGCTGCCCATCTCGCCCCATGCCCGAGCGAACGCGAGGCGCACCGACTCGGGGTCAGGGGGCTCGGCGGTGGGCCCAGGGTGGGCGGCACGAGGCGCCAGGGTTGCCATGGCCCCCGACGATAGCAGGGGAGCGCCCGAAGCGGTCTCGTCCGCCGGACGGCATCTCCGTGCCGCCGGGGCGGAGGCGCTCACCGGGCAAGAGCGCTCGTGACCACCTGTCCACGGGCGCACGGCTATCGGGCCGTGGCACGATGCCGGTCGTGCCCATGTCGCCGTCCGCCGAAGCCCCCGTCTCCGACCTGGCCGCGCGGTTCGAGCGGATGTCGTGTCTCCATCCGCTCTGGCGGTACCAGGAGCATGCGCTGACCGCGTTCGAGCGGGCGCGCGCCGCGGGTGACCAGCACGTCTACCTCACCATGCCACCCGGGTCGGGCAAGACGCTGCTCGGTCTCGAGATCGGGCGACGCCTCGGGCGTCCCATCGTCGCCCTGGCGCCCACGACCGCCATCCAGGGCCAGTGGGCGGCTGAGTGGACAGGCGCGTTCGCGCCCTCGCTCGTCGGTGCCTCGACGGATGCCGGGCGCGCCGTGGGCCTCGGCGTCGCGGATGTGGGGGCCCTGATGCATCGGACGCCCCTCGCCATCCCCGGCGAGATCGCACGAGCCCCGGTGCCCCAGGCCCGGGGCCTGCCGCCCGCGCTCCTCGTCGCGCGCCCCCGCGGCCAGGTGACCTTGGCGTGACTGTCAGGCACGAGATCGCACGAGCCCCGGTGCCCCAGGCCCGGGGCCTGCCGCCCGCGCTCCTCGTCGCGCGCCCCCGCGGCCGAGCGTGACTGTCAGGCACGAGATCGCGAGCCTGGCTTGTTGCTGGGGTCGCCGGGCGCGTTTTGATTGTGCCGGCGGCGGTCTGCAGGCGGTCCGTGGCGATTCTCGTGACTGATGGACACGCAGGCCATGGCGGGCATGGCGCGGGGCACCCACGTGGCGGGCCATCGTGATGGCGCTGTCTCGGCTCGTGACTGGCAGACACACCGAGGAACGACTGACGAGAGGGTCCGGTCCCGAGAGCGCCCCTGACCGCCCCGCGGCCAGTTCTCGTGACTGGTGGACACGCTGAGCGACAGAGGACCAAAGGGTCCGGTCCCGGGTCGCCACGCCACCGCCCCGCGGCCAGTTCTCGTGACTGGCAGACACGCGCCGAGCGTGAACCAGCCCGAGAGCGCCCCTGACCGCCCCGCGGCCAGTTCTCGTAACTGGCAGACACGCGCCGGACGTGAACCAGCCCGAGAGCGCCCCTGCCCGCCCCGCGGCCAGTTCTCGTGACTGGCAGACACGCGCCGGACGTGAACCAGCCCGAGAGCGCCCCGGCCCGCCCCCGTCCCCGCATCGGAGGCCCGCGCTTGCGCGCTCGCGCGTGCGCCCGTAGACTCGCCGACCTGGACCCGAAAGGGTGATGACCCGGGAGGAGTACCCGACGCCACGCGTCCGATGACCGCGTGGGATCTCGTCGCAGAGAGCCGGCGGCGCTGCGAGCCGGCACGAGGACGTCGGCGAATGGACCCGCGAGCCCACAGGTCCGGTCGAGGGCGGCACGCGCTGAGCGCGCCGAAGACGGGTGGCACCGCGGGAGGACCGACCTCCCGTCCCGGCTGTATGGTCGGGTGCGAACAGGCCGGTCGTCCGACCAGCCGTCAAGCAGGAGCCCGCCCCGTCGTGCATCAGGCGCCCCCCGATCCCGAGACCGCCCGTCGCGCCCTCGCCATCGTGTCGCGCGGTGACGCGATGCCCCGCGAGCTGGCGCGCGAGTTCATGACTGCCGTGCTCGACGGGGATGTCACGCCCGCACAGCTAGGGGGTGTGCTGCGGGCCATCCGGGTGCGCACCGAGACCACGGACGAGCTGGCGGGCTTCGTGGAGGCCATGCGCTCGCGTGTCCTGGTGGTGGACGCGCCAGCCGGTGCCATCGACACGTGCGGCACCGGCGGTGACGTCCGGACCACGTTCAACATCTCGACCGCAACGTCCCTCGTGACCGCGGCAGCGGGGGTTCCCATCGCCAAGCACGGCAACCGGGCCGTGAGCTCCCGCTCGGGCAGCTCGGACGCCATCGCGGCCCTCGGCCTCACGGTGGAGCAGACCCAGGCCGCGGCCGAGGCGTCGCTGCGCGAGACGGGCTACGCGTACCTCCACGCGCCGTCGTTCCACCTGGGCATGCGTCACGCCGGGCCGGTGCGTGGCGAACTGGGCGTGCGGACGGCGTTCAACCTCATCGGGCCCATGGCCAACCCGGCGCTCGTGACGCGACAGCTCATGGGCTCGCCGGACGCGGTGAGCGCGGAGCGAGTGGCGCACGTGCTCCACGCGCTGGGTGCGGAGCGGGCGTTCGTGGTGTTCGGCGACGGCATCGACGAGCTGCCACTGGACGACACCGGGGTGCGCTTCGAGGTCACGCCCGACGGCGTCGAGCGACACACCGTGACGACCGCGGATGCCGGGCTCCGGCACGCCGAGACGGCCGCCCTCACAGGTGGCGACGGTGCCGCCAACGCGGCCATCATCCGGGCCATCTTCGAGGGCGACGAGCATGGGCCCCGACGCGACGTGGTCGCGCTCAACGCGGGTGCCGCGCTCATGGTGGCGGGCAGGGTGGATACCTTGCGCCAGGGCGTGGAGCTCGCTGTCGAGACGGTCCGGAGCGGAGCGGCCGCGGACCTCCTGGCACGGCTCCAGGCACGCGCCTGGGTCCCAGAGTCGACTGACGACGGTGGTGCGGCGTGACCCGTGACATGCCGCACCAGGCATGCATATGGGCGCCCGGTCGAACGGACGAGGGAGGCGACGCATGACCTCCGCCACGGTGCGTCAGGCTCGGACGACCCGCGAGCGGACCCGGTCCGTGCTGCGCGAGATCGCGGCGCGTCGCCGTGTGGACCTCGCGAGCGAGCTCGCCGGACGCACGCTGCGCGAGCTGGGCCGCGCCGCGGCCAGCGCGCCGGACCCGCGGCCCGTCGCGCTCCGGCTCGCCCGTCCCGGCACCCATGTCATCGCCGAGATCAAGCGCCGCTCGCCGTCCGCCGGCGCGCTCATCGAGGCGCCGCTCGATGTCGCCGAGCGGGCGCGCGCCTACGCCGCGGGTGGGGCCGCGATGATCTCGGTGCTCGTGGAGCCCCACTGGTTCGGTGGGTCCATCATCGACCTTGCCACGGCGAGGGACGCCATCACCATCCCGGTGCTGGCCAAGGAGTTCGTGGTCGACCCCCGCCAGCTGCCGCTGCTCCGGGCAGCCGGTGCGGACGCGGTCCTGCTGCTGGCCAACCTCCATCGACCGACGGCGCTCGCGCGCCTCGTGCGACGGGCGCTCGACGTGGGTCTCGAGCCACTGGTGGAGGCCCACGACGCGCGGGAGCTGGAATCCGCCCTCGCGACCGACGCGCGGCTCATCGGGATCAACAACCGTGACCTGCGGACGCTCGCGGTGGACACGTCGACCGCCGAGCGGCTACGGCCCGCCGTCCCCGAGGACCGCATCGCGATCGCCGAGTCTGGCGTCCGTGACCCCCACCTGCTGCGACGCTGGCGCGCCCTGGGCTTCGATGCCGCGCTCATCGGGGAGGACCTCATGCGCACGGGCTCGGATCGCGCCGCGATCACGGCGCGCGTCGCGGCGTTCGTGGCCGCGGGACAGCCGGCGCCCCGAGGCGTGGACCCAGCGGCCGACGGGCGGACGCCCACGCTCAAGGTGTGTGGCATCACCGACACCGCCGGGGTGTCGGCCGCCATCGCCGCGAGCGCGGACATGATCGGCCTCAACCTCGTGCCCGGCACGCGACGCGCGCTCGAGGAGCGCGAGGCGGCGGCGCTGGCGGCGATGGCGCGGGCCGCCACTCAGCCGGGCGCTGGGCCCCGCATCGTGGGTGTGTTCGCG
This sequence comes from Chloroflexota bacterium, assembly GCA_034436475.1. Taxonomy (GTDB): domain Bacteria; phylum Chloroflexota; class Limnocylindria; order Limnocylindrales; family CSP1-4; genus JAFMJV01. Next base: position 7,863 of record DAOTUX010000194.1, on the reverse strand, counting down.
GACCGGCCCGCCCCAGAGGTGGCCGCGATCGCCGGCCGCATCGGGCTGGACGCTGTCCAGTTGCACGGGGACGAGCCGCCCGCCGACCTCGATGCCATCCCGCTGCCCGTCATCAAGGTGTTGCACCTGCCCGCAGAGGCAGGTGCCGACCCCGGGTCGGCGGTCGCCGAGGTGGTCCGTCGCGCCGAGGCGTACCGCGCGCGACCCAATCTCGCGGGCATCCTGCTGGACACCGCGGACCCCAAGGCCCGTGGGGGCACGGGTCGGCGTGCCTCGGTCGCGCTCGCGCGCGCCGTGGCGGCGCGTATCCCGGTCCTCCTCGCCGGCGGGCTGGACGCCGGGAGCGTGACCCAGGCGCTCATCGACATCCCCGCCGTGGGGGTGGACGTGGCGAGCGGCGTGGAGCGGCTCCCCGCGGGGCCCGGCCGCCCAACCAAGGACCCCTACCGGGTGGCCATGTTCGCCAAGCGCACCATGGCGGCCAGACGTCATCGGCCCAACACGCCCTTCGGGCCCGCCCCCGTGCACCCGGGGCTCCTGGAGGCGGACGCCGCGGGTCGCTGGGGCATGGAGCGGGACTTCGGCGGGCGATACGTGCCCGAGACGCTCATGGCCGCGCTCGCACAGCTCGAGGACGCATGGTCGGCCATCCGCCACGACCCCTCGTTCTGGGCGGAGTTGGACGAGCTGCTTGCCCGGTTCGCGGGGCGACCCACGGCGCTGTATCGAGCCGACCGCCTGGCGACCGCGGTCCTCGCGGAGGCGACCCGATTGGCCGCGGGCACCGCCGACACCCGCCTGGTCGCCGACACCCGCCTGGTCGCCGACACCCGTCTGGCCGCCGAGACGCGCCCGGCCGCCGAAAGGCACGCGGCGCTCGCCGTGCCGAGCACCATCCGGCTGTACCTCAAGCGCGAGGACCTCGCCCACACGGGTGCCCACAAGATCAACAACGCGCTGGGCCAGGCCCTGCTCACCCGCCGCCTGGGCAAGACGCGGGTCATCGCCGAGACGGGCGCCGGCCAGCACGGCGTGGCAACCGCCACCGCGTGCGCCCTCCTGGGCCTGCCGTGCGTGGTGTTCATGGGCGAGGAGGACATCGGGCGTCAGGCACCCAACGTGCTGCGCATGCGCGCCTTGGGCGCGGAGGTGCGCCCGGTCACCTCGGGCACAGCGACCCTCAAGGACGCGGTCAACGCGGCGATGCGTGACTGGGTGGCCAACGTGGCCACCACCCACTACGTGCTGGGGTCCGCGATGGGCCCCCACCCGTATCCCACGATGGTGCGTGACCTCCAGCGGCGCATCGGTGACGAGGCGGCGACGCAGATCCTGAGCGTCGAGGGTCGGCTGCCCGACCTCGCGCTCGCGTGCGTGGGGGGCGGCTCGAACGCGATCGGGCTGCTGTCCCGGTTCATCGGCGAGCCATCAGTCCGTCTCGCGGTCGCCGAGGCCGCGGGTGACGGCATCGAGACCGGGCGCCACGCAGCGGCGATCGCGGGCGGGACGGCCGGCATCCTCCACGGCTCGCGCTCCCTGATGCTCCAGGACCGTGACGGTCAGGTGGTCGAGGCGGTGTCCGCGTCCGCTGGGCTCGACTACCCGGGCGTGGGCCCGCAGCTCGCCGCGCTCGCGGAGGCGGGACGGCTGGAGGTCGCCACCGCCACCGACCGCCAGGCGGTCGCCGCGATGCGCACTGTCACTCGGACCGAGGGGATCCTCCCCGCGCTTGAGACCTCGCACGCGGTGGCGGCCCTGCCGCGCCTGCTGGCGGGCATCGAGGGCGCCGGTGTGGCGCTCCCCGAGCAGGCGCTGGTCCTGGTGGGCTTCTCGGGTCGCGGTGACAAGGACATGGCGGCGCTGGAGCGGTTCGCCGATGTCGAGGCGTGGGAGGGCGTGCGGTGAGCGCGGTCACGGCGCCGGGGGGCACGAACGCGACGGCAGGCGCGGGCCGCATCGCCGATGCCTTCGCGCGGGCGAGGGCGGAGGGTCGTGCGGCGCTCATCCCGTACGTCGTCGCGGGCTACCCCGACGCGGCCACCAGTCTCCAGGTCGCGTGCGCCGCGATCGACGCAGGCGCGGACCTGTTGGAGGTGGGCCTGCCGTACTCTGACCCGCTGGCCGATGGCGCGACGCTCCAGCGTGCGTCCCAGGCGGCGCTCCGTGCCGGTATCACGTTCGAGGGCGCGCTCGGGCTGGTCACGCGCATCGCCGCCGCTCGCCCAGGGGTGCCGCTCGTGGCCATGGGCTACGCGAACCAGCTCATGGGCGGCGGTGACGGCCGGGAGCGGGCGGTCGCGCTCGCCCGGGCAGGTGTCGCGGGGGTCATCGTCGCCGACCTCACCCCCGACGAGGGAGCGCCCTTCGAGGCGTCCGCGGTCGCGGCGGGGATCGCGGTCGTGTACCTCGTGGCACCCACCACGGAGCCCGCACGACGCGCCGCCATCGCCGGGCGCAGCGGCGGATTCCTGTACTGCGTCTCGCTCGTGGGCGTGACCGGTGCGCGCGCCTCGCTGCCACCCAGCGTCGGCCGCCTGGTCACGGAGGTGCGGGCCGTGTCGCCCGTCCCGGTCGCGGTGGGCTTCGGGGTCTCGAAGCCCGCGCACGCGCGCGCCCTTGCCCGGGCCGGCGCCGATGGCGTCATCGTCGCATCCGCGTTGGTGGACGCCCTGGGCCCCGATGGCACCGACTTCGCCCGGATGTCGCGGCTCGTGGCCTCGCTCCGGGGCGGGACCCGGCGAGGGTAGGACCCGGCCCGACGGGACCGCACCGGCCCAGGTGTGACAGGATGGGTCGACCTCGGCGCCGCGGGCAGTCGGAGGGTCGTGTGGAGGGTGTGGCTGATGACTCGGCACATGGTCGCCCGGTGAGCGGCGCGCCGCTGCCGTCGACCAGGGACCTGCTGGTGGAGCTGATGGGCATCCCGGGCCTCGCGGGACACGAGGGGCGTGTGGCGCGGGCCATCGCCGCGCACCTCGACACCCTGGGCCTGGGGCACCGGTCGGACCGCCTTGGGAACCTGATGGTGACGCTGCCGGGGGACCCAGGGCTGCCATCGGTGATGGTGTTCGCGCACATGGACCAGCTCGGCTTCTTCGTGCGCAAGGTGGAGGAGTCGGGGCTCATCCGGGTGGAGCGCCAGGGTGGCGTGCCGGAGCGGGCGCTCCCGGCCCAGCGGGTCGTCCTGTGCACCGACGGCGGCGATGTGCCGGGTGTCATCGGGGTCAAGAGCCATCACGCCACGAGCACCGAGGAGCGCTATCGCGTGGTGCCCTATGCCGAGCTGGCGGTGGATGCCGGCTTCGCCTCCCGGGCGGAGGCGGAGGCAGCAGGCGTCCGGGTCGGGACCCCGGTGACCTACCGTCCGGAGGTGCTCCGGCTCGCCAACGGTCGCATCGCGGGGACCGCCGTGGACGACCGTGGCGGGTGCGCAGTCCTCCTCTCCCTCGCCGCCGCCCGACGCGACAGGCAGGGCCCGGTGCTGCACCTGGTGTGGTCGGTGCAGGAGGAGCACAACCTCCGGGGCATCCTGCCCGCGGCCACGGCGCTCGCCCCGGACATCGCCATCGGCCTGGACCTGATGCTCGCGTGCGACACCCCCGAGATGGCGTCGCGGGGCGACCTCGCGCTGGGTGGCGGCCCCGCCATGTCCCTGTTCAGCTTCCACGGCCGTGGCACCCTCAACGGGGTCATCCCGCACCCCGCGCTCGTGCGCCTGGTCGAGGCGGCCGCGGACGCATCGGGTGTGCCCCTGCAGCGCTCGGTGCACATGGGGGCACTCACGGACCTGAGCTACATCCAGTTCATGGGCGAGCGTGGCGTCGCGACCATCGACCTGGGCTTCCCGGTCCGCTACTCGCACCAGTCGGTGGAGCTGGTGGACCCCGCCGACCTCGACGGCCTGGTCACGCTCTTGGGCGCCACGCTCGACCGAATATCCGGAGACCTGGACCTGGAGCGCGCGCCATGAGCCACACCATCGGGGTCGACATCGGCACCTTCGAGTCCAAGGGCGTCCTCGCCGACGCGAACGGCGAGGTCGTGGCCGTCGCGACCCGGCCCCACACCATGCTGGTGCCCCGTCCCGGCTGGGCGGAGCATCGGCCCGACGAGGACTGGTGGGGCGACCTGGTCGCCATCACCCGCGAGCTGCTGGAGGTGTCGGGGGTCGAGCCTCGGGCGATCGATGCCGTGGCCACGAGCGCCATCGGGCCCTGCATGCTCCCCGTGGACGAGCGGGGCGCCCCTCTCATGAACGGGGTGCTGTACGGGGTGGACACCCGGGCCAGCGCCCAGATCGAGGAGCTCAACGCGCGCATCGGCGAGGCGCGCATCCTGGAGCGCTGCGGCAACGCCCTGACGAGCCAGGCGGTGGGACCCAAGATCCTGTGGCTCAAGCAGGAGCACCCCGAGCTCTACGCCCGCACGGCGCGGGTCCTGACCTCCACGAGCTACCTGGTCTGGAAGCTGACGGGCGAGTACGTCGTCGACCACTACACGGCCGCCAACGCCGCGCCGCTGTACGACGTGGGGCGGCTCGACTGGACCGCCGACCTGGCGCCCGACATCCTGCCCCTCGGGCGCCTGCCCCGCCTCGGCTGGTCCACGGACATCGCGGGGGTGGTGACCGCGGAGGCCGCGGCCGCGACGGGTCTCGCTCAGGGCACGCCCGTCACGGTGGGCACCATCGACGCCGCCGCTGAGGCGGTGAGCGTGGGGGTCCGGGAGCCGGGCGACATGATGCTCATGTACGGCTCGACCATCTTCATCATCCAGGTGACCGACCGGCCGGTGCGCGACCCGCGCCTGTGGTACGCACCCTGGCTGGTGCCGGGTCGGCATGCCTCGATGGCGGGCCTGGCGACGTCCGGGACCCTCGTCCGGTGGGTCCGTGACGAGCTGGCACCCGGCATGACGTTCGAGGAGCTGGTCGCCGCGGCCGAGTCGAGTCCACCCGGTGCCAAGGGCCTCCTGTGCCTGCCGTACTTCTCGGGCGAGCGCACCCCCATCCATGACCCCCACGCCAAGGGCGTCATCTTCGGCCTCGACCTCACGCACTCCCGCGCCGACCTGATCCGTGCCGCGCTCGAGGGCATCGCCTCAGGCACGGCACACGTGCTCGAGACCTACCGGGACGTGGGAGCCGCCCCGACGACCGTGTTCGCGGTGGGTGGCGGGACGCGCAACCCCGTGTGGCTCCAGGCGACCAGCGACCTGGGCCGCGTGCCCCAGGTGATCCGCGAGCGCACCATCGGTGCCAGCTACGGCGACGCCTTCCTGGCGGCCGTCGCCGTGGGCACGGTCGATGCCGATGCCATGGGCACATGGAACCCCATGGTGCGCACGGTGGAGCCCGCCGACGTCCGCGCCTACGACCGCCAGTACCCACTCTGGAAGGAGCTGTACCTGCGGACCGCGGACATCGCGCACGCGCTCGCAGAGGCATCGGAGGGTGCGGGGTGATCACCTCCGCCGCCGCGGAGCTCGCGGCGGTGGCAGCGCGCGTGGACCCGTCGGCGCTCGAGCCGGTCGTGGACGCGGTCATCGGCGCGCGCCGGGTGATGGTCCATGGCTGCGGGCGCGAGGGGCTCATGATGCGCGCCCTCGCGATGCGCCTCGGTCACCTGGGACGCACCGTGTGCGTGCAGGGGGACGCGACGGCGTTCCCGCTCGGGCCCGGCGACCTCCTCATGTGCGCCGCCGGCCCAGGCGACCTCGCAACCGCGACCGCCCTGTGTCGCGTGGCCCGCGCGGCCGGTGCGCGGGTGCTCGTGGTGACCGCGGAGCCTGACGGCGCCACGGCGCGTCTGGCCGACGAGCTGCTGGTCATCCCGGCCCAGACCATGGCCAGCGACGCGGTCGGCGACTCGCTGCTGCCCATGGGCTCGCTGTTCGAGGCGCGATGTTCCTGGTGTTCGAGGTGCTGGTCCTGCGGCTCCGGGACGCCCTGGGCGAGACGGCCGCGTCCATGCGCGCGCGCCACACGAACATGGAGTGAGCCGCCCCGAGGCCCACCCGGCTGGTGCCACGCCCTCGCGCCGCTAGCCCTTGGTGGCGCCCGCGGCCATGCCCTTGACGATGAACCGCTCGAGCAACACGCCCACCACGAGCAACGGCAGGATTGCCGCGAACGAGATGGCGGCCATGGTCCACCAGGAGATGCCCTGGCTGCCCGTCTGGCTGGCGACCATCACCGGCAAGGTCCTGGCATTGCTCGCTGTCAGTAGCGCGGCGAAGAAGTACTCGTTCCAGGTGAGGACGAGTGACAGCACGAACGCGGCGACCATGCCCGGCGCTGCGATGGGCAGGATGATGCGGGCGAAGGCGCCCCACACGCCCTGCCCGTCCACGAGCGCCGCCTCCTCCAGCTCCGCCGGGATGGACAGGAACTGGTCGCGCATGATCCAGATGACGATGGGCAGGACGGTGAGCGTGTACAGCAGGATGAGGCCCAGGTGCGTGTCGAGCAAGCCAAGCTGTTTGTAGAGCACCAGGAACGGCAACGCCAGCACGACCGGCGGCAGGATGAGCTGGCTGATGAAGAAGAACGAGATGTCGGCGTTGCGCATATACCCGAAGCGGTAGCCGAAGCGCGACAGGCCGTATCCGGTCATCGAGCCTAGGCACACCGCGAGCGCAGACGCGGTGACCGACACGATGAGCGAGTTGGCGAAGCGGCCCAGGAACTCGTCCCGGACCGTGCTGGTGATGCCGATGGTATCGGGGGACAGGCCGAGCGAGCGCCAGCCCAGCCACGCGGGCTCGAAGTCGAGCCATGGGATGAGGTCGCCCTGCATCACGTCCGGCGCCTGCTTGAAGCTGGTCGTGATGGTCCAGTAGATGGGGAAGATGGCCACGATCGTCCAGGCTAGGAGCACCCCGTAGATCACCGCGCGGCTCGTCCACCACTTGGCGCGGTAGGCGAGGTCCGAGTCAGCGTCGCGAAGGTACGGTCCGTCGCTTGCCGCGGTCACGAGTAGGGCCTCATCCAGCGGTTGAGCCCGCGCAGGAGCCCGGTGAGCGCGATGACGATGATGATGAGATAGAAGATCGCGAGGAGCGTCCCGTAGCCCACGTTGGAGCGGTCGCGGTACTCGCGATAGATGAAGCTCGTGACGGTGTCCGTCGCACCGCCCGGTCCGCCGGCGGTGATGTTGATGACGATGTCGGCGAGCTTGAGCTTGAAGATGATGCGTACGACGAGCGCCGTCAGGACGATCGGCAGCATCAACGGGAAGATGATCTTGCGGAACGCCTGCCAGCTACTCGCGCCATCGACCCGGGCTGCCTCGACGACCTCCTGGGGCAGCGCCTGGAGCCCGGCGAGGAGCATGATCATCAGGAACGGGATGAAGATCCAGGCGTCGAGCACGGCCATGGTCACCTTGGCCAGCTCGGGGCTCGCGAAGAACGCAGGGTCCTCCCAGCCGAGCGCTCGTGCGAGTCTGGACACGGGGCCGAACCGGAACTCGAGCATGGACTTGCCGATCATCCACGACACCGCGACCGGGGACAGCATCAGCGGCAGCAGGAACGCCACGCGGAAGAAGCGCCTGGCACGGATCTGGGCATTGAGGAGCAGGGCGAGCGCGAACGCGATGGCGAGTTCGGGGATGATCGCCAGGACGTAGAACACCATGTTGGTGAGCGCGTTCCAGTAGAACGGGTCGCTCAGCATCCGTTCAATGTTCCCCAGTCCGGCGAATCGCGGACCGGCGGGCGATGAGAGATTCCAGTCGGAGAACGCGATGGCGATGCCCAGCACGAGCGGGATCACCGTCAGCGAGACGACGAGCAGCGCCGACGGCAGCACGAACAGGATCCGCTTGCCCTGTTCCCCCCGTGTCAGGAGGAGGCCCACGC
>DAOTUX010000193.1:0-2329 GCA_034436475.1 Chloroflexota bacterium | reverse complement strand
CGGGGCCGAGCTGCTCAAGCGGCTCCTGCCCACCGGCCGCCTGGCCGTCTCATCGGACCCGCGCGTGCTGCGCGGTGCGCCGGTCGTGGTCGTGGTCATCGGGACACCCATCGACGAGTTCCTCAATCCGTCCATGGCCATCTTCGACAAGGCGGTCGATCAACTGGAGCCGCATCTCACCGATGGTGCCCTGGTCGTGCTGCGTAGCACGGTCTACCCGGGGACGACCACGCATGTCCGGCGGGCTCTCGACCAGCGCGGCCGACGGCTTGACGTGGTGTTCTGCCCGGAGCGCATCGCAGAGGGCAGGGCGCTCGAGGAACTCGGGGGGTTGCCACAGATCATCGGCGCCGACGATGACGCGTCATATGAGCGCGCAGCGGCCCTGTTCCATCGTCTGGGCGCGCAGACGGTCCGTGCATCCACGACCGAGGCAGAGCTTGCGAAGCTGCTGACGAACACGTGGCGCTACATGAAGTTCGCCATCGCCAACCAGTTCTTCGTCATCGCACACGCCGCCGGGCTCGACTACAACCGCGTCCTGTATGCCATTCGCAAGGACTACCCGCGGGCCGCGGACCTGCCGGGCCCCGGCTTCGCTGCTGGTCCCTGTCTGCTCAAGGACACGATGCAGCTCGCGGCGTTCACGAGCGATCACTTCCCGCTGGGACAGTCCTCGATGCAGGTCAACGAGGGGCTGCCCGCGTATCTCGTGGCATCCATGCAGCGGCGGTTCGGCGATCTCAGGGACCGCCGGATCGGCATTCTCGGCATGGCCTTCAAGGCGGACTCGGACGACACTCGGGCATCCCTGAGCTACAAGCTGCGCAAGCTGCTGGGCTGGGCTGGAGCCGAGGTCCTCGCGACCGACCCCTACGTCCGCGATGATCAACTGCTGCCGCTCGAGGAGGTCCTCGAGCGGAGCGAGATCCTGATCGTGGGCGCTGCGCACAAGGTGTATCGACAGCTCGATCTCACCGGTCGCGAGCTGGTGGATGTCTGGGGGATCACCGAGCGGGGCATCCTCGTGTGACCGACAACGACACCGCGCCGCGATCCGACGGACCCATCTCGATGGGGGACCCACCCAGGGTCCTGGCCAAGGACGCGCCGCCCACGCCTCGCGTCTCCATCGTCCTTCCGGTCTATGACGAGGCCGAGAGCATCACACCCACCCTCGAGCGACTCGTCGCGGCCGTCCGTGCGCCCATGGAGGTGCTCGTCGTCCACGACTTCGACGAGGACACCACGGTGCCGGTCGTGCGGGCGCTCCAGTCGCGGATGCCTCAGGTACGCCTCCATCGCAACGACCTCGGCAGAGGGGTCCTGGCTGCGATGCGCTCGGGCATCGCTGCCGCCCGGGCGCCATACATCGTGGTCAGCATGGCCGACGGGTCCGACGAGGTCGAGGTCATCGACCGCATGGTGGACCTGGCCGAACAGGGTGCGGACGTCGTGGCCGCCAGCCGCTACATGCGAGGGGGTCGGCAGCTCGGAGGCCCGCGCATCAAGGGACTCCTGAGCCGTTCGGCGGGCCTCACGCTGCAGTGGTTCGGGCGGGTGGGCACGCACGATGCGACCAACAACTTCAAGCTCTACAGCCGCCGGTACATCGACTCGGTGACCATCGAGAGCCAAGGCGGCTTCGAACTCGCCCTCGAACTGACCGTGAAGGCGGCCTTGGCGGGGCGGACCGTTCGGGAGGTGCCCGCGACATGGCGCGACCGGACGGTCGGATCCAGTCGCTTTCGGCTGCGCGCATGGCTCCCGCGCTACCTTCGGTGGTACGTCGCGTTCTTCGTGGGTCGTGCTCGAGGCGCGATCCACGCAGGCTGACCGGAGGTCCCGTCAGGGCATCACGTCGACGAACGCGAACGAGATCTCGCCCGGGGCATCCAACGTCAGGCTTGGCCAAGGGGTCATCGGGAGATCCGCGAAGGCCGGGTGGGCCATCGGGGCGTTGAGCATCAGGTCCTGCGCCTGCGGCACATATGACATCCGCCACGTGCCCGTCCCATAGTCGACGTGACGTTCCGAGCCCTTGAACACGAGGGTGGCGAGCGTCTCGAGCGGCGACCGCTCGTAGGTGATGGATGCGAGCGTGATCGCGCCCGGGCGGGAGGGCACGTCCACGGGCACGCCCGGCTGCGCGCTCACGAGCCGGCGACCATACGGATTGCCGCACCGGTTGCGGGACGCGGGGCGTAGGAGCAGCCAACGGGCGGACTCCGCCACGACGTCATATCGACAGTAGAGCGCGGTCTGATATCGCGGCGACTCCCAGTAGGGGTAGCGGCCGTCGGAGCCGGTCCAGTGGCTCGATCGCAGG
>DAOTUX010000192.1:0-12395 GCA_034436475.1 Chloroflexota bacterium | reverse complement strand
AGGTCGGGTAGCTCGGGCATCGCCTCCCTCGGTGCGCCCACGGTCGAGCGCGTGGTCCACGCTTGTGCTGCTGTGGTAGGCTACACGGGCACCGCTCGAGGGAAGGGCGGGGCCTCGCGCGTGCCGGGAAACGGAGGAGTCTGTCGGAGCCCACCAGCCACACGGACGACCAGCCGATGCAGGAAGCCCGGGCATGCGTCCCGGGCTCCGTTGTCCCCGGTGGTGGGAGCTGATATCCGAGGAGACCACCACACCTTGACCGAAGCACAGCAGGGCGACACCGGCACACAGCCGTCGGCTCCGACCATCAGCGCCGAGGAGTCGGCCACCGCCACCATCGAGGCGCTCGTCGAGCACGCCCCGACCTCGGTCGCGGTCGCGGACGCGACCGACACGCCGCCTCCCGCGACGGAGGTCGTCCCCGTGACGGTCGAGGTCGATGGGCCGACCGACGCCATCGCACGGACCCAGTCGAGCATCGCGCCGGAGGGCGACACGGGCCTGTCCGCCGAGGACCTCGCATCGGCGCCGGCCGCGGAGCCTGAGCCCGAGCCGGTCGCGGTCGTGGATACTCGCCCGGAGCCCACCACCATGGAGGAGCTGCTCAACGAGCAGTCCGGTGACATCCGGAGCCTCAAGCATGGGGACGTCGTCGAAGGCACCGTGGTGCGCATCGACAAGGACGAGATGCTGGTCGACATCGGCGCCAAGTCCGAGGGCGTGGTCAGCAACCGCGAGCTGTATGGCCGCAACAGCGAGGCCCAGCCACAGCTCGCCATCGATGACACGGTCCTCGTGTACGTCCTCCAGCCGGAGTCCAACGAGGGTCACGCGGTCCTCTCGCTCCGTCGCGCCGGCCTTGAGCGCAAGTGGCGCGCGATGCAGGAGCAACTGGACGCGGGTGCCATCATCGAGGCCCCGGTCATCGACCACAACAAGGGTGGCCTCATCGTCGACTGCGGCATCCGGGGCTTCGTGCCCATCAGCCAGATCGTCGACTTCCCGCGGCGGCCCCAGAACGAGCAGCCGCGCGACGCTGCCCAGGAGATCGCCGAGAAGCTCCAGCCCTACGTCGGCCGGAAGCTGCGTCTCAAGATCCTGGAGGTCAACCGCAAGGCCAACCGGCTCATCCTGTCCGAGAAGGTCGCCCTCTACGAGGAGCGCCGCGAAAAGCGGGACGAGCTGTTCAGCAGCCTCCAGGTGGGTCAGCACGTGAAGGGCAACGTCCGCTCGATCGCGCCGTTCGGCGTGTTCGTGGACCTGGGTGGCATCGACGGGCTGGTCCACAAGAGCGAGCTGTCCTGGAACAAGGTCAACAACCCCGAGTCGGGCTACCAGGTCGGCGAGGAGGTCGAGGCCGAGGTCATCGACATCAACCACGAGCGGGGCCGGATCAGCCTCTCGATCCGCCGCCTCCAGCCCGACCCCTGGAACTCGACGGTCGCGGACCTCAAGGTGGGCGACATCATCGAGGGCACGGTCACCAAGATCGTGAACTTCGGGGCGTTCGTCCGCGTGCGCGAGGGCCTCGAGGGTCTCATCCACATCAGCGAGCTGTCCCATCAGCGTGTCGCGCATCCCGGGGACGTGGTGCACGAGGGTCAGCGCCTCAAGCTCAAGGTGATCTCCCTCGACTCCGAGCGGCATCGCCTGGGCCTCAGCCTCAAGCAGGCAGAGGAGGCGCCCGCCCGCCCCGAGCCCCGCGAGCGACGACCGCGTGCCGAGCGTGGCTACGATCCCTCGCAGGCCGTCCAGGAGCCCGAGGGCGGCATCGACAACACGCTCGCGGCCGCGTTCGCGCAGGTGCGGGCACAGGTCGCCGCGCAGGAGCGCGATCGAGCGACGGCGTCCTCGGATGAGACCGTGGTCGCCGAGGCCGCCGTGGCGGCGGACGTGGCGCAGCTCGTCGAGGAGGAGCGGGTCGCCGAGGCCGCCGTGGCGGCGGAGATGGTCGAGCTGGCGGAGGCTGAGGACGCCGCCGAGACCGCACTGGCGGAGGCAGCGCCAGGCATGACCGACGAGAGCCTCGCCGAGGCGGTCGTCGAGCTGGCGGAGGCTGAGGAGGCCGCCGAGGCTTCGGTCGCGGCCGATGTGGTCGAGTTGGCCGAGGCTGAGGAGGCGGCAGAGTCGGCCGTGGCGCAGGAGATCGTCGCGGTCGCCGAGGCCGAGGACGCCGCAGAGTCGGCCGTGGCGGAGGAGATCGTCGCGCTCGCCGAGGCTGAGGATCGCGTCGGCTGATCCCCGGGACCTGGAAGGACATGAGGACGACCCGCCCGACCGGCGGGTCGTTCGCTCCCTGGGCGAGCACGGCCGTGCCATCCCCGGGTGGTAACATCGAGGTCGAGTGCCACGGTGGCACCGCCTCAGATCGGAACGGACGTTCGGCCCCATGGATCGGTTCGACAAGTTCACGGATCGTGCGCGCAAGGTCCTGACGCTCGCTCAGGACGAGGCGCATCGGTTCAACCACAACTACATCGGCACGGAGCACCTGCTGCTGGGCCTCGTCCGTGAGGGCGAGGGCGTGGCCGCGCGCGTGCTCGAGAACATGAACGTCGAGTTGGCCAAGGTCCGCACCGCCGTGGAGTTCATCATCGGCCGGGGCGACCGACCGGTCGTGGGCGAGGTGGGACTGACGCCCCGCGCCAAGCGGGTGATCGAGCTGGCGATCGATGAGGCGCGTCGCCTGGGCCACAACTACATCGGCACCGAGCACCTGCTGCTGGGCCTCGTCCGGGAGGGCGAGGGGATCGCCGCGGGTGTGCTGGAGTCCCTGGGCGTCAACCTGGACAAGGTGCGTCACGAGGTCATCCGCGTGCTGTCCCAGTCGAGCGCCACGGCACCCACCCAGGAGACCAAGCGCGCCAGCAAGACGCCCACCATCGACCAACTGGGCATCAACCTCACGGAGGCCGTCCGCGCGGGCAAGATCGACCCCATCATCGGTCGCGAGAAGGAGATCGAGCGGGTCATCCAGATCCTGTCGCGGCGGACCAAGAACAACCCGGCGCTCATCGGCGAGCCGGGCGTGGGCAAGACGGCCATCGCGGAGGGCCTCGCCCAGCGCATCGTCGCCGGGGACGTGCCTGACACGCTCGCCGACAAGCGCGTGCTGACCCTCGACATCGGGTCGCTGGTGGCGGGCACCAAGTACCGTGGCGAGTTTGAGGAGCGCCTCAAGAAGATCATCGAGGAGCTCCGCTCCACGAGTGACGCGGTGCTGTTCATCGATGAGTTGCACACGCTCGTGGGCGCGGGGGCAGCCGAGGGCGCCATCGACGCCGCCAACATCCTGAAGCCGCCACTCGCTCGGGGCGAGCTGCAGTGCATCGGCGCCACCACGCTTGACGAGTACCGCAAGTACATCGAGCGCGACGCAGCCCTCGAGCGCCGGTTCCAGCCCGTGATGGTGGAGGAGCCCACGCTCGAGCAGACGGTGGACATCCTGTTCGGCATCCGTGCCGGCTATGAGGCCCATCATCGGGTGCGGGTCACCGACGAGGCCATCCGCGCGGCAGCGGACCTGTCCATCCGCTACATCACGGACCGGCATCTCCCTGACAAGGCGATCGACCTCATCGATGAGGCGGCAAGCCGCGTCCGCCTGCGCCACAGCTCCGCGCCCCCGGACCTGCGAGCCGCGCAGAAGGAGCTGGAGCGCATCTCCAAGGAGAAGGAGGCGGCGGTCAACGACCAGGAGTACGACCGCGCCCAGCAGCTGCGGGATGCCGAGACGTCCGCACGGGCGGTCATCGACCAGCTCCGGTCGGACTGGCAGGCACAGCTCGCCGAGCACACCCCCGAGGTGGGCGAGGAGGACATCGCGCAGGTCGTCTCCATGTGGACGGGCATCCCGGTCACGCGCATCGCCCAGGAGGAGTCGGAGCGACTGCTGCACATGGAGGAGTCGCTCCACAAGCGCGTCATCGGGCAGCAGGAGGCGATCGACACCATCTCCAAGGCCGTGCGCCGGGCACGGGCCGGGCTCAAGGACCCCAAGCGACCCATCGGCTCGTTCATCTTCCTGGGCCCCACGGGCGTGGGCAAGACCGAGCTCGCCAAGGCCGTCGCGGAGTTCATGTTCGGCAGCGAGGACGCGCTCATCAAGATCGACATGAGCGAGTTCATGGAGCGCCACAACGTGAGCCGCCTCGTGGGTGCCCCCCCGGGGTATGTCGGCTTCGAGGAGGGCGGCCAACTGACCGAGGCGGTCCGACGCAAGAGCTACTCCGTGGTCCTGCTCGATGAGATCGAGAAGGCACATCCGGAGGTGTTCAACATCCTCCTTCAGATCCTGGAGGACGGGCATCTCACCGATGCCAAGGGCCGTCGGGTGGACTTCCGCAACACGGTCATCATCATGACCAGCAACGTGGGCGCCAAGTCACTGCTCAAGGACACGACCCTCGGCTTCCGGCCCGTCTCGACCTCCGAGGAGCTCGAGCGCGACCGCCAGTACGACCGGATGAAGGACAAGGTCATGGAGCAGCTCAAGAGCCAGTTCCGCCCTGAGTTCCTCAACCGGGTCGATTCGTTCGTCGTGTTCCGGTCGCTCACGGTGGAGGAGATCCGACTCATCGTGGACCTGTTGCTGTCGCGGGTGCGGGAGCAGCTGCGGGCCCAGCAGATCGAGTTGGAGGTCACCCAGGAAGCCAAGGACCACATCATCAAGCTGGGCTATGACGTGGACTACGGCGCCCGGCCGCTCCGGCGCGTCATCCAGGGGATGGTCGAGGACCCGCTCGCCGAGGCGCTCCTGCTGGGTCGATATCAGCCGGGGCAGACGGTGGTCGTCGACCGCTCGCCCGACGCGGGTCTGACCATCGAGCCGCTCGTCGAGAAGACGCCCGTCGAGGCATAGGCCCATGGCAGGGCCGAGTCTCAAGCGGTCATGGCATCGCCCGTGACACGCACCACGAGTCGCTATCTCTGCCAGTCCTGCGGTGCCTCCTCCACGGCGTGGGAGGGGCGCTGCCACGTGTGCGGTGCGTGGGACTCGCTCGTGGAGACGCTCGTGCGTCGAGCCCCCAACGGGGCGACGCGCGCCGTTGGGAGGGCTGCGGGCGGTGACGCGCCTCGACCCCTGGGGACGGTGGCGAGTCAGCCCGTGGAACGGCTGCCGGTCGGCATCGAGGAGGTGGACCGGGTCCTGGGTGGCGGCCTGGTGCCGGGCGCGGTCGTGCTCCTGGGTGGCGAGCCCGGGATCGGCAAGTCGACGCTCGTCCTGGAGGTCGCAGCAGGTGTCGCTCGGGCTGCCGGGGGTGGTGCGAGCAACCCACGGGGCGTCCTGTACGCGACGGGCGAGGAGTCAGCGGGGCAGCTCCACCTGCGCGCGGACCGCCTGGGGCTGACCGACGGACTCCCCGGCACGGCCATCCACGTGCTCGCCGAGACGTCGCTGGAGGGGGTGCTCGGGGCTGCCGAGACGGCCGCCCCGAGCCTGCTCATCGTGGACTCGGTCCAGACCCTGACCGTGGACGGGCTCGACGGCCCCGCGGGGTCGGTCGGCCAGGTGCGCGAGGCAGCGTCCCGAATCGCGGCATGGTCCCATGCCCACGGCACTCCCACCGTGCTGGTCGGGCACGTCACGAAGGACGGCAGCCTGGCCGGGCCGCGGACCCTGGAGCATCTCGTGGATGTGGTCCTGGTGCTCGAGGGTGACAGGTATGGGCCCCTGCGGCTGCTGCGCACCGCGAAGAACCGGTTCGGGTCGACCGAGGAGACGGGCGTGCTCCAGATGACGGGCGTGGGTCTCCGCGGCGTGCCTGACCCCGCCCGCGCGTTCCTGGGCCCGGAGCGACGAGGCGAGCCGGGCGTCATGGTGGCACCGGTCCTCGAGGGGACGCGCCCGATGCTCGTGGAGGTGCAGGCCCTGGTCGCCCCGGCAGGCCTGGGGATGCCCCGACGAGCCCTGGTGGGCGTGCCCTCGGACCGGCTCGCGCTGCTCGTGGCGGTGCTCGCGCGCCGGTGTGGCGTGGATGTCTCGCGCCACGACCTGTATCTCAGCCTCGCGGGCGGCGCTTCGATCGAGGAGCCGGCACTCGACCTCGCGGTCGCGCTCGCCGTGGCATCCTCGGCCGCCGACCTGGCCAGCGACCCAGGGACGGTGGCATGCGGGGAGGTCACGTTGCTGGGGGGTCTGCGACCCGTGCGCGGTCTCGAGCGCCGCCTCGTTGAGGCGGCGCGGCTGGGCTTCGATCGAGCGATCGTGCCTGCGGGCGATGGGCTCGGGGGCGTGGCGTCGGGCCTGCGCGGCCCTGCGGGCGACCTCCGCGTGGTCACCGTCACCACGCTGCGCGAGGCACTCGCCGAGTTGCGGGCGAGCGGCGCTGAGCCCGCGCGTGCCGCGTTCGAGCCGGTACCACTGGGGTAGGGCCGTCCAGCGGCACCTCTGGTAGCCTCGGCCGATCATGGATCGCTTTGTCCGGCTGCTGGGCGGGAGCCTGGGCCTCATCGTGGCCATCACGCTCGCGGGTGTGGCGGACTGGGGGTCGACGTTCGCGGGCACGCCGGGGGGCTTCGGCCTGCTCCTGCTGTGGCTGGTCGCGTGGGTCGTGGCCGGCTATTCGGTGCTGCCCCACATCACCGTGCAGCCCGCGCATCGGATCATGGCCGCGGTGGGCGACATGTCCGCGGGCGAGTTCGCGGCGGCGGTCGTGGGGCTCACCATCGGCCTGTTCCTGGGGATCCTGCTGGGGCTGCCCCTGTCCAACTTCCCGGACCCGTACGGCTGGCTGCTGCCCATCGGCGTCTCCATCGTCCTGGGCCTGGGCATGATGGGTCTCACCATCGCCAAGCGTGACGACCTGGTGGATGCGGCGCGGGACATCGGCCTCATCCACCCACCGACGCCCACCCATGCGGAGGGCGAGCTGCCGGGCCCGCCCGTCTATGTCGACACCAGCGCCATCATCGACGGCCGCCTCGTGGATGTGGTCGCATCCGGGTTCCTGGGCGGGACGTTGGTGGTGCCCCGGTTCGTCCTGGGCGAGCTCCAGCACATCGCGGATGACGAGGACACCGCTCGGCGCAGCCGCGGTCGTCGGGGTCTTGACGTGCTGTCGGTGCTCCAGAAGGACCCTCGCGTGGAGCTCGACCTGTCCGACGAGGACGCGCCCGATGTGAGGGCGGTCGACGCCAAGCTCGTCGCGCTCGCCCGCGCGCACGGTGGCGCCGTGTTGACCACCGACTACAACCTCAATCGGGTGGCTCAGCTCCAGGGCGTGCGCGTGATGAACCTCAATCAGCTCGCCAACGCCATGAAGCCGGCGTTCCTGCCCGGCGAGGCGCTCCGGGTCAAGGTCATCCAGGAGGGCAAGGAGCCCGGGCAGGGGGTGGCCTTCCTGGACGACGGGACGATGATCGTGGTCGAGGGCGGCAGCTCGTTCCTGCAACGGGAGCTCGACGTCCACGTCACGCGGGTGCTCCAGACGGTCGCCGGGCGCATGGTGTTCGCCCAGCCCGTCGCCGGGTCATCCTGACCCGTCGGCAGCCCCGTTCACACGGGGATGGGTCGGCTGCGGCACCATAGGCGCATGCGCCCCGTCCCCACCGGACCCGTCCGTACGCTGCCCTACGCCGACGCCGTGATCGTGGCGGCTGGCTCGGGCATGCGCATGGGCGCCGTCGACAAGTCGGGACTCGGCGTCGCCGGTCGGCCGATGCTCCGTTGGGCGGTGGAGGCGATGCGGGCGGCGACGAGCGTCCGGCGCGTCATCGTGGTCACCGCCGCCGACCGCGTGGATGCCGTGGGCGCCCTGTCATGGCTCCCCGCCGACGTCACCGTGCTCGCGGGCGGCGCGCGGCGCCAGGATTCGGTGGCGGTGGGCGTGCGGTCCGCGGATGCCGAGGTGGTGCTGGTCCATGACGCGGCACGGCCCCTGGCCTCGTCGGCGCTCGCGGACCGGGTCGCCGCGGCGGCCGCGCGACACGGCGCCGCGATCGCGGCGCTGCCAGTGCCGGACTCCCTGAAGCTGGTCAAGGACGGACTCATCGTCGGGACGCTCGACCGGTCCGGTACCTGTCGGGCGCAGACCCCCCAGGGTGCGCGACGCGACCTGCTGCTGGCGGCCGTCGAGGCATTCTCCGATGGGCCGGAGTCGTTCGGAGACGAGGCAGAGCTGCTGGCCCGTCACGGGATCGCCGTGACGACGGTGCCCGGCGAGTCGGCCGCGCTCAAGGTGACCGAGCCCGCGGACCTCGCCATCGCCGAGGCGCTCGCCCGTGGCACCTCGCGACGCACCGGCTGGGGCATGGACAGCCATCCCTTCGGCCCAGTCGATGGCCTGCGACTGGGCGGGCTCGAGATCGCGGAGGCCCCTCGGCTGCACGGCCACTCCGACGGCGATGTGGTCCTCCACGCCCTGTGCGATGCGCTGCTCGGGGCGGCCCGCCAGGGCGACCTGGGGAGGCTGTTCCCGTCCGGCGACCGGCGCACCCGGGGCATCGACAGCCAGGAGCTGGTGCGCGAGGTGGTCGCGCGTCTCGCCGGGGCGGGCCTGCGACCAACGCGTGTCGACATCGCCATCAAGGGCGCGCGGCCGCGGCTGGGGGGCGCGCGACTCGATCGCATCGCCGTCATCATCGCGGGCCTCCTGGGCATCGACCCGGACACGGTCGCGGTGAGCGCCTCCACCGGCAACCTGTCAGGGGACGAGGGCGCGGGTCGGGTCATCTCGGCCTCCGCGCTCGTGGAGGTGCTGGGATGACCCTTCGCTTTCGCAACACCCTGGGCGGTGCGCTCGAGGAGTTCGTGCCCATCGACCCCACAGACGTCCGGATGTACTCCTGCGGCCCCACCGTCTACGGCCCGCCGCACGTGGGCAACTTCCGGAGCTTCGTGTTCGCGGACCTGGTGCGGCGCTATCTGGCATGGAAGGGCTATCACGTCACGTGGGTCCTCAACATCACGGACGTCGACGACCGGATCATCCGCGATGCGGCCGAGCAGGGCGTGCCCATCGAGCACGTCACGACGCGCTTCACGCGGGTGTTCCTCGACGACCTCGCCCGGCTGCGCATCACGACCCCCGACGTGATGCCCCGGGCGACCGACCACATCCCGGAGATGGCGACGCTCATCTCGACGCTCCTCGAGCGAGGTCACGCCTACCGCACCGAGGAAGGGTCGATCTTCTTCCGGATCTCGTCCTGGCCCGCGTACGGCGCCCTGGCGCGGATCGACCCCGCCCGTCAGCGCGTGGGGGAGCGAGTCGAGGCAGACGACTACGGCAAGGACGACGTCCGCGACTTCGCGCTCTGGAAGGGGCCGCGCGAGGGCGAGCCATGTTGGGACACGCCCATCGGCCCCGGGCGTCCCGGCTGGCACATCGAGTGCTCCGCCATGAGCATGCGCCACCTGGGGCCGTCATTCGACATCCACACGGGCGGCATCGACCTCATCTTCCCGCACCACGAGGACGAGATCGCGCAATCCGAGGCGGCGACCGGCGAGCGGTTCGTCCGGACCTGGCTGCACTGTGACCACCTCCGCGTCGGCGGGGAGAAGATGGCCCGCCGGAGCGGGCGCTTCCTGCGTCCCGCCGACGTCCTGGAGCAGGGATGGTCCGCTCGGGCTCTCCGGTATGCGCTCCTGTCGGCCCACTACCGCGCGCCGCTCGAGTTCGGCGACGAGTCCCTGCCGGCCGCGGCCGCAGCCGTGGAGCGCATGTCGACCGCGCTGGTGGCACTTGACCTGCACGCCGCTCAAGGCGACCGCGGCCCCGACGACCCTCGTGTCGCCGCCGTGCTCGATGCGACGACCTCGGCGTTCGAGGAGGCCCTCGACGACGACCTGTCGATCGCACCGGCGCTCGCCGCCGTGTTCGACCTGGTCAAGGAGCTCAATCGACGCCTCGCCGACCGTTCCATGTCCGCTGACGACGCACGACGCGCCGCCGAGACCCTCCGGGACCTGGACAAGGTGCTCGCGGTCATGGAGCCCGATGGGGTCGCTGATGGCCGCCCGCCCGACGAGGTGATGGCGCTGCTCGACGAGCGTGCCGCCGCCCGGTCCGCGCGTGACTGGGCGCGCTCGGACGCGTTGCGCGACCGGCTGACGACGCTGGGCATCGTGGTCGAGGACACACGCGACGGACAGCGCTGGCGTGTGGCCGAGGTGGCGAGCGATGGCCCGGCCTGAGCGGGAGCCTCGCGATGAGGGACGACGGCCGCCCACGGGGGGCCGTGGCGGGCGCTCGAACGACCCTTCGAGGGACCGTGGCGCCGCGGGTGGCTCCGGTCATCGTGGTCGTCCCGGCCCGGGTGCTCGGGACACAGGCTCGGGTCGCCCCGGCCGGGACGATCCTATGGGGCACCACGATCGGGCCATGGGAACCGAGGGCGGCGGTCAACGAGGGCGCATGGACACGCCCGGACCGTCTGCCGGTCGTGTCCGACGCTGGGAGGGCGATGCCGACCGCGGTCCTCGGGATGTCTGGTCCGCTGGGGCACGTGAGGGCGGGCGCCCTCACGGCCGCTATCCCGGGCAGGACGCTCAACGTCGCCCCTGGTCGACCGAGCATCCCCGTGGGGCGGTGCCGGGGGGTCGCGGGCCGGTGCGTGGGGCGCCGGGGCACGGAGCGCCCATGGGGCGCGCTGCGCCGGGGCACGGCGTGCCCGACGACCGGTGGTCACGCCCCGAGGGCGACGTGCGACACGACCCCGGGATGGGACGGGCCGATCGCCCGGGGCGACCCCTCGATGCGAGACGACCGCCTGCCACCGACCGGACGCGGGGACCGTACCGACGTCCGGTTCCGGGCAGGCCGCCGGGTGGGTCACCTCCCTTCCGTCGGGCCTGGGTGTCAGCCGCACCCGAGGGCATCGCGCCTCCCGAGCGCATCACGGAGGATGAGGAGCTGGTTGCCGGGCGGCGGCCGGTGGAGGAGGCGTTCGCCGCCCGACGGCCCGTGCGGCGCCTCCTCGTGGTGCCCGAGCGCCGTGCCGCACTGCAGCAGCTCGTGCTGCATGCGACGGCCCTGCGCATCCCTGTGGTGGAGGTGGAGGGTGGCTCGCTGACCGCCCTCACCGGGTTCGACGGGCATCAGGGGATCGCGCTGGTGGTGGAGCCGCGCAGGTGGGCCACCATCGACGACGTGCTCGCGCGGGCCCGCGAGCGTGGCGAGCCACCGTTCGTGCTCGTCCTGGACTCGCTCGAGGACCCCCAGAACGTGGGCACCCTGCTGCGCAGCGCGGAGGCCTGCGGTGTCCACGGGGTGGTGTTCCCCACGCGCCGCTCCGCGCCCATCGGGCCTGCTGCCATCAAGGCATCCGCGGGTGCCGTGGAGCATCTGCTCCTCGCGCCCGTGGATGACCTCGGGGGTGGCCTCGTGGACCTGCACGCAGCCGGCCTGCATCTGGTGGGTGCTGACGAGTCCGCGTCGCTTGCCTATCGGGACGCGGACCTGCGTGGGCCCTTGGCGCTCGTGGTGGGGAGCGAGGGGAGGGGAATCGCGGGTCATGTCCGGCGGCGCCTCGACCTCGTGGTGCGCATCCCGATGCACGGTCGGGTCGCGTCGCTCAACGCCGCGGTCGCGGGCTCGGTCCTCCTGTTCGAGGCTGCCGCCAAGCGCCCCCGGCCTGACCTGCCGGTCGCGGGCCCGACGCCCCTGACGGACGAGGGGCGGGTGGGCACCCCGGCGATGGGCCCGGCTGGGCCATCGGAGGCGGATGCGCCGGCCCCCGCCCTGGCACTTGGGCCGACCGATGCCGAGGAGGCACCCCTGATGGGACCCACGGAGGACCTGCTGCCCGGCGAGCCCGCCTGACCGGGAACCTCCGTCGTCGGTGGCCCGCGCATCGCGACCGATCGGGGTACCCTTCCCTGTGGGTCCCGGTGTCTCTGAGGGTTCGCGTCGTTGCGAGGCCTCACGTGAGTGCGGTATCCTTACCCGTCGCCGCCGACGTAGCTCAATTGGTAGAGCAGCGGTTTTGTAAACCGCCGGTTCCGGGTTCGAGTCCCGTCGTCGGCTCCAATCGAAGAGGCCGCTGCGCCGGCCTGCCTCCTCACCACGGGGCCCTGGCCCCCAGGAGGTTCGCGCAGTCCGTGGGTAGGTTGAGCAGGTGGTGAGCTCCGCTGACTGTAGATCAGCCGTCTTCGACTGTGGGGGTTCGATTCCCTCCCTGCCCACCACTCCCTCGATCGGTCGTGACCACCGGCCCACATAGCTCAGTGGCAGAGCACTTCCTTGGTAAGGAAGAGGTCTTGGGTTCAAATCCCAATGTGGGCTCCACCCCCAACGCACAGTGACGGGCGCAGCCCTGCACAGGAGTCATCAAGGCAAGACAGATGGCCAAGAAGAAGTTCGAGCGCACCAAGCCCCACGTCAACGTGGGCACCATCGGGCACATCGACCACGGCAAGACGTCGCTGACCGCGGCCATCACCAAGTACC
>DAOTUX010000191.1:0-21495 GCA_034436475.1 Chloroflexota bacterium | reverse complement strand
GGACCTGCTCGCCTCCTGGCTGGAGACGCGAACGACGCCCGGCTGACCGCGGCGGCCGGCGACGAACAGGAAGGACGTCAAGCCCTGTCCGGGCAATACGCTCGGCATGCGCGCCGCGTTCTCGGCCATGTGCCCGGGCGATCTGGCTCCGGGCGGAGTTGCCGGTGCACACGAACAGGGCGCGGATGGGGTGGTCGGACGCGCTGGCCATGGGCCGGATGCGTCATCAGGCCGTCGGCTGGACGACCGGCAGCACGCGCCCCTGTTCCGGGGCGGCGACCGGCGAGAGCCCGGCCGCGAGGGACCGGAAGCGGGCGACCGCATCGGGTCGGATGCGGTACCACACGAACGATGCGCGGCGCTCGCTCGTCACCCAGCCGGACTCCCGCAGGACCTTGAGATGGTGGCTCACGGTGGGCTGGGCGACGGCGCAGCAGGCGGTGAAGTCGCAGGCGCACACGGCATCGCCGCCCGACAGCTGGCGCAGGATCGCCAGACGGGTGGGGTCCGCCGCCCCCTGCATCAGGAGGGCGTCGGGATCCGTGACCTTCTTCATGGGCGAATGGTATTGACATGTACCGATATCGTCAAGTATCAATGCGTCAGCCCACTCACCACCGCCCATGGAGGCCGACCTCATGCACCTCGACATCCTCGTCCGGGTCGCGCAACAGGAACGCGAGCGGGACGCCGCCCGCTCCCGACTTGCAAGCCTGGCAGCCTGCCACCGGGTCTGCTGCCACCCCAACCTGCTGGACCGCATCGTGACCCGGATGGGCCGCAACGACTGCGCGGAAGGAGACCGCTGATGACCGCACCGATCGACATCGCCACGACGACCATCGATCTGTCCGACTCCGATGCGCTGCACGAGCTGGTGCGGACCCGCTACGCGGAGGCCGCGACCAGGACGGCATCCGGGGCCTGCTGCGCCGAGGATTGCTGCGCCGACGATGCCGGGGTCTTCGGGCCCGAGCTGTACTCCGCGCTGGAGCGCGACGAGCTGCCCGACGCAGCGGTGCTCGCATCCCTCGGCTGCGGCAACCCGATCGCGGTGGCCGACCTCCATGAGGGCGAGCGAGTGCTGGACCTGGGCTCAGGGGGCGGCATCGACGTGCTTCTCTCGGCCAGGCGCGTCGGGCCGACCGGGCGGGCAATCGGACTGGACATGACCGATGAGATGCTCGCGCTGGCGCAGCGCAACGCCGCGGAGGCGGGCGCCACCAACGTCGAGTTCGTGCGCGGTCACATCGAGGCGATCCCGCTGCCCGCGGCATCGGTGGACGTGGTCATCAGCAACTGCGTCATCAACCTCGCCGCCGACAAGGCCGCGGTGTTCCGGGAGATCGCGCGCGTGCTGCGGCCGGGTGGCCGGATGGGCGTGTCGGACGTGGTCGCGGACGACGCGCTGACCGCGGACGACCGCCTCGCGAGGGGCTCGTTCACCGGCCAGGATGTGCGAGCCCAGGAAGTCGGCCAGGCGGGCCGGGTCCAGCTCATGGCGCCGGAGCGCGGCGGCCTGCATCGCGGGAGCCCTGTCGTTCACCGAGTATCGCGACGGACTCGAGGCGGCCGGCCTCACGGATGTGTCCATCACGCCTACCCACGCGGTGGCCGACGGCATGGTCAGCGCCATCGTCAAGGCCCGCAGGCCGGCGGCCGGCGAGGACGTGCCCGGGTCGACCGCACCCTCACCCATCCGTCCGCAGTCGATCGGGGTGCTCGACGCGCCCGGGTCAACCACTTGCTGCGGCGACGGCTGCTGCTCATGACCTGACCCCGACGATGATGGACGTCGCCGCGGTGGTGCGGTCGCCGATGACAGCGTCATCATGCGATCATGGGTCGTCGCGTGCTCCGTCGCAGTCGCGGAGCCCTCGCTCGCCCTCGCCAACGGGATCGTGGTGGCGTCCGTCTTCGACCTCGCGGGCACCAGGGCGAAGTCTCCGCTCGACCGATCCGAGTGGAAGGACCGCGTCGACAGCGCCGCGTGTCCCGTTCCCCGTCCGGCAGGAGCTCGAGCCCGCCGTTCGCGGTGTCGACCTCGGGGACATCCCCCACGTCCAGCCGTACCGGGAGTCCATCGGCCCACGACCGGGTGGGCACCGACCGGGGCGGCCCACCCGCATCCGTTCGCCGCGGTGGGGTCGCGGACGGTCGTCACGCCAGCGGCAGGTCCGTCCGTCGGAAGTCGTCGCCCTTGGCGAGGAGCGGTCGGCCGGCGACCAGCGCGGTCGCGTAGCTGAGGCAGTCGCCCAGGTTCAGCGCCGCCGGGTGGCGCCCTCGCCCGAACCGGAGCCAGGCGTGGGCCGCCACCTCCCAGTGTGCGGCGTCAAAGGGCACGACCACGAGGCCCGCGCGATCCACGAACCCGGCGAGGACTCTGCCCGCATCCGCCCCGACCCGGCTGGCCAAGACGATGGAGGTCTCGGCGAGCGTGGGCGCCCCGACACCCACGACCGGGTGCGCGCCGATCAGATCGATGAACGCGTCACGCTCCGGCTCGTCGAACACGATCGCCAGGATGGCCGACGTGTCGAGGATCACGGTGCCTCGTCGTATCCCAGGATCGCGTCCTGTTCCGCCTGCGTCGGGGCCTGGCCGCGCACGCCGTCGGGCAGCGACGGCCAGAGCTCGGACTCCAGCCACGACCGCAGGGCGCGGGCGCGGTCGCCGTGGCCGACGGCCAGGTCGAGCCGGGCCTTGCGCTCCCGCAGGGCCGTCCGGATGGCTCCCGTCTTGGACTCCCCGGTGATGCCCGCCACCTCGCGCGCGAGTCGCTCGGTCTCGGGGTCCTTGATGTTCAGCGGCATGGTGGAACGCTACCACGATGGTGTAATCCGCCGCCCACGCTGCCTCGCGCCGTGGTCCAGACTGCCGCGGCGCGAGCCTTCCATGTCCGGATCGCCGGCCTGGACAGGCCCGGTGGACCCGTCGGCCGCGACCACGAAGACGCGCGACGAGCAGAAGCTGGGGGAGCCGTCGGACGAGTCGGCGCATGGGGTCTGCGGGCCACCGACCGTGTGGTCAGCTGGGCCAGGATCGCGCCGCGCCGCTGCTCCCCGGGCCTGAGATTGATGTCGTCCATCCCGAAACCCTGACAAGCTCACTGGGCGATCTGCCATGACACGGTCACTGAGCATCCACACCGAGATCGTGATCACCGAGCATGACATGGTAGATTTCTGCCATGAGAACCACCATCGACGTGGCAGGTCGCGTCGTCGTGCCCAAGGCGCTCCGCGACGAGCTTGGCCTGACCGGCGGGCAGGAGCTGGAGATCGCGGTCAGGGACGGGCGGCTCGAGCTGGAGCCCCCGCCGGTGCCGATGCACCTGGAACGGCGGGGCGAAGTAATGGTGGCGGTGCCCGACACCGGGGTCGTGCCGCTCTCATCGGCCGTCGTCCGGGAGACGCTCGAGCGCACCCGCCGATGAAGGCGGTCGACACCAGCGTCATCGTGGCGGCCTTCGCCTCGTGGCACGAGTCGCATCATGCGGCGCTCGGCGCCGTTCAGGACCGGCCGCTGCTCCCGGTCGCATGCGCCATCGAGGCCTACGCCGTGCTCACGCGGCTCCCCGCTCCCCACCGGGCCGAGCCGCGGCTGGTGCGCGAGTTCCTGGCGACGGCCTTCAGCGGCCCCGGACTGGGCCTAGCCGCCCGGGAGGATGGAGCGGCACTCGTCGCGACCCTGGCTGACCTCGGCATCAGCGGCGGGGCCACGTACGATGCCGTGATCGCCCTGGTCTGTCGTCGCGCCGGCGCGACGCTGGTCACCCTGGACGCGCGTGCCCGCCCGACGTACGAGCGCATCGGCGTGACCATCGAGCGTCTGGACTGACCGTCGACTCGGCGCCCGTCCGAGCAGGATCGCTGTGGTCGCACGCGACGGCGCCGTCCTCCCGGACGTGGACCCGTGCGTCCGGAGCTGAGCGGACTCCTGTCAGGCGTCAGCCACCCCCCGGCGGGCCTCATCCCGCGGCCCCGCAGTGATCGCGGGGATCCTCGGAACCTCATGGCCTCCGGACGGCCGCGACGCCGACGGGACTCGTCACGGCCCTCGCCGTGCCGAGGCGGCACGCTGCGAGCATCCCGGACCTGTCAGGGCGCCGTGGGGCAGCGTTCGGATCGGACGTCGATCGGGATGAAGGCCTCGGCGAGCTGGACCTTCGAGGTGGTGCAGCGGCCGCCAGCGCACTGGCGCATCTTGCCCGTCGTCGCGTAGGCGATCTGCAGCTCCTCCGGAGAACCGTCAGGGCCGCTCACGAAGACGGTCACGTCGTAGTTCCCCTTGCCCTTGTAGCTGAAGGACCAGCCCTTGCCCTTCCCGGTCGTCACCTCGGTGAGCGTTCCCGACGTGGCGGATTCCGGGTCCAGCGTGAACGTCCCCTGCGTGTTGGCGCCGGGGGTCTCGTCCTTCCATGAGAGGACGATGGGCCCGCGGTCGAGCCGATCGATGCACGCGCTCTTCCAGCTGCGCACGCCGGGGATCGAGCGGGCCTCGTAGCTGGGCCCCTCCGTCCACACGGGGCCCTCGAGCTTGCCGATGCCCCGGCGCGAGGTCGAGGTGAACGTCAGGTCGGAGCGCGTGTCGGGCTTGTCACCGGCGGTGTAGGTGACGGTGCCGGGGGCGTGCTCCAGCCGCGTCGGGTCGAGCGACTGGGTGCCCTTGAGGGTGGCCTCGATCGGCTGGTCGAGCGGCTGGCCGTCGCGGTGGACGACCCTGAGGTCGATGGGCGTCGCGGACGATGTGCTGACCGACATGGGGATGGTCCCCTGGACCTTCACGCACGAGTGGCCGTCGCGCCAGGTCGCCTGCCAGATCGCCATCATGACGAACGCGAAGCCGGTCGCTTGCGCGACGGTCTCCAACGCCGGGACGCCATCGGCGTCCCACGTGGCGTGCTGCGAGACCCGGATCAACCGCGCCAGATCTTGCGTGGTGGAGGTGGTCCGCCTGATGGCCTCCGTGCTGCTCCAGTCGCCGACCGAGACCGTCGCGGTCATGCGGGTCTCCACGTAGGCGTTGTGGTCACCGCCCGTGTGCGCGTAGCTGCCGGTCACGTCCATCGCGATGTCGCCGGTGATGTAGGCCGCGTCGTTCACGGTCGCGGTCGCGCTGCCCTTCATCTCGCGGGTGATGGTGACCGAGGCGCCGGCCCCGGTCATGCCGCCCTGCAGGCGCGCCGTGAACTCCATCCGGACCTTGCCGTCCGCGTCGGGGCATCTGTCACCGCTCGTGTGGCCGCTGAGGCGCGCGGTGAGCTTCATGCCGTTCTTCTCGACGGTGACGGTGATGCCGCTGTCTGCACCCGGCTCGCCGAACTGCATCCCCATCGTGGCGGTCGTGTCGTCCTTGGTCGCCGACATGGTGAACTCGTGGGCCTCCTTGACCTTGCCCACGTTGAAGATCTCGGCCCCGAGGACCTCGACGATGTAGAGCAGCTCGGCGAGCTCGCCGCCCTTGATCGACATCACGTCGGGCGTGTCGACGTGCGCGCGGGTCGACCGCACCGGCACCGGCCCGCCGATCGAGGCGAGGGGCGGGCCGACCGACCCATCGGGCGCGACCTTCTCCCGGATCTCCCCGAGCAGCTGCGCCTGGAGCTGCTCGAACAGGGGTGCAGCCTCCGCCAGCGGGGCGAGGTCGGGATCGCTCGCCGCCAGCCCCACGAGCAGGCCGGAGAGGCCCGGCATCGACTCGTCCGGGCGCTGCGCCGCGGCGGTCGGGTCCTCGAGCAGCGCCGGGTCCAGGGAGAGGACCGCTTCGGCGAGCGCACCCGGATCGAGCGACGGCGCGAGGATGCCGGAGTCACCCGACGCGAGCGGCAGGAACGAGGGTGACAGCGACGGCTCCGGGGACTGTGCAGCCGCCGGGCCGAAGCTCACCGACGCCACGGCCAGGATCGCGCTGATCGCGATCATCACGATGCGCCTGCCCACCGAGCCCTCCTTCGGTGCTTCACATCGGCCGATCCATCCCGCCGGGAGCGACGGGCTGCGATGGTATCGCAGCGCCGCAAGAGCGCACAACGGCATCCATCCGGTCCGGACGCCCCGGAACCTGCCCGTCTGGAACGCATGCCTCGCGAAGCACGTCCAGTCGCGGCTCCAGGCGGCGGAGGTGCTGGAGACAGCGCCGGCGGGCTGAGCACGGTGGGCGCTACTCTGTCGGACGAGGGAGCGTCGACCACTGCACCGCCCGCGGGAGGCTTCCGGGATGTCGCAACGGTGGCGCGTCGCGCGCGCGGCGGCCGTCTGCCTCAGCGTGCTGATGACACCACTCGCCGTCGTGGCGGCGACGCCGTCCATCGCGGACCTGGAGATCCACATCGGCGGCTACGGACCCCAGTGGGGCATGTTCGGCGATGACGTGGACGCCCACTACGGCGAGGGCGCGAGCGGCCCGGCCGAGCGCGGGAACTGGAAGGTCGAGCCGCAACGGGACGGCGACCGGCTTCTCCTCCGGGTGACGATGACCCCGCCTGACGTGAACCCCGTCCTCGGCTCCGGGCGGGCGTCCCTGGTCACGGGCGTCGGCGTCGAGTACGGGAAACGGGATGGCGGCGACATCGGCTATGGCCGGCGGTTCGGCTTCACCTGGACACCCATGGACTCCTGCACGGGTGATCCGTGCGCCTACACGGCGGAGGTGGCCGCGCCGCTCCGCCCCGCGCAGCGGTTCATCGCAGGGACGCGGGACATCGCGTCCCCGGTGGTCGTCATCGGCCTGACGCTGGTGCGCACGTTCGGCGGGGGCGAGTGGCTGCAGACATCCGGAGCCCAGGACGCGGTGGATGGTCGGCGCTCCGCGCCGGTGTCGGAGCTCACCGCGATCGACGGGTGGATCCCCTGGGCGCCGGTGGTGCCTTCCGGTGACGTCCACCTCTGGGGACTCCGAGATGGGCCGAACGTGGGCATCGAGGAACTCACCGGGCTGCTAGGCGGGGAGGGACAGGGATTCGCGCGCGTGCCGACCGTGACGTTCAGGCTGGATCTCGAGGCGATCGGGTGTGGTGCTCACCGGGCGGTCGAGCTCATCGACCGATGGGGCACGCTGCCGCTGGCTGGTTCGATCGCGACGGTCGGGTCCGCCGGCACGCTCGTCGCGGTGCCCGATTGGACCGCGTGGTCACTGCGCGTGGGTGGCACGTCGGTCGCCGAGGTGGATGCGATGGGAGCTGATCGCGTCGTCACCGCGACCGTCAAGTGCCAGGCCGACGCAGACGGAGAGAGGAGCATCGAGGGCGCCGTCTCGGCGGAGACGACGACCGCACCACTGCCAGCGGCCCCGGACGCGATCGCGTGGCTGGTGACCCGGGAGTCCTCCCGTCGCGACCGACCGGTCACCCCGGTCCTGCCTGCCGCCCTGGCCGGGGGCTTCATCGTCGTGGAGCGGACGTACGAGCGCGGATGGACGATCGAGCGGTCCGCGGACGGACTGCGGTGGCAGGCGATCCGCGATGCCCGGCTCCCCGCCCTGCTCCGCGCCGACCGCGTGAGAGGGCCGCGGATGGTCGCTGCGGACGGTCGGATGGTGCTGGCCGGGGTGGTCGCCGATGGCCAGGGCGGAGAGCGGCTCACAGGGTGGAGCAGCCCGGATGGGCGCCGGTGGACCCCCGCCGCCATCACCGCCCCGGCCGGCCGGCCCGCAGCCACCTCCCTGGCGCTCCGGTCCCTCGCCGCCGCCGATGGTCGCTGGTTCGCGCTCGCCGATGGCGACGGCGCGACCGGGACCCACGGGTGGGTCAGCACCGATGGCCGGACGTGGACCGCCGTCGTCCCGAAGACCCCGGAGGGGGCGTCTCTCGTCGCCGTCGCCGCGGGACCCTCGCGCCTGCTCGGCGTCGCACGCCCCGCCGATCCGACTGCGCCGGACCTGCTGGTCGAGTCGCCCGATGGCCGCCGCTGGACCGCGCTGGAGACGCTGCCCGTCGAACGGGCCGCGACCGTCGCGATCGGCGAGGCGGCCGGCGGTCGTGCGGTCGTGGCGTTCCAGCGATCACCGATCGCGCCGGTCGAGGTCTGGAGCTCGGACGACGACGGCACATCGTGGACCAGGACCCTCGATGGCTCGGTCGCGGTGCAGCTCGATGGGCTGACCGTGCGCGACGAGACCGTCGTCGTCGCTGGCTCGCTGCGCTATGGGGACCGCGGCCTGGAGGGTGAGCCATGGGCGGCCGTCAGCCAGGATGGCGGCACCACGTGGCGAGCGGAGATCCCGGTCAACGGGTTCGGCGACGGTCGCTGCACCACGGTCGTCGCGATCGGACCGGCTGCCGCGATCCTCACCGTCAGCGAGTGCAGCGGGAACCCGATCCCCCGCTGGCGAGGTACAACGACGTGCTAGTGGCGCTCATGGCCAGGGCACGGGAGGCCGCCGCCTAGCACCCCGGTCCAGCGTGCCGTGCCGCCCGCCAGACGTCGAGATGGCGTCCGCTCTACCGCCACACGGTCTGCCAGCTCAGCTGCAGATGATCCGTCGCCGGGTCCGCGGCGATGTCGGTCGTGACCGGGGTCGAGCCATCGATGGAGGCGAGGCTGATAACGCCACCGGTGCCCCAAGCGAGGAGGGTCCGGCCATCGGGAGCCCACCCGTCTGCGATCGGCCAGAGATAGGGGGCGAGGTCGCTGCTGGTCCCGTCGACGAGCGACAGCAGAGCGACCGGGTTCGCGTCACCGCTCGCGTTCCTGGACTGCCGCGCATAGGCCACCAGGTCGCGCCCGGGTGAGACCGCGTCGACCCATCCGACGTCCGAGGCGATGACGGACCCGGTGACAGGGGCGTCCGCGGAGAGCGAGGCCGGGTCGGCGACGATGAGCCGCCCGTCGGTCTCGACGAGCAGCCGTCTGTCTGGCAGCCACCAGGCGGTACGTGCGTGGATCTCCGTCGCGGGCGCGCCATCATCGGCGGCCACCGTCGATACGACGAGGCGCGCGGGCGTCGTGATCCACCGTCCGTCGAGCGACCAGTCGATGTCTGTCATCCCGATCCCGACGCCAGGACGGGCCCAGCCATCCGCTCCATCGGCACCGATCGTCCGGAGCACCGTGGCGGAGACGTCGCGGTGGTCGATGGCCCCCTGCGGGTCGGTCCCGTACGCGAGACGGGTCCCATCGGGCGACCAGGCGATGTGCGCGATCGGGTCAGGCGACAGGACCAGCGGGGCGACCGCGCCGCCCGGGTCGACGACGACGATGCCGCCGCAGGCCGGTCCGCCCTCCGCGGGCCAGACGTCGACGGCGACCGCGAGGCGGGAGCCATCGGGCGACCAGGCGAGCCCCTCCACCAACGTCACGTCGGTGCTCGCGTCGCCGATGCCCACCGCAATCCCGGCACGGTCACCGATGCTCACCAGCACCCGGTCTTCGCCCTTGACGAGGTCGTGGAGGTGGACAACGCCGGGCTGCTCCGCGTCGGTCGACCACGCTAAGAGCCCGTTCATCCGGTTCCCGGATGGTGGCGTCGTGGCCGCGGCGGCGGGCGTCGGGGCGCGCGTCGGGAGGCGGGCGAGAGCCTCCGCGAGCGGCGGGCAGGCGACCTGGCCGCCCGGGACCGCGGTCGCCGGGGGTCGCGACGGTACAAGAAGCACGGCGGGATGCCCGCCGATGGAGAGCGCCAGGGCGGTGATCAGCCCGGCGACGACCACACCGAGCACGATGAGCAGCGGCGGTCCGGTCCTGACGACCGACCGTCCGCGCGTGTCGATGTCCCGAGTCGCCCGTCCGGCGGCGCGAAGGACGGAGACTGTCCTCGGCAGCGGTCGCCGCGCCTCGATCGCGTGCCGCACATCGGGGGCGAGCCGCCGCGGCGCGGGTGCCTCCGCCTCGTCCGCGAACCAGTCCCGCAGCGCCCGCTCAAGCGGGTCCGGGCGAAGTGTCATCGGGCGGCCTCTCCCACCAGCATGCCGGGTCGTTCGTCAGCCTCGAGCGAGGCGCGCAGCACGACGAGCGCCCGGCTGAGACGCGACTTGTAGGTGCCGACGGCGATGCCGAGCACGGCAGCCGCCTCGCCCTCGGGCAGCTCGAGCCAGTGCCGTACGACGAGCACGGCTCGGTGCTCGGGGCTCAGTCGCGCAAACGCCCGCGCCAACCGGTCGCGAGACACGACCTCGGACTCGAGGTCGTCGCCCGAGCGGGATCCGTCCTCGATGAGCGGCACCTCCGCGACGCGGTGGCGCCGCTCCTGACGGGCGAGCCGGTAGCAGACCCGGACCAGCAGTCGTCCGAGCCAGGCATCGAAGCGGTCGGGATCCCGGAGGGCCCGGATGTGGAGCCACGCCGTCACCAGCGCCTCCTGGACGGCGTCCGCCGCGCGCTGCTCGTCGCGCAGGATCAGGCGGGCGGTCCGGTGCATCCGCTCGAGGGCGTCCGCCGCGAGGGTCTGGAAGGCCTCCCGATCCCCGTCGATAGCACGCTCGATCAGATCGCGTCGCATCGATCGTCCCGTCGCGCACGGCTCCTCTGGCCGCGTCTGCCCATCATGAGGCCAGCGAGGGTGCCGACCGTTCCATCTTCACGTTGGCATCAACCGGACGACACCCGTTCAGGCTGTTGCCGGCGATGCTGATCGGGACCGATCCGGCACCGCTCGCTGGTGATCATCCGGCAGCCATAGGATCGGCACCGGTGGACCACAGCTCCACCACCCGACCCTCCCCGAGTTCCTGCTCCTGGGGGTCACCTCGTTCGCGACCCCCTCATCGTGCCCGAGCGAGCATCGCTCCGTCACCGATCTGCGCTGTCATCATCGGCGGTGCCACGCCCATGGAGGGATGCCGCCTACACGGGGAGGAGCGGTGTGGAAGGTCGTGCACCATCGCGAGGAGCCCTTCATGCCCTTCCTCGACATGGAGTCCAGCCTCGACTCATCGTCCTCGCGGCGGCCGTTCGGTCCTACAGCTCCGTCGGCCCGATGACGGTGACGATGCGGGACGCCCCCCGGCTGGAGGCGCCGATCCTGCGTCAGGAGGCGGGCCCCTGCGAGGAGGGCCGACGCGACGTACTCGGCGTCATAGGTCTTGGCCCAGCCGAGTTGTCGCACGACCCTGGCCGCCTCGGAGTACAGGCGGGGCTCGGCGTGCCGCTGGATGTCCAGGTCCGACAGGCGCGAGATGGCGGTCGCGGCGAGGCCCCTGCCGATCTCGCCACGGAACGCCAGCTCGTTGATCGCCGAGCTGCTCAAGCCGCCACCGCCGGTACCGTCCCAGAGCGAGCAGCCGATTGGCGCCCACCTCCGACGGTGGCTCGCTGAGTCCGCGGCACCGTCTGTCAGCACCAACACCCTGCGCGGCTACGAGGACGCCCTCGAGCACCTGGCGCCGATCTCGGACATCCCGCTGGGCGAGCTCACGCCGGAGGACGTCGAGCGAGCGCTCGCTGGGATGACGACGCGCCGAGCCCACGTCGAGAAGGAGAAGCAGAAGTCGGCGTCACCCAAGACCGTGCGCAACGTCCAGGTGTTCCCGCGCCGGGCGCTGGGGCAGGCCGAGCAGCGAGGTCACATCGCCCGGAACGCCGCCTGGCTGGTCCCGCTGCGCCGCGTCCCCCGCCACCACGTCGAGGCACTCACGCCGGAGCGCGCGAAGGCGATCCTCGCCGCCGTCGAGGGTGACAGATACGAGGCGGCCTACGCCCTCGCGCTCTGCGGCCTGCGCGCCTCGGAGATCCTCGGCCTCGCCTGGGCGGACCTCGATCGGGCCCGGACGGTCGCGACGGTGCGGTACCAGCTGTCCGGGCAGGGCAGGAAGGCGAAGCGGGTCCAGCTCAAGACCGCCGCGTCCGAGAAGCCGGTGCCCCTCCCCTCGTTCGTCA
This sequence comes from Chloroflexota bacterium, assembly GCA_034436475.1. Lineage (GTDB taxonomy): Bacteria > Chloroflexota > Limnocylindria > Limnocylindrales > CSP1-4 > JAFMJV01. The sequence goes on along the minus strand of DAOTUX010000191.1, from coordinate 9,682 downwards.
CCGCGCGGCTGGTGGCACATCACTCGGCGCAGCTCCTCGAGCGCGCCGCGGCCGGCATCCCGACCGAGGAAGGGCTGGTGTTAGTCACGCCGCGCGGCCTGCCCGTCTCGAACGCGTTCCTCACGAAGCACTTCCAGTCGCTGCTCACCGCGGCGGGTCTGCCGACGATGCGCCTGCACGACCTCCGCCACGGTGCTGCGACTCTGCTGGTCGGCGCCGGCGTCCATCCGCGCATGGCGCAGCAGCTGCTCCGACACGCCTCGTCGAAGACCACCACGGAGATCTACAGCCACGTCACCGCGGCGCAGGAACGCCAGGCGGCGGAGGTGCTGGAGGCGGCGGTCGCGGGCTGAAGAAGGCGCCTGGCGCCTCGCGAGACGTGGCCGGGCGGGCGCCCGACGCACGGACGCCCGCCAGGTTCGGGTCCGACCCCTACCGGTCCGGAGGAAGCGGACCCGGGAAGATCATGCCCACCACGGGGGACGTGAACTCCATGTCCTTGACGTCGGTCCGGATCCATGCGGACAGCCCCTCGTAGTCGCCGGATCCCTCGAGCCAGGCATCCCAGGTCCAGTCGCCATCGAAGGTACTCGAGACATCACGCAGCGACGGGGGCGGGGTGCCCAGGGCCTCGACGTCCCACACCGTCGCGCCGCGATATGGCCCCTCCCAGGCGCCGCCCTCGTTCTCGATGCGGAACGTGCCCCACATCAGCTCGAGTCCCCGTCCGACCCTGCCGGGCCAGCCGAAGTCATCGGACCTCCCGTAGCGCTTCAGCGTGCCCGACAGCCGTGGGTCGCTCATCCGCGTGCTGAGGAGCGTGTAGCCATCCCCATCACGTCCCCACTCGATGAAGTCTGCGGTGACGCCATCGCTGCCCCCGTCGCCATCGACTCCCCCTTCGTAGGTCATCGTGCCGACCACCGGCACCGCGAGGTCGCCGGCCGGGATGATCGACGCCGCCGGCGACGGGGAGGCCGCCACAGCGGCCGGGGCGGACCCCACCCCGGCCGGCTGACCCGGGGCGGTCGAGATCACGAACGACGTGCCGAGCGCGAGCAGCGCCACGGTCGCCGCGCCCAGTGAGGTGCTCAGGACATGCGTACCCTCCCTTCGGCGTGTGCCCGGCCGGCCGAGCGGCTGGCCGGCGGTCGCCATGGCCACACTGCGGGATCTCGCGCTCGATGCTTGCCAGTCGCGTGTACACCCGTGCCAGGGCCGCCGCGTCGTCCTCCGTCGCAGGCCCGTTCGTGCTCTTCGTTGGATCGTCCCCCTGTCGTGTGATCCGGACGTCGTCGCGTCGCTTCATCGGAGCAGCTCCGGGTGCGCGCGCAGCGCGGCCAGCGAGCGGGCCACCAGCGACCGGACACCCGACGCGGTGAGGCCCATCACGCGGCCGATCTCCTCGTCGGTCAGGTCGCGCTGGTAGCGCAGCAGGAGCGCCTCGCGCTGACGGTCCGACAGCACGCGAGCGAGGGCGTCGAACCAGAGCCAGGACTCGGCGCGCTCGCGACCGCCGTCGGGATCGATGGTCGGGATGTGCTGCGCTCGGAGCCCGGCGAACCGTCGCATCCGCCTCCAGCGGTCCAGCGCGATCCGTCGCGCCGTCAGCAGGAGCCAGGGGAGTGGAGGCTCGCCGGGTCCGCCCCTACCCAGGATCGCACGATACGCACGGGCGAACGTCTCCTCGGTTGCATCCTCGGCGTCCTGGTGCGAGCGGGTGAGCCCGAGCAGGTAGCGGTACACGTCGCCGTGATTGCGCTCGTACAGCAGCCCCACGACGTCGGCCGCGTGGTCCTGGGCCGATGCGGTGCGATCGGCGCTGATGCGGTCGCCTGACCCGATGTCGGTCACGTACCCGTCCACACCCCAATGACGAACGACGCGGCCTCTGCGTCCCGCGCGCGACGTCAGGGAATGTTGAGGCAGGCGAGGACCGGACGGTGGCTGTCTCGCGGGAGACGGCGGACCACCCGTCAGCGTGCCCTGGGCGTGTCACCGGGCGCGTCACGGGTCCAAGAACCCACGGAGATCGCAGGTCTCCAGGGGTCTCCACGGACGGGAATCGTGCGTGAAATTGGCTCCGGCGGTAGGACTCGAACCTACGACCAAGCGGTTAACAGCCGCCGGTCCAGGGGCCGTTCCTGAGCACGAAACGGGCCTGCTCGGGCGGTCTTGACAGTCACGGCGACAGTCACGCGTCTGGCGTGACCCACGAGTTGACTCAACCGCGCCAGCGCAACACCGAAGGTCGTGCCGTCGTCGCGGTGTCGTGACATCCGGTGGGCACCGGCGTCGTCCGGCCAACCGTCCCGGCTTCGTCGTCTATCCACCGCGATGAGCAATGATCTCCGCCAGCAGCTTCGGGACGGTCCAGACCGGTATCGCGGTGGGACGAAGGTATGGTCCAAGTAGGTCGTCATCCACCACGAACGCACCTTGGACATCCCAACGGGCCGGTTGCAGTCGCAGCTCGCGGACGACCCGCGACAGGTTGTCCGCAAGCCAGGTCGAGCGCCGCATGTGCTTCTCGATCATCCCTGGGTGCGTGCCGGTGCCTTCGAGTTCTTGCAGCTCGGTAGACAGCTCATAGGGCGTTGGGCGGAACACGAGCGACTTGCACTCGATCGCCCAGATCGTGTGGCTCACCGGGTCGGCGGCGAGCACGTCCACATCCCCGAGGTGATCCAAGCGGACTCCGTCGATCTTCTTGACCCCCCGCCTCGCGCTCACTCCGAGGAGCCCCTCAACCTCAAGGGCTACTCGTTCGTTGAAGTCAGCGCCACGCGCGCGTGACAGGTCGCCCATCAGCGCCTTCATCTCGCGGGAGGTGGCCCAGAGGCGCGACGATCGGATCAGGCTCACAAGGTAGCCAGCCGCCTGATACACGCCGCGCCTCCCGTAGACGAGCTGACGCTCGCCTCGCGCGTCTCGGATGGTGAAAGGCCTCCGAAGATGTGACAGGCGCCGGTTGTATCGCCACGGGTACACGTCGACGCCCCGATATGGAGCCGGTGGGTCCACGAACGAAGGTCGCATCGAGAGGCTCATGTTCGCCACGATGCGCTCGACGACGTCCGGCCTGATCTCGGCCGCCTTCTCGATGCGTGTAGTGGCTTCATTGAGTTCCAGGGCGACGACCGGGCTGTTCTCATCGAGTGACACCGCCACGGCTCCGCCAACGACGCGGGCGATGTCAGTCATCGAGTAGCCCCATTCGGCCCTGGCCGCTTCATCGAACCTGTCCATACTCACGGCCGCGTCGTTCGCTGTCCCCCACCGATCCCCGAACGCCTCCGTCATGTCGGCCACGTGCTGCATGGCGTAGGACGGCGCATAGCCCTCTGCGGCCTGCCGATATGCCGACGTGTTGATGCCGAGTCGACCCGAGTCGAGGATGCGGGCTGCGGTGTCGGCGAGGCCGTAGAACTCGACGTCGGCGGCATGACCGCACGAGATGAGGTGGTGGGCGATCGCAACGAGACGATCCACCGCGACCAGGCTCGGCACCCTCCGGCCTGAGGGTGGTCGTGCTGCGACGTACTCGATGAGGAACCGGAGCGCAACCGAAGCCTCGGTTGACCCGGTTTCGCGCTTGAACAGATCCGGCTCGTCTTCCGGGAAGCAGGCCAGACGGGCCGGAAGGTGGAACGCGAGGTCTGCCCTCTCGCGGGCGACCGCCTCGTGCCGCGTCAGGAGCGTTTCGAGCAAGCCAAGCTCGAACTCGGCGACCTCGGCCTCCAGTGACCGCGTCAGCAGCTCGACCGCTCGTTGCAGCAGCGAGCGCCTTGCGTCGCTCGCGCCAGCGGGCGCTGGCTCGTGTCCGTCCGACCTGAGGGCAGATCCCAACTCGTCCAGCACGAACGAGACCTGTGCGTCTCGGACGCCCCGCGCCCTGGGGACGTCGTGGGGGCCGAGGTCGGTGTTGGCGCTCGTCACGTCCAGGAGGATGAGCATCTTCTTGAGTCCGAGCGGAGCGACGAGGTCAACAATGTCGTCGATGTGGATCGACGACGGCGCCCCGATGGCCTCAATGGCTTCCAGGATCGTCCTCACGAGTAGACGGTCCGCCGTGTTATCCGGCCCGCGGGCTATCTCGGCGAACGGCGCACCGAGACGGAGCAGGATGACTCGTGACTCCGGGCGCACGCGCCAAGCCACAGGCTCAGGATCGAGGGGGCGGCCACCGACAGCCCACCCCTCCGGGCCCGACACGATGATGGTCCACGGTCGAGCGTAGTCCGTGCCGACATACAGGCTCGGCACCAGATGTGGGGTCAGCTCCCACACCCAATACGAGACTGTGTCGAGGACCGAGTGCCAAACGTCGCCCTCGCCGTCCTGCATCGTGGCGTACGGTCTGCCCACGATCCAGACATCGAAGGATGGGCTGACCGCGACGACGCGGGCGGGCTGCCCCGCCATCGTCGCGGGGGCCCAGATCCCGCGTGTGGAGTCGTCGTAGCGACGCATGACCACCGCAGGAGGCCCTTCTGTCGGGGTGGTCGCCAGTCGAACGGCTCCGCGCAGGGCAACCTGGAGACGAAGTTCCAGCGCGCTGCCGACGGCCACGAACAGGGCTGTCGGTCGGCGATCGTCCGACAAGTAGTAGCTGTCTTGGTTCTTCCGATAGACCGCATATTCGTCGAGGGCAGAGTATGCCCATACGTTCACGTCCTCACGGATGCGAGACGAGGCCTCGGCGTACTCAAGAACGGCGGTCGGCTGCCCTAGGTTGACCAGGGCCATCGCCGACAGGTCGGCGGGCGTCATCAAGAGTTGCGTCACGCCATCGGGCGGCCGCTCAAGTCCGAAGAACGACGGTTCGTTCGGCGGCATGTGCACAAGAACAAGGGCGATGTTGTCCCTGCCACTCGACAGCGCGGTCGCGTAGGCCGCGCGCACACCTTGGTGCCCGTCCGCGCTCTTGTCCGGCATGAACGGATCGGGTGCAGCGAGTGTGACGACCAGAAGATGTTCCGCATCAACCAGGAAGGTTCTGTTGTCGTCACGATCCGTGACCACGCCTCCGACATCCACCGGCTCGATGTCCATGCGGCGCAGAGATCGCGCTACATCGGCCCACAGCACCGCTCGGTACATCGCAGATGCAGCGTCGGGATCGATCCGGGTCAGCTCCAAGACCACCTGACGGAGCAGAGACGCCACGATCATCCCCGGAACGGCCAGCACGAGTCCATCCGGCACGGGCAGAAACGGGTGATAGCTCAAGGTCCCATCGCTGCCATCAAAGTCGATGCCACCTGGATCGACCGATGCGATGAGCGGTTGGAGGGTCGCGGCCCAACCGATGCCCGCGATGTCCCTGAGGTCAGCGGAACTGAGGCTCACGGACCTAGCCAGCGCATCAAACCTCTCGCGCGTGGGGATCGACACGGCGGTCCGGTGGGACCCCGGTGGGACGACCCCGACCAACCCTGCCCGCTCGGAGACCAGGTCCGAAACGCGCAGCACCGCCTCGATAAGGTCGAGAATTGGACGGATGCCTGGCACGGCTGACTCCAGCCTCTCGACCACCTCCAGCATCAGCCTCAGGTGGTGGTCGATCGCGGTGATCGTCCCTAGAGGCAGGCAAGCCTGGGCGGTGCCGAAGACGACAGGGACCGCGAACGGCTGCTCGGGAGGATCGGGGGCCGGAGCTTGGATGAGCGCCTGGCCGCAGGCGGCTATCGCTCGCAGTTCAGCGCGCGTCGGGGCGCGGTCCCCTACGTTGTCTGCAGACACGGCAACGTGCACCAGGGCCTCAAGAGGAACCTGGAGCACAGCGTTCTCGGGCGCGAGCGCGAGCCCGCCAAGCGCCGCGACCAGCGCATGGCGATCGATGCCGTCCATCGCGGTGCACGCCAGCCGATACGCCTCGTCCATTCGCCACGACTGATCCGGTACCGGCTCGTTTCTGTCCATTGCCGACAAGGATGACGGGCTTCGCCCAAGGCCATCGCTGCGCAGCCACCGTGGGTCAGAACGGACGCCGGGGCCCGCTCATCCGGGCTCCTGCTTGCGCGATGATCGGGTCTCGCCTGCCGGATGGAGTGGCGAGCCGCGATACGTCACGACCCGCAGAGTTCAGAACTGGGCCAGCAGCTCCGCTCGCTTCGTGTCGTGCTCCTGCAGGCTGATCAGACCGGCGTCGCGCGCGGACGCGAGCTGCGCGAGGCGATCCGCCAGACCGGGCACGTACCCTTGGCCGGGAGCAGCGCTCGTCACCGGCTGCACGGCGCGCTGTCCCTCGACCGGCTGGGCCACCTGTTCGAGGCGGTAGGTCACGCTCAGCGATCCGGGTGGCTTGACGATGAGCATGTAGACGAAGATCAGGATGCCGATGAGCAGGACGCACAGGATGAGCGCCACCAGGAACGCGGCCGCGCTGTACTGGCCCGGTGTCCACTGCACCGTCGTCGGCCGGTAGCCGATGCGCCCGAGTCGGGCGGCGTCCGCTTCGTACAGGCGGGTGGCCATTGCCTGGTCACCGCTGTACCTCCGGACCACCGTGGGCTGCCCCGCCGCTGGTCTGGGGTACTGCTCCAAGGCGTCGAGGGCGGACGCCTCGCGTGACCGGCTCCATCGGCTCAAGGCCCACCATGAGACGACCACGGCGACGGCCACCAACACGATGAACAGCATCACGCGCCCCTGTCCATGGAGGACATCCAGTCGTCAGAGACGCCGTGCCGCCAAGCGGCGTCCCTTGGAGCCGGATCTGCCGTCAGGATGAGCGGGAGCGGTCGTGGGTCCACGGGTGGTCTCCGGTTTGATGTGGATACATCGCACCGTAAGCCGCGTGCCACTCATAGTCTGTAGACCGTTCGTCGTCATGGCCCATACGGTCGGCCTATGCCGGACCGACCCGAGAGCAGGCTGCTCATCGACTTCGGGGCGGCGGTCCGGGCCCTCCGGCAGTCCCAGGGGCTGTCGCAGGAGGCGTTCGCCGACCTCGTGGGCATCCACCGGACCTACATCGGCGACGTCGAGCGGGGCGAGCGCAACATCGGGCTCGTGAACGTTGGGCGCATCGCATCCGCCCTCAACGTCACGCTGTCCGCGCTCATGACGGAGGTGGAGCGCCAGCGCGACGGCCGATGAAAGGCGGGTCGGCGGCCTGTCGGCGACGTCCTCTTGCTGCGCTCCCACCCCCACCCGATGCAGGCCGCGAACCAGCGGCTGTCAGCGTACTTCTGGGCTGTTGTGGCGGTCGCCGGAGATCTCGCAGCATCCGCACGATGGACGAGTCCTCGTCGCAGCGCAACTCGCTCCGGGCTTGGCCATGTGCGTGTGGGTCGTCGAGGACGCCGACGTCGCCGAGGCGACACCCGTCACGGTCCGCGAGGAGAGGGGTGCTGTGAGCGGGGACGTGCCCACATCGGCGCCGTACCCGCGCTGCTCTGGCGTCGTCCAGATCGAGCGGGCGGCGGAGTACAGCGCCCGACGCTGCCTCCGCAAGCCGGTAGCTGGCTGGACAACGTGCCCGCATCACCACTACCAGGAGTCGTGGAGCATCTCCTGGGAGCCCTGGCCGAAGTGGGCCGAGGCCGGACCGGAGCGCCCGAGAACTCGACGACCATGATCTGGAGTACGGACGAGTGACCGCTGACCGAGAGCCGCGCCGCCGCCAGGCTCTCCTTCGGGCGGGGTCGCGTGTGGTGCCCGTGACCTGGGGTAGCTGAGCAGTGGACGAAGCACCCGCTGCGCCATCCTCGCGCGTGGTGTGACGTGCCACAACGGCTCGCGCGCGAGGGGCCGTCACCGGACCCGCCGATGGGCTTCGTCGGTCAGGTCTCGGCCTCGATGAGCGACCTGATGGTGGCGGCGCTGTGCTCGATCATCGGCTTGAGCTGCGCGCCCACCGTCTCGTCGAGGCCGGGAAACTCACCGCCGATGGTCAGCCGCGTCTCCTCGCGGCCGAGGGACTCGAAGCGCGCGTAGCCGAAGATGGTCATCGGGCCGTCGTGGGTCTCGACCCGCATCACCCGCTCCGGCTCGTACTCGACCACCTCCATCGTCCCTTCGGTGGTGCGACCGAAGCGCGTGGCGCGGCGCTTGATGATGGTGCCCACGCCGATGGGCGCCTCGGACGTGGCCTCGAGCTCCAGGCTCGGATCCCAGCGCGGATGGTTCTCGACGTGATGGACCGCGTAGAAGTCCCACACGACCGATAGGGACCGTCCGATGACGGTCGAGGCCTCGATCTGCATCGCTCCCTCCTTCGAGAGTGTGTACGCACCCAGGACCGGCAGCAACGTCGAAGCATCTGCCCTTCACGATCGTATGCGAAGACGACTGCGTCGCGGCCTTGACGCGGATGGTGACGCGATCGGGAGGGCCCGACATGTGCCGCGGCGAGGCCACGACGCTTCCTGCTGATACGGCGCGAGGCATAGGGGACATCCCGGCCGGGTCCTGACCACTGTCCACGGCACGCCTCGCGTCGGGATATCTCGATGCGGGGGATGATCGTGCGGTCCCGATCCGACCCTGCCCCGGTCCCATCCCCCGCCACAGCGGACGGGTGGGGGTCACCTGGGGGTCCCCGCCTGGCGGCCGTCATGCACGAGGTCCTGAAGACGACCCCCGGGGTCCGGGTGCGGGTGCGCGCCCACACCGGGGATGTGGCGCCCGGATCGTACGGCGACTGCGTGATCTACAAGGTCTGGGAGAACGGTGAGCCGATGTCCCGCCTCGGGATCCCGCTCGTCTCGCCCATGGGCAACAACTACGACGGGTACGCGATCGGCTGGTGCGTCCGGGAGATGCTCCGGCACCAGCGGCCCGAGGAGCAGCGCCTCCTCATCGTGCTGTCCGATGGCCTGCCACACGGCTCGGCCTATGGCGGCGACGAGGCGATGGCCCATGTCCGCGAGGTCCAGTCCTGGGCGCGGCGGCAGGGCGTGATGGTCGTCCAGGTCGCCATCGACGAGGCGATGGATGCCAGGCGGCAGGCCGCGATGTTCGATCACTTCCTGCCGTTCACGACGCTCGACGCGTTGCCCGCCCAGCTCACGGCGCTCCTGTCGCGGTCCGTCCGATGACCCGGACCCCGACCCATCTCCCCCATCCCATCCAGCGGAGGTCCGCCATGCACGGCATGACCCGGTTCCATCGAACCATCCACCCAGCGCCCCAGTGGCCGTGTCCCATCACCGTCCGCCCGATCCCCGTCCCGGTGACGAGATCCCAGCGGCCGCCATCCCAGCGGCGGCCCAGGCTGTCGCCGAACCGTGCGCCCCGTGGGGCCGACCGGCATGTCTGACCGGGCGCCCCATTACCCCTGCCGCGTCGATGACAGTCCCTTCCCCTGGATCGGGGTGGACCAGCGGTTCCAGGATGCCCAGGAGCGACTGCTCGTCCACACCCGGGACCGGGTGCTCGTGTGGGGCGGGGCGACCAGCGGCGAGGAGGGCGTCGGGTTCGATGACCTCGCGCTCGTCTCGGTCGGACCCGTGTTCCTCATCGTCCGGTCCACCGGCTGCTGCTGTCCGACCCGCGAGGACATGTGGGAGGTCGGCGCGAGCGGCGACCTGGACGACCTCTGGCGCCGGTTCCAGATCCGGCTCGGCTGCGGCTTCTCGTTCCCGACGTTCGCCGAGGAGCCGCTGCGGACCGCGTTCGAACTCGCGCGCCGTCTCCTCGACCCCTGAACCCATCCCCGGAAGGAGTCCCCATG
>DAOTUX010000190.1:0-3188 GCA_034436475.1 Chloroflexota bacterium | reverse complement strand
GCCGGGTTCACCCCCGCGGCCATCCGCCTCAAGGCCGGCGAGACCGCCACGCTCGACTGGTGGACCGATGACTCCGCGATGCACCTCGAGGGTGGCGTCCACACGCTGATCAGCCCCGAGCTCGGCCTGTACGAGACGCTCCCCGCCGAGGGTCGCCGGGCCGTCGCCCTCGACGTGCCGGACAGGCCCGGCACCTACGACGTCTACTGCGATACCTGCTGCGGCGGCAAGGACAGCCCCACGATGCATGGCACGATCGTGGTCGAAGCCTGACATGACCGCCCGGATCCCCGCCCCCGCGGAGGCTGCCCCTGGAATCCCCGGGAGCAGCCTCCTTCTCGGAATGCCCCGCGCCGCCGTCGCGCTGGCGGTGATGCTCGGCTCGGTCGGTCTCGTGGCCGCCTCGTATGTCGCGATGGTCCCGTTCGAGACTGCCGCGTTCGGCGGCCTGACCGTGCCGACGGTGCTCGCGTCGGGCGTGGCCGATGGCTTCAACCCCTGCGCGTTCGCGCTGCTGGTCCTGTTCGCGACGTACACCCTCACGATGGTCAACGCGGTAACGTCCGACGGGACGCCGACCGTGGAGGCGCGCCGGCGCCTGCTGGGCGCGGGCTCGCTGTACGTGGGCGCCGTGTGGATCACCTACTTCGTCATCGGCCTGGGCCTGATGAGCTTCCTCGGCTGGCTGGGACAGGACCACCTCGTCGCCCGGGTCGCGTCGATGATCGCGCTCGTGATGGCGCTGTGGATGCTCAAGGACGTCCTCCTGCCGGGCGTCGGCCCCTCGATGATGGCGCCGGCCGGGACGCATGGCCGGATGCAGCGGGCGATGGAGAGGGGCGGCCTCGCGGGCATGCTGCTCGCGGGCGTGCTGGTGGGCATCTGCACGGTGCCCTGCTCGGGCGCCATCTACCTCGACATCGTGGCGGTGCTCCATGCATCGGGTGGCGGGCTCACCGGTCTCGCGCTCCTCGCGCTTTACAACCTCGCGTTCATCGTGCCGCTGGTCATCCTGCTGCTGATGGTCAGCGACAAGCGGGTGCTGGGCCGCATGGGTCGCTGGAACCGCGCCAACTCGCCCTGGGTCAAGGCCGGCCTTGCGCTGGCCGTCATCGCCATGAGCTTCGGCCTGATGGTGACGATGTGAGCGCCCGCGGCATCGAGGCGGTCCGCTTCCCGGTCGAGGGCATGACCTGCACCGCCTGCGTCGGTCGCATCACGAGACATGTGCGCAAGGTCGACGGCGTCCACGGCGTGAGCGTCGACCTGAGGGGCGAACGGGTGACGGTCCGGCGGTCGACGGGAACCGCGCCGGATTCCGACCTCGCGGCAGCGATCGCGGACGCCGGCTACATGGCCGACCTGGCCCGCGCGGTCGCCGTGCCGGCGCAGCGCACGCGGCTCGAGCGGCTGCTCGGCCGTTGATGAGTGATCGAATGAAGCGATTCCCGCGATCGAATCGGGCCGCTCGGCCCACCAGGAACCACGAAGGATGGACCCGATGATGAACAGGATGAAGGCGGCGACGGTCGCTGCGATGTTGGCCGGCGCGCTGTCGCTGGGGGGCCTGGCGGTCCAGGCGCAGCCCACGTCCCCGGGCACCGGTCAGGCGGGAGCAGGCGACCCCTCGTGCATGGGAGCGATGCACGAGATGATGACCATGATGCGCGAGCACATGGGCGCCGGGATGATAGGCCCCGCGTCCAGCGCGATGCACGGCATGATGACCCCTGGCGCGAGCATGGGTCCCGGGATGATGCCGCCCGCCTCTTCCGCTGGAGCGATGGGCCCCATGGACGACGAGTGCGTGGCGTTCATGGACCAGATGATGGGCATGATGCGCGATCACATGGGCACCGGGATGATGGGCCCGTCGCCGACCATGGCACCCTCGCCCGCCTCTCATGACGCACACCACCCGAGCACATCCCCGGACCCGGCGACGCCGTCGGAGAGTGCCTCGGCGGCGGTGCGGATCGTCGTGACGCTCACGGACGCATTCCGGATCGAGCCTGGTGCCATGGTCGTGCCGGTCGGCGTCCCGGTCACCTTCGTCGTCACCAACATCGGCGCCATCCCGCACGAGTTCGTCGTCGGCGACGAGGCATCCCAGGACGCGCACGAGAGGACGATGCGAGGGACGGGCGCGATGTCGCACGACGATCCGGACGCCATCGGTGTGGCGCCCGGTGAGACCAAGGAACTCACGATGACGTTCTCGGTACCTGGGGAGACCCTCGCTGGTTGTCATGTCCCGGGCCACTACCCGGCCGGCATGCGGGCCACCATCACGGTCGCGCCGTAGGGGAGCACCGGCGACCGGTCAGCCGCCCGACACGGCGCCCAGCGCCGCAGCAACCTCACGCGTGAGCTGCTGCAGCCTATGGGCGTGATATTGGGGATCGGGGCGTTCGTCGAGTAGCCGAGGTCAGTGAGCGACGCGTCATCGGCTAGGGCGTCCGGTCAGTGGCCGGGCGGGATCAGTCCCTCCAGCGCAGCGACGGGGTCTGATGCGCGTGACGCGTGCTCCTCGCCGTCCGGGCCGAGTGCAATCGCGATCCAATCGTCGGAGCGCTTCTGCGGTGACAGCCCCGTGGATGCACAGCGAAGGCTGTCCACGGTCCAGCCGTCCGGCAGCGCCGCTTGGGTCCGGCTCCAGGCTTGGCCGAGGTCGTCCGTGGTGTCCACGCAATGAGTATGCGCCGCGTCCCCTGGGGTACCCACATGGCCGGGGCGTCGGTCCGCAATGACGCCGTCCGTAGCGTGTGCGAGGAGACGAGTTATCCGAATCCGGTCAAGGTGTCCGACTGTCCGGAATCCGTGGCCACCGGGAGCCGGACCGCTGTTACCCGTGGGTAACACGACGCGCCCCTCATCAGCGTCCCGCCGCCCTTCGGTGGGATCCACGTCCGCGGTGTCCGCGGTGGTGGACCGCGAGATTGCCTGGCGCGACGCGGGCCCGCGCCGGGAGACATCAGGGGACCCGCGCCCCCGAACGTGGTCTGGGGCCCATGGGCCCCGTCTGGACCGCATCGCCCCACCAGGGTGGACGAGGGAGCACCCGTTGGGGCCACGTGGCCCCAACGGAGTCGCTCCCCTGATCATCGCCGGGCTCGAGCCGTCCTCGCGCGCCTCGCGTCCGAAGGCTCCCCGCGCTCGGCTCCCGCGGTCGCCGGGAGGCCGGCGCC
>DAOTUX010000189.1:0-40168 GCA_034436475.1 Chloroflexota bacterium | reverse complement strand
CTCGTGGTGCCGGGCGAGTATCTCGAGGTGGTCATCACGACCGAGTGACCGGATCCGGCCGCGTCAAGGCGGCCGAAGGGCGGCAGTCCTGGGCCGTCAGCCTTCCCGCAGTTCCGTCACCCGCGTCCGCACGACGCGGGTGACGACGTCATCCGGGATCGGCTGGTCCGCCGGGAAGCGGATGGTCCCGCGTCCCGCGAGGTAGGGCGCGATGTCCTCGCCGAGCGACTGGACCACCGCGAAGCTCGCCGGGAACAGGCTGTGGTGCCACTTGAATGCCGACCACGAGACCAGGAACCGGCCATCGAGCCGCAGCGCCGGCATGGCATACGAGATCGCCTCCTCGGCCTCCGGTGCCGCCGCGACCGCGATGGCGCGGATGCGCCGGATGGCGTCGCGTCGATCCTCGGGCAGGCTGGCGACATACCCCTCGAAGTCGGCGTACTGGGGCATCTCGTCCTCCGTGACATGGGTGCCCCATGGTGCCGGCTCCTGCGCCCCCGGTCCGACGCATCGGTCGAGCCGAGCGACGTATGGATGGCCATCAGCGGCTATCATAGACGCAAGTAACGTCAGATACATATGCATGGAGACCAGTCGGTGTCTCGCCGCACGCGCCTCGTCGTCCTGGTGCTGGGCGCCCTCATCGTGGTCGCGCTGGGCGGTGGCGCGTGGGCGCGGTCGCCATCCGGAGCCGCCCCGAGCTTCCCACCCGCCTCGGCATCCGCGATCACCCTCCCCACCTGCGTCGCGACCGCGGACGCGCCAAGCGCGGGCGCGACCGGCTCGCCCGCGGTCCCAGGCTCGGCAGCGGTGGCTGAGACGGAGTTGACGGTGTTCGGTGCCGCGTCGCTGCGGAGCGCCTTCGAGGCCTTCGTCCCAGCCCTCCGGGCCCAGACCGGCATCACGCCGCTCTACTCGTTCGACGCCTCCTCGGCGCTGCGCACGCAGGTCGAGCAGGGCGCGCCCGTGGACGTGTTCGCGTCGGCCGACACGTCGAACGTGGAGGCGCTGCTCGACGCCGGGCAGGCGCGGTCGCCCGTGGCGTTCGCCTGCAACCAACTGACCATCATCGTGCCCGCGGGCAACCCGGCGGGCATCGCGTCCGCGACGGACCTCGGCCGTGCCGGCGTCCGGGTCATCGCCGCGGGTGACGAGGTGCCCATCACCAGGTACGCCACCCAGCTGGTGGGTAACCTGGGCATCGCCGACGCATATGCCGCCAACATCGCGTCCCGCGAGGACAACGTCGCCGCCGTCCGGAGCAAGGTCGAGCTGGGCGAGGGTGATGCCGGCATCGTCTACGTGACCGACGCGATCGCGTCTGGGGACAAGGTCGAGCGGGTGCCCGTGCCCGCGGGGGCCAACGTGCCGGCCACGTATGCCGCGGCCATCGTGACCACGACCGACCAGCCCGATGAGTCCGCTGACTTCCTGGTGTGGCTCACGGGCTCGGGTGGTCAGGCCGCGCTCGCGACCTTCGGGTTCCTGCCCGCGCCATAGCCTCCGCCGCGCCACGGGACCCGTTCGCTCGCGCGAGCACGGCGAGCGGCGCCATCACGACCGATAGACTGGCTCGGTGGGCACGCACCGGACCCGCTGATGGTCATGCAGGGCAGGCGGCCGGGCGACCGGCGCATCCGGGTGGTCGTGGCCCGGACCACGTCCGAGCACCTGGAGCCTCTCCGCCCGACCCGTCGCCGGACCGCCCCCGGGCTGCTGCTCATCGTTGGCTTCCTCGCGCTCATCGCGATCGGAACGGCGCTGCTGAGCCTGCCCCTCTCGACTCATGACGGCTCGTGGACGCCGCTCATCGATGCCCTGTTCACGGCCACCTCGGCGGTGTGCGTGACCGGACTCACGGTCGTGGTCATCCCGGAGCACTGGAGCGCCTTCGGCCAGGTCGTGCTGCTGCTCCTGATGCAAGCTGGAGGGTTCGGCATCATGGCCGGCTCCACGCTCCTGCTCCTCCTGTTCGGCGGGCGGCGTCGCGTGGGTCTGTCCGATCGCATCGCGCTCCAGCAGACCACGGGTGAGTTGCGCCTGGGTGGTGTGCTGGGGGTCGTCCGCAACGTGGCCGTGTTCTCGCTCGTGGTCGAGGCGACCGGGGCGGCGGTGCTGGCCGCGGGCTTCCTTGTCACTGGCCAGGTGGATGGCCTCATCGAGGGCGCGTGGTGGGGTGTGTTCCATTCCGTCTCGGCCTTCAACAACGCGGGCTTCGACCTGGTGGGCCCCGACAGCCTGACTCCCCTCCGGACCGACTGGCTCGTCCTGGTCCCCTTGGGCATCCTCATCCTTGTCGGGGGAGTGGGGTTCGCGGTCGTTGCGGATGTCTCGGGGCGGCGACGGTGGCGGCGGCTCACCGTCGAGACCAGGATGATCCTGCTCGTCACCCTCGCGGTCGTGGGCGCCAGTTCCATCGCCCTGATGGGTCTCGAATGGGACTCGCCGCTGACCCTGGGCGCCCTGCCGGTGGAGCAGCGCCCGCCGGCCGCGGTGTTCGAGGCGGTCTCCCTGCGCACGGCGGGCTTCACCACGATGCCCGTTGGGGCGCTCGCGCAGGCCACCCTGTTCGTGGTCATGGCCACCATGTTCATCGGCGGCGCCTCTGGGTCAACTGCCGGTGGCATCAAGGTGAACACGTTCGGGGTGCTGCTCGCGGCGATCGTCGCGACGGCCCGTGGGGACGCGTCGCCCAGCGCGTTCGGGCGCCGGTTCAGCACGGAGTTGGTGTATCGGGCGATGTCGGTCGCCCTCCTCTCGATCGCGTTCCTGTTCGTGACGGCCCTGCTGCTCAACGTGTTCACCACGGCGCCCTTCGTGGCGGTGCTCTTCGAGGCGGTCTCGGCGCTCGCCACCGCGGGCGGGTCCACGGGCGTCACCGGGTCGGCCGACACGCCCGGTCTGATCGTGCTCATCGCCGCGATGTTCTGCGGTCGCCTGGGCCCGCTCACCCTCGCCCTGGTGCTGACCGCACGATCCCGCCCGGCACCCTACCGCCATGCCCTCGACACCATCCGGATCGGGTAGGCTGGGCGGGTCAGCGAGTCAGGGGAGGCAGCGTGCGACACCAGGTCCTGGTCATCGGCCTCGGGCGCTTCGGCACGGCGGTCGCCCTCGAGCTCACCGCCCTCGGGCATGAGGTGCTCGCGCTCGACCGTGACGACGACGTGGTCAACGAGCTCGCGCCCCGGGTCACCCATGCGGTCCAGCTGGACGCCACCGACGAGGACGCGCTCCGGTCGGTGGGCGCCGCGGACTTCCGATACGCGGTGGTCGCCATCTCGTCTGCCGCCGAGGCGAGCATCTTCGCCACCATGGCGCTCCACGACCTGGGCGTCGGCACCATCATCGCCAAGGCGAGCGGTCGCCTCCACGGCGAGATCCTGCGGCGCGTGGGTGCGAGCCGCGTCGTGTATCCCGAGCGCGAGGCGGGCGCGCGGGTGGCCCACCTGTTCGCGGTGCCCCAGGTCATCGACTACCTGGACGTGGGGCCGCGATACGGCATCCAGAAGCTCATGCCCCCCGCGTCCTGGGTCGGTCGGAGCCTGGGCCAGCTCGACCTGCCGGGGCGCTTCCGGCTGACGCCCATCGCGATCCGGCGCGCCAAGGACGTGACCGTCAACCCGCATGATGTCGAGGTCGTCAAGGAGGGCGACGAGCTCATCCTCATCGGTCTGGACGAGCGCCTGGAGCACCTCGCCGACGGCTGAGCGACACACAGGCGTCGAGAGGCGCATCACCTTGCCTCCCGGGGCCGGCCGACGGATGGTCAGCCCCCGGGGCCACGAACGTACCAGCCCGTCGCTGACACGCCCGAGGCCCGGCATGTCTCAGGAGTGATGTCGGCGGGTCGCGCGCATCACATGGCGACGCGATCGGCCTGCCGCGGTGCGCGCTGGGGTGCCGTCACCCGACGGATGCGATCGAACGGAGGAGACGTCCATGGAGGCGAGTGGACCCACCCACTACCAGGTCCTGATGGTCGACCCGGGCGTGGACGATGACGTCCTCACGACGGTCTACCGCCGCCTGCTGCAGCGTCTGGCGACGCTGCGTGACATCGGTGACCGTGAGGTGGAGCGGGCAGGGGCGCTCCAGCGCGCCTACGCGGTCCTCCACGACCCCGAGCGACGTCGTCGCTATGACCAGGCGATCGGCATCGGGGGTGAGCGGGACGCCGAGCCGGTCCGGGCGCCGGCGCGCGCGGCGATCGCGGTCCGACCACAGCCGAACGTGGTCCCGGTGCCGAGCGCCTCGACGTCGACAGCCCGCGGCAGCGTCCTGGACTTCGGTCGCTATGCCGGCTGGACCCTGCGGCAGGTGGCGCTGCGTGACCGGGACTATCTCGAGTGGCTGCGGCGCACGCCAGGCGGGCGCCAGTATCAAGCCGAGATCGCATCCATCCTCGCCCATCGCTGACCCAGTGCGGATGATGCGTGCGCGGCTGACATCCGAGCGGATGCGGCGCGCACACAACGAGGGCCCGCCGCTTCGGCGGGCCCTCGTCTTCGAACCTGAGCTTCCGAGGATCAGCGCGCCGTGCCCGGCTTCACGACGCAGCCCGGTGCCAACACACGTGCGTCGCGATCCGTGCCAGCCACGCGCCAGGTGGGCCATCCGCTCGGTAAGTGCCCAGAGCCCGATACGCCAGCACGAAGCTCTCCTGCGCGGCATCCTCCGCGTCGTCCATCCGGCCCAGGACCCGAAAGCACAGCCGCACGACGGTGGCCCCTTCCGTCTCCACGAGCGCCCGGAGCGCATCCTCGTCCCCGCTGGCCAAGGCCCGCGCACGGGCGAGGTCTTCCACGGACATCTGAGACGTGGACTCTCGAGATCGCCTCAACCAGGTTGGCATATGCCGGTGATGGCCCGACCGGGAGTCGGCCATGGGTCCTGTCCCGGGCATTCCGATCGCCCCAGGTCAAGGCCGTGGCCGATGTGCGTCGGGTCGTCATGGCAATCGGGATTCGCCCTTCATGCGGACGAGGAGGCTCTGTTGCCCGGCGATGGGTCGTGCCAGGCTGACACGCGCCGGAACTGGGCGGACCCGGGTGAGTGTGCGATGCGGCGCCCGGTCAGATCGCGACGACCCGGACCAAGCCCTCGAGGCCCGCGAAGTCATCGGCGTCGCGCGTGTACAGGTCGAGCCCGTTCGCGTGTGCGGTCGCCGCGATCAGCAGGTCTGCGAACCGGCTCCGCGGTCGGCGCCCCTCGCGCACGATGGCGGCGACCACCAGCCCGTAGCTGCGCACGACGTCACCATCGAACGGGAGCGGCTCGAGCCTTCCCTCGACCTCCAGCAACCGCGCCTGACGTCTCGCAGCCTCGGCGGTCGTGGCCGCGAGCAGTGGTCCGGCCGCCAGCTCCGCGGCGGTGATCGCGGAGATCGCCACCTCGTCCGGCAGCGCGGTGACCACGGCCGGGTCGTGCCAGTCGATGACGATCGACGTGTCAAGCAGCCCGGCCGTCAACTCACAGCCCCTGGTCGATCAGCTCGTCAAGGTCGGCTCGGAACTGATGGCGGTCGATCCGCACCCCGGTGGTGGCCAGCGCCGCGACCTCCTCCCGGGAGATGAACGTCCGTCTCCGGACCGTGGCTGGTCTGAGCTCCGCGACGGGCTCGCCGTTGCGCGTGATGATCAGGGTCTCGCCAGCCGTGACGGCACCGATCACCTTCGCGTTGTCGTTGCGCAGCTCCCGCTCGGGATGGTCCTTGCCATGGGATGACGAGTGTAGCACAGTGTGCTACGACATGCTACGACCGCAAGCCCGAGTCAGGCCGCCCGACGAGACGCGGAGGCGTCGGCCGGCGGTCTGGTGACCGCGCCCATCGGTGACCCGCACACGTTCCCCAACGCGGATGCCGATGCCCCCGCGAGCCTGCTGTGCATCGTGACGCCCGAGCGCTACATCGGCCGCTTCCAGGACCTGACGTCGCTCAGACCCGGGCTGGACGGTGCGCTCCGGCCGGAGGAGTTCCTTGAGGTGATGCGGCGCTACGCGACCGAGCCATACCGAGCGTGACCGGCGTGCGCATGCTCCAGCACACGGCGCCTGCAGGCCTCTTGACGGCTGACCGAGCATTGGGGTCCGGTGCGGTACCCTGAGCACGAATCCGTCGGGGCGTAGCGCAATCGGTAGCGCACGTGCTTTGGGAGCACGAGGTTGTGGGTTCAAGTCCCGCCGCCCCGACCAACAAGCCGGGTCTGCCACGTATCATCGGCCGATGGTCGACGCCACCCGACGCCGTGAGCTCCGCGACGAGGACCGCCAGCGCCAGCGCGTCGCCGCCGTCTACTCCCTCCGCGTCGCCGATGGCGCGCCGATCGTGCGCTCGACTCCGGACCTCGGTGCGCTTCGGAACAGGCTCGCCTTCGCCCGCGCGACCGGGACCACGAGTGCGCTCGACCTGCGCCTCCGCCAGGACATCGAACGGCTCGGTCTCGATGCCCTCGAGCTGGAGGTGCTCGACACGCTGGAGGCCGAGCCGGCCGGGACGCCCGCGAGGGTGGCGGCTGACCGGGCGACGCTCGAGGAGCCCTGGCGGGAGCGACTGGCGACCGCCTGACGTGCGCGCGCTATCGTGGCGCCATGAAGGGTGACCGGATCGAGGCGCTGGTCGACACCGGCCAGGGCGTCCAGGCATTCGAGATCGCGGCGACGCGCGCCGGTCGGCGGGTCGAGGTGACGACATCGCGCGGTGTCGTCGAGGTGCGTGAGGTGACCCGCAGCGGGCAGGTCGTCCGGACGGGGCGCTTCATGGCCAGTCGGCTCATCGCGCTCGTCGAGCATCCGGCGGCCGACGAGCGCGGCCGCGTCGAGGTCTCCACGCGGCATGTCGTCGAGGGCCGTTGAGCGCGGCCACGCTGACAGCCGCTGGCTTCAGGGCCGTGCGGGCAACCGCACACCAAGCCCGTCGTGTCGGGCGGTAGCCGACCGGGGGTGCGCGAACCTTCGTGCATCTTCCCGACCGCCGTGCCCTGACCCACCTTCCCATCCTCGTCGCCGGGGCCGAAGACGGCTACGGGCGACCTCTCGGGCCTGCCCTCGCCCCGCCCCCGGCCCCCGATCGCGCGAACCTTCGCGCATCTTCCCGACCGCCGTGCCCGCCCCCGGCCCTGCCCGCGGCCCGACCGGCCCCCGATCGCGCGAACCCTCGCGCATCTTCCCGACCGCCGTGCCCTGACCCCCCTTCCCATCCTCGTCGCCGGGGCCGAATACGGCTGCGGGCGACCTCCCAGCCCCGCCCGCGGCCCGACCGGCCCCCGATCGCGCGAACCTTCGCGCATGGCGCCCCGCCCCCGGCCCCGCCTGCCCCCCGCCCGCGGCCCGCCCGGCCCTGACGCCCGGCCCTGACTCCCGGCCTCCCGGCCGAGCACGCAGCCGACGGCCGCCAGAGCCTCGCAAGCACGCCAATGGCGCTGCCCGTGCCGCGCCGTCATACGGCCCCGAACCGCGCCGTCGGTGCAGATGCCATGATCGCGTGATGCCGCGACCGAGCACCACGCCATCCACCCGTCGACCGAGCACCACGCCATCCGCCCGCCCGGGCATGGGTGCCATACCCTACCCAGGTGGTGTGACGTTCCGCGTCTGGGCGCCCAACGCCAGCGCGGTCAGTGTGCATGGCACGTTCGACGATTGGAGCGCGGCCGGCGAGCCCCTGGCGCCGGAGGAGGGCGGCACCTGGTCCGTGGACGTCAGTGGCGCAAAGGCTGGGGACGAGTATCGCTTCCTGGTCCGCAGCGGCGAGCGCCTCCTGTCGCGCATCGACCCTCGGGCGCGTCGGCTGACCAACTCGGTGGGCAACGCGATCGTGTACGACCCAGCGGCCTTTGACTGGGGTGACCACCACATCCACACGCCGCACTGGGACGACCTGGTCATCTACGAGCTCCATGTGGGCACGTTCAGCGAGGGCATGCACGGCCGCCCGGGGACCCTCGAAGGAGTGCGCCAGCGCCTGGCGTACCTGCGTCGCCTGGGCGTGGGTGCCATCCAGCTGATGCCGCCGTACGAGTTCGCCGGGGAGCGCTCCTGGGGCTACAACCCCGCGTACCCGTACGCCGTCGAGAGCAGCTACGGGGGCCCGGACGAGCTCAAGGCCCTTGTCCGAGCTGCGCACGAGCATGGCATCGCGGTGATCCTTGACGTGGTCTACAACCACCTCGGCCCGTCGGACCTCGACCTCTGGCGGTTCGACGGATGGTCGGAGCGTGGCAAGGGTGGCATCTACTTCTACCAGGACGGCCGCTCCACCACCCCGTGGGGTGAGACCCGACCCGACTACGGCCGCCAGGACGTCCGCGAGTTCATCCGTGACAACGTCTTCCAATGGCTCGATGAGTTCCACGTGGACGGCCTCCGCTGGGATGCGACGGCCTGGATCTCCAGCATCGGCGGCGCGGGTCATGGCGCCCCCGACGCCATCCCGGAGGGTTGGCGCCTGATGGCCGACATCAACAGGGAGGTGTCTCGGACGCACCCGGGACGCCTCATGATCGCGGAGGACCTCCGGGGCGATCACGCGGTCACCGCCCCACCGGACCACGGTGGCGCAGGGTTCGGCGCCCAATGGGATGGTGCCTTCGTGCACGCCGTGCGCGCGGCGCTCATCGCCGTGTCGGACGAGGCGCGGGACATCGGGGCGGTCGCCGCGGTCATCGGCGTCGACGCCGCGCACGCCCTGGAGCGGGTCATCTACACCGAGTCGCACGACGCGGATGCCAACGGCTCGGCTCGAGTACCCGAGGAGATCTGGCCGGGCTACGCCGACAGCTGGCCGTCGCGCAAGCGCGCCTCGCTGGGCGCCGCCATCGTGCTCACGTCACCGGGTATCCCCATGCTGTTCCAGGGCCAGGAGCTCATCGAGGACCGGTGGTTCAGCGATGACGACCCGGTGGACTGGGAGCTGCGGACCCGGCATCGGGGGATGCTGCGTCTCCATGCCGACCTCATCGGGCTCCGGCGCAACCAGGCGGGCGTCACAGCGGGCCTCCGAGGCCGTGGCGCGCGCGTCCATCATGTCGACCCGGTGCGTAGGCTCCTGGCATGGCATCGATGGCAGCAGGGCGGGCCGCGTGACGACGTGCTGGTGGTGGCCAGCTTCTCCGCGGAGGCACGCGTGGCCCAGCGGGTGGGTGTCCCCCGGGCGGGGCGCTGGCGCGTGCGCTTCAACTCGGACTGGGATGGCTATGACCCCGAGTTCGCAACCGTGGAGGCCTCCGACGTGGACGCCCAGCCGACCCCGTGGGACGGCATGCGCCAGAGCATCCTCGTGTCGGTGGGACCCTACTCGGTGCTCATCCTGTCGCAGGACGCCTGACGAACCCGCCTCGACGACATCCGACGCGGGACATCCGACGTAGGACTCACCGGGACCGATGGCCCATCGGGACGCCTTGGCCCTCGTGTTACCATGCCCGTGGCCGAACCTCCTCGGAGGACGGGGGAACCACCCTCATCGGGGCGAATCGCGGACCGACCGCGAGGGCTAGATCCGTCACAGCCCAGCCCGTCAGCTGACCTCGCAGGCCCAGAAACGGACTCATGCGAGGTTCGTGGTGGGCATCATCGGGTCGGCGGCGACCCTCTCCGGATCGGGTGCGTTACGACGCAACGTGGGGCTTGACCTCGTCTCCCTCGTGGGCGTCGGCATCACGGTCGCGGTCGTCGCATCCCTGCTGCCCGGGATCACGCGCTACGCCGGCCTCGACCCGGTGGGCATCGCGTTCCTGGCCGCGGCACCGTTCGTTGCGAACCTGCTGGGCCTCTTCGCAGGCCAGTTCGGGCCGCGCACGCAGCGCGGGCTCGCGGCGTTCCGGGCGGGCGGCGCGCTCCTGTTGGTGGTCATGTTCCTGCTGCCAATGCCTATGGTGCTGGCGGCGCTGGCCACCGGCTACTGGATCGCGCTGGCCTTCTCGAACCCCGTCCAGCAGCGTCTGTGGGGCGCCATGTACCCGGCGTCACAGCGGGGCCGGCTGGTGGGCACGGTCCAGACCGGCAAGTCGGCGGCCGCCGGGGCCGCCGTGCTCGTTGGTGGCATCCTCGCGGACCACGTCGGCGGGATGACCGTGGTCGCGTTCGCGGGCATCGTGGGCGCACTGTGCGCGCTGGCCTCCGTCCGCATCGACGCCCCCCTCGCCGACGACGCGCGGAGCTTCTCGGCCCGCGAATCGTGGGCCGCCTTCCGCTCGCGGCCGGGACTGGTCCAAGTGGGTGCCGCCCAGACGTTCTATGGCGGCGGGCTCATCGCGGCCGGCCCGCTGTTCGCGCTGGTCCAGGTCGACCGCCTCGGGCTCTCCATCGCGGACATCGGGCTGCTCGGCATCCTGGGCTCGGTCGCCGCCACCGTCGCCTGTCTCGTCTGCGGGTCGTACATCGATCGGCGGGGCGCCATCTGGATCATGCGCATCGGGAGCTTCCTGGGCCTCCTGTCCATCGCGCTGTACGCGGTGGCTCCCACGGTCGCGTTCCTGTGGCTCGCATCGATCGTGGCGGGGGTCGCCAACGCATCCACGGACCTGGGCATCACCGCGGTCCTCTCGGAGCAGGTGCCGCAGCGGGATCGCGGCGCGGCGGTCGCCGGCTTCAACGCGCTCACGGGTGCGCGCGGCATCATCGCGCCGTTCGTGGCCAGCATCGCTGTCCAGGCCGGGGTCCTGACGCTGACGCAGGCGCTGCTCCTGTGCGCGCTCACCACGGGCGTGGGCGCCCTCATGTACCTGCGCCTCGGCCGCGAGGGCGACGCGCGACCTTGGCGCGAGCTCATGCCCCCGACCGCAATGGCGGGCGTCGAGCGTGGTCGTCGCCTGGCGCGTGCGCTGGTGGTCAGCGTGATGACTGGCCTGTAGGCCGGGCGGCCCGGCACCGTCCGGAGGAACCCATCGGCTGCGGCCGAGCCGCGAGCCTGTAGGCTGGTGACCGCTCCGACATTCGTCGGCCTGTCGGACGCCCGTGCTCGTCCCGGACGCCGCCGACCCGTCCGCCCAGCGTGAGGGGTGCGCATGCACGGCCGGGGGGCCATCGTCGTCGCCTTCGCCACGCACGCCCTCGCCACGATGCCCGTGGGGGCACGGATGCCCGCGCTGCGGGATCAGGCAGGTCTCGACGCGCCGGGGCTGGGGATCGCCCTGGGCGCGTATGCCCTCAGCCTGCTGCTGGGGACTCGGGTGGGCGGTCGCCTCATCGCCCGGTTGGGCGACCGGGTCGTGCTGCGCGTGGGCATCCCGGCACTCTGCCTCGCGCTGGTGCCCGTGGGATACGCCAATGACCTGCTCACGCTCGCCCTGCCGCTCGTCGCGCTCGGGCTGATGGCCGGGGCCATGGACGTGGCCATGAACGCCTATGCCGTGGCCCTGGAGCGCGTCATGGGTCGACCGATCCTGTCAGGCCTCCACGGCGCGTGGAGCGCGGGGATGCTCGCGAGTGGTGCCATCGCCCTGGTCGCGGTCGCCGGGGGGGTGGGTCCTGCGACCCAGTTCACGGTGCTGGGCATCGGGTGCGCCGTGGCGAGCGCGATCGCGCTCCGGGGCCTGGAGGACATCCCGGTCGCTCGTCCCAGCGCGAGCGCCGAGCGGGTGGTCCACCTGCGCACCGTGCTCCTGTCGACCGTGCTGCTGGGCCTCATCGGCTTCGGTGCGTTCGTGGTGGAGGGGGCGGTCATGGACTGGGGCCAGATCTACCTGCGGGACGTGGCGGCCAGCGCGGCGGAGCTCGCGGCCCTCGCGTACCTGGCCAACGCGCTGGGGATGCTGGTGTCGCGCCTGCTGGGCGACCGGACCGTGGTGGCCGTGGGCCCAGTGTCGCTCGTGCGCTGGTCGTTCGTGGCGGCCGCCGTCAGCCTGGCTGTGGTCGTGGCGCGCCCGGATGCGCACCTCGCCGTGCTCGCGTACGCCATCGTGGGCTTCGCGATCGGCCCCATCTTCCCGGTTGCCCTGAGTGCGGCCGGCGCACGAGGGTCCGCGACCTCGTTCACCGTGGGCTGGGTCGTCACGATGGCCTACCTGGGCTCAGTGGCGGGTCCCATGATCATCGGGTTCGCGGCGGGCGCGGTCGGCCTCCAGGGGGCGTTCGTCATCCCGGTCGCGCTCGGGCTGGGTCTGGCTGTGCTTGCACCGGTGGTGAGGGATGCGGCGCGTGGTCGAAGGCCGAGCGGGCTGCCGAGCGTGGAGCCCCCTCCGGTCTGATCGCATCGCCGGGTGGGGACGCCTGTTCCCGCCCCTCGATCGGACCGGCGTCGGTCAGTCGTCCCGCTCGCGAGGTGCCCGGACCACCATCACCGGGACCGGAGACCGGCGGATGACGTCGTCCGAGACGCTGCCCAGCAGGATCCGGCCCACGCCGCTCTTGCCACTGCTGCCGATGACGATGATGTCCGCTCCCTCCGATGCCGCGGCCGCCAGGATGGCATCGGCCGGCTCGCCCTCCCACACCAGCGGCGTGGCCTCCAGGCCCCACTCCACCGCGTGGTCCACCACGTCGTTGGTGAGGTCGCTCGCCTCGATGACCTCCTCGTCCTCGTCGCGCGTGGGTGGCTCCACGGTGGTGTCGGCACCGTCGCTCTCATCGGCGCCGTCCCCCGATGCCTCCGGCACGACCGAGAGCACCAGCAGCCTGCCGCTCGTGTCGTGTGCCAGGTCGAGGGCCGCCTCCACCGCCGCGTCGCTGTCATCACTGCCGTCGGTCGCGACCAGGATCGTGCCGAACCGTGTCATGTCCTGCCTCTCTCCCCGGGACACGCTCGAGTCCTGGGGCCCTCCATCCTGCCACCCTCGCGGTCCGCTTGTGGGCCGACCGGGCGATCGGGTCACGAGATGCTGCGCGGCAGACTACCATCGCGCTGCAGACGCGCCGAGCACCCGGAGCCGTCGGGGCCCGGGCGCGCCACGGTCAGCACCGCAGATGACGACACCCAAGGGGGACCATCCGGACCGTGCCTGAGCTGCCTCTCTCCCGCGCTCGACTGCCACGGCCGGTGCGCCTGCGCTCCCACCGGGCGCCGGTGCAGCCGCCGGCCAGCCCCGTGGCGCGGCGCGACGTGCTGCTCTCGGAGGGGCTGCGCTGGATCCACATCCCCCGCCCCACCAGCGCGGACGGGGAGTGGCTCCAGGCGGAGTTCGGCTTTCATGCGCTCGACCTCGAGGACGTGTTCTCGCGCAACCAGCGGCCCAAGCTCGACCGCTACGAGGACTACCTGTTCCTCGTCATGCAGTTCCCGGTGTACGAGAAGACCCGCCAGCGCCTGGTCGCGGTGGAGCTGGACCTGTTCGAGGGCAAGGACTTCCTGATCACGCTGCCCAGCGCGGACCTGCCGCCGCTCGAGGCGCTCTTCGAGCGCGTGGGGGAGCGAGACGACCTGCGGGAGCAGATCTTCTCCAAGGGAGCCGGGTACCTCCTCTACCGCATCGTGGACGCGTGCGTGGACGCCTCGTTCCCCATGCTCCGCAAGATGGGCCTCAAGCTCGACCAGCTGGAGGACGACATCTTCGAGGAGCAGCGCACGTCGGAGATCGTCCGTGACATCAACGACCTCAAGCAGGAGATCATCACCTTCAGGCGCATCGTCCGACCGCAGCGCACGGTCCTGGGTGACCTGGAGAAGACCAAGCAGCGCTACCTCGCCGAGGACATGGAGATCTACTTCGATGACATCTCCGACGCCGCGGAGCGCATCTGGGACATCCTGGAGAACCACAAGGAGGTCATCGAGTCGCTCGAGACGACCAACGAGTCGATGCTCTCCCATCGCCTGAACGACGCCATCAAGGTGCTCAACGCGGTGAGCGTGCTGGTCCTGCCGGCGACGCTCATCGCGAGCATCTGGGGCATGAACGTGGTGCTGCCGCTGGTCGGCGGGACCAGCGACCCGGCCAACTTCTGGATCCTGGCGCTCATCATGCTGCTCACCATCCTTGGTTCGTTCTGGTACTTCCGTCGGCGCGGCTGGCTCTGAGGCGCGAGGCGCGGGGGTGTGGGCGCCCGTCGCCGGCGACGCGCGGGCCCGTCCGGTCCGCATGGCCCATGACGCCGGCGCGCAGGGCGGACCCGACGTACCCTGTCGGGGGCATCGGGGGCATCGGGGGCATCGGGGGCATCGGGGGCATCCCATCTGGAAGCTTCGGCTCCCGTGTGGAGGTGACGGCGGGTGCGTGTGTTCGGACGTCGGGGGTTCTTGCGGCTGGCTGCCGCGACGGCCGCCACGCTGGCCGTGTCGGGGACACGGGCGGCGGGTGGGTCGGCAGCATCGCCCTCGGCGGAGCCCACCCCCAGCCCCGGCTCGTCCCTCACGCCCGTCCCCCGCGGGGAGTTGCGCCTCCTCACCTCGCCCGACCACTGGGACGCGGGCGTCATCCGATCCCTGGGCGCGGATGACGGCATCCGGGTCAAGGTGACGCCACTGTGGGACGACGCGGAGGCCCATCGACAGGTCATCGCGGGCGCCGAGGTGGACCTGGTGACCGCCGACGGCGGCTGGGTGGACCGCTATCGCACCGACGGGAGGCTCCAGCCCCTGGACCCGGAGCAGATCGCGGTGACGTCGGAGCTGTTTCCCATGGCACGCGAGCTGGAGTCGCTGGTGAGCGGGGAGGGACTCCTGGCCTTCCCATGGAGCTGGTCCCCGCTCCAGGTCGTGTGCGACCCGGCCCGCCTCGTCAGCATCCCCGACACGTGGGACGTGCTCGTGGACCCACGCAACCGCGGCCGGGTGGTCGTCGAGGCCCAGCGACTGGACCTGGTGCTGTGCGCGGCCCGCGCCACGGGCGCCCCCGACCCGCTCGCCATGACCGACGCGGAGCTGGCCACCGCGACCGAGTGGCTGGCGCGCCTCCGGCCCAACATCCGGCACATCGCGCGTCGGAGGATGGAGGTGGTGGAGGCGCTCGCGGACGGCTCCTGCACGCTCGCCATCTCCAGTCTGGGCGTGCCTGACCTGGTGCGCGACGCGGGTGGCCCCGAGATGCTCGCGTTCGTGCCACGCGAGGGGACCATCGGGTCGCTCGAGGCGGAGGTCGCGCTGGTGGGTGCGCCGAATGCGGAGCGCATCCCTGCATGGCTCGACGCGGCCGCCGCGGCGGAGGTCGCCGCCGAGGCGTTCCTGACGGACGGTCGACCCCTGTTCAACGAGCGCGCCCTGCGCCTCCTGGAGGACAGGGGCCACGGCGACCGGGCGCGCCGCTATCTCTATGACCGACCCGAGACGGTGCTCGACCTGACGCTCACCGGACCCGGGGAACGACCGGAGGACTATCTCGCTGCCTACGCCGCGGTGTTCGAGGGGGAGGCCGCGACATGAGCGACCCCACGCTCGTGACCACCGACCGAGATGACACGTGGCCAGGGGGCACGGGGCCGGCCGACCTGGCCGCGGTCTCCTGGGGGACCGGGCGGATCGACCTGTTCTGGCGCGATGACGCAGGCGAGCTACGCACCCGCCACTGGGACCGGGAGGGCTGGTCCGAGACGCTCTCGCTGGGTGGCACGCTCGCCTCGCCGCCGACGGTCGTGGCGTGGGCGGTGGGTCAGATGGAGGTCTTCGCGGTGTTCCCGGACGGCGCCCTCTGGGACCGCTACTTCGATGGGTCCGCCTGGCACGCCTGGGAGTCGCTGGGGGGCGAACTGCGGACGGGCGTCGCGCCCGCGGCGTCCAGCTGGGGAGCCGAGCGCCTCGACGTGTTCGCGACCGGGTCCGACGGCCGGGTCTGGCACCGCTGGTGGGACGGCACGCGCTGGGTCGACTGGGAGCGGCTCGGGGCGGACGTGGCGTGACTCATCGCGAGACGGCGCTGAGATCACGGACCTTGGTGCGTTTGGCGCTACGCTACGCGCCGTTCGGGTCAGTCCCTTCGGGGATGCAGGAGGGATCGGACTTGGGACGACGGGCACTGGGGCTCATGGTCGTGCTGGCATGCGCCCTGGTGACGGCACTGCCGGCGTCCGGGCTCGCGACGGCCCCGCAGCGCACCGACCGGATCTCGGTGCGCGGTGCGGCGCCCGGCCTGTCACGGGTCCTCGCCGCGAGCCGCGGGTCCACGCGCATCGAGGTCGCCGTCCAGCTCGAGGGCACGGCGGTGGGCGCGCGCGTGGGTGAGGGAGTCACGGCCGGCGAGCCCATGAGCCAGGCCGGCATCAGCGCGGCGCGGCGCGGCCTCCAGGCTCGCCAGCGACGGGCACGCTCGCGCCTGCGGGACGTCGGCGCCCGCATCCAGGCCAGCTACACCGACGTGTTCAACGGGTTCCGGGTGCGTGTCCGTGCCGACCGGGTGCGTCGCATCGCACGTCTGCCGGGCGTGCGATCGGTGCTGCTCGTGCCTCGGCACGAGCCGGACAACTCGCGCACCGACCGGTTCCTCGACGTGCCCGCCACGTGGGGGGCCACGGGACGCACCGGCCGGGGCGTCCGCATCGCCATCATCGACTCGGGCATCAACTACTACCACGAGGACTTCGGGGGGGCGGGCTCGGCCGCCTGGCGCGCCGATGACCCCACGGTCCGCGAGCCGGGCACGTTCCCCACCCGGAAGGTGGTGGGTGGTACCGACCTCGTGGGCGACGACTACGACGCCGACGAGCATGCGACCCCGCGGCCCGACCCGGACCCCCTCGACTGCAAGGCGAGCGGCTCCGAGGTGGATCAGCACGGCACCCATGTCGCCGGCACCGCCGCGGGCCTGGGCGTCATCACGGGCGGTGGCACGTATCGAGGGCGCTATGACGCCCGGACCCTGCGGCGGACATCCTTCCGGATCGCCCCGGGTGTGGCGCCCGAGGCTGACCTCCTCGCGTTCCGCGTGTTCGGCTGCGCCGGGGGCACGTATCTCGTGGTGGACGCCATCGAGCGTGCCGTGCGCGGGGGCGCCGACGTCATCAACCTCTCCTTGGGATCCTCCTTCGGCGACCCGGGGTCACTGGATGCGGTCGCGGTGGACAACGCGGCGCTCGCGGGGGTCACGGTCGTGGCCTCATCGGGCAACAGCGGCCCATCCGCGTACATCACGGGCGCGCCGGGGGTGGCCACCCGCGCCATCTCCGTCGCCGCGCTCGATGCCCTACCCAGTTTCAAGGCCGCGCGGATCGACATGGCGAGCGGCTCGGACATCACGGCCATCGTGGCCAACGCCGCAGCCGCCGACGCCCGGGGGCGGCTCGTCCGGTTCCGTGACGACCCACGCACTGACGTGGACCCGGTCACCGGCGCGGGTGACGAGAGCCTCGGGTGCCACGCCGCGGACTATGCCTACAACCATGCCCGGGCGGGTGACATCGTGGCGGTCCAGCGGGGCATCTGCCCCAGGACCGACCGAGCCGTCCAGGGACAGCGCCAGGGCGCGGCCGCCGTGATCATGATCAACGACGCCGACGCGCTCCCGCCGTTCGAGGGGCCCATCCGGGGTGTGTCCATCCCCTTCCTGGGCGTCGCGTCAGGCGCGGCGCGGCGCTTCGCGACCGACGACGGGCGGACCATCCGCATCCGTGCGCGCTCGGCTCTCCGGAACCCTGCCTTCCGGACCGTCGCCTCCTTCAGCTCCGCCGGGCCCCGCTCCGGCGACAGCGGGCTCAAGCCGGATGTCACCGCGCCGGGTGTCTCGGTGATGTCCGCCGACGGCGCGACCACGGCGGGCGCCAAGGGCATGTCCGGCACGTCCATGGCGTCGCCGGTGGTCGCGGGGGTCGCGGCGCTCGTCCGCGAGGCGCACCCGGACTGGTCGCCCCGGGACGTCAAGGCCGCCATCGTGGGCACCGCGACGCCCGCTCGGATCGCGGGCTTTGACCTGCGCATCGCGGGTGCCGGCCTCGCTCAGCCACGCCGGGCGGTCGACACCGTCGCGATCGTGACCACCAGCCCGGGTGCGTCGAGCCTCTCGTTCGGCGCCCGTGATGCCTGGCGTCGGCCAGGCACCACCGAGGCGTTCCGCACGAGCCTGCGGCTCACCATCCGCAACCGTTCCTCGCGCCCCATCAGCTACGACCTCCGCAACACCTTCACAGGTGGCTCGCGGGGCTTGCGCGTCACGCTCAGCCCGCGCTCGGTCCGCGTGCCGGCCCGAGGCGCGCGCGCGGTCACGGTCCGGGTGTCGCTCGCCCAGCGTCACATCGCGGCACTGCCCGCGGCGGCACCGCTCCACACGCCCGCGTTGGACGTGGACGCCACGGGCCAGCTGTTCGCCACACTGACCACGGTACGGGGCGCCATCGTCGCCACGCCCCGGTCGAGCGGCCGGGGGATCTATCCCCTGCGGGTGCCCTGGATGGTCGTGCCGCGGGGGCTGTCCGACATCCGGCCGGGGACACGCACGGCGTGGCGCGCCGATGGTGACCTCCGTCGGTCCAGGGTCCGTGTCGCCAACCGGGGCGTGCATCGCGGCTATGTCGATGTCTTCTCGTGGGGGCTCTCGGATGGCCGGGAGGGATATCCCGACATCGACCTGCGCGCGGCTGGTGTCCAGTCGCTCCCGGCCGAGGCCTGCACCGGCATCCCGGACGCCGCGGACAGGTGCCTCCTCTTCGCCATCAACACCTGGGGTCGCTGGTCGAATGCCGCAGCCGCCGCGTGGAGCGTGTCCATCGACAACGACCTGGACGGGGACGAGGACCGCGTCATCCTGGGGGCGGATGACGGGTCGGTCTTCGCCGGCTCCGAGAACGGGGTCCTCGACTCGCTCGTCATCGACGCCTCCACGGACGAGCTGCTCGATGGGTTCCTGGCCGTCGCGCCGGCCCACGGCAGCACGCTCACCCTTGCTGCCTTGGCGAGCGACCTGGGCCTCAGCGCCGAGCAGCCGCGGTTCGACTACGTCGTGAGCGCGGTCCGGCTCGCCGGGGACGAGGCAGCGAGCGATGTCATGGACAACAGCGGCCCCAGCGGCGGTGACTACCCGGCCGCGCGCTATGACGCGTATCGGCCGGTGGTCAGGAATGGCGTCTTCGAGTCGCTCGCGGGTGGGCGCTCGATGGACCTGGCCTTGGTCGTCGATGCGGAGCGCCTCAGGGCCCGGCGTGGCGACCGAGGCTGGCTGGTGGTGACGATGGACGACGCCAATGGCGCGGCCCAGGCTGACACCGTGCCCGTGGGCGCGTTACCCTAGGCGGCCCCGGACAGGCGCGACGTCCTGTCGACTGACCCTGGGGAGGAGGCCGGAGGCCCTCGGCGGTGACGTCGAGGGCCTCCGCGTTCGTCCTGGACCCGCCGTGGGCCCTCAGTCGAACAGGGTGCCCTGATCGGCCGACGCGCGCCGCCGGCCTGCTCGATCGGGAGCCGCGCCGGTGTCGGCATCGGGACCAGCCTCCGCCACGTCCTCCTCGGGAACCGGGTCCATCAGATCGGGGCCGTCCTGGCGCACGTCGTTCACGCGTCGCGAGACCGGGTGCATCTCCAGGACCCCGTCCGGCGCCGGCTGGAGGAACGATCGGAGGAGGCCCTGGTCCTGCTCGTCGGGATCGAGCCATGCCGCCCAGGCCGCGCGTGGCAGGAGGACGGGCATCCGGTCATGGAGCCGCGCGACGTCGTCGTTGGCGCTCGTGGTGATGACGGTCGCGGACGGCACCCAGAGCCCGGTCGCGGGGTCCTTCCAGACCGCCCACAGCCCGGCCATGGCCAGCAGCGCAGCGTGGTCGTGCGGTCCCAGGAACCAAGGCTCCTTGCGCGTGTCGGTGGTCCGACGCCACTCGTAGAAGCCGTCGGCCGGGATGATGCAGCGGCGCTTCCGGAACGATGCCCGGAACGTCGCGCTCTCGGCGACCGTCTCGGCACGGGCGTTGATGTGACGCGCGCCCTCCTTGACCGACCTCGCCCAGCTGGGGACGAGGCCCCATCGGTGTCGTTCCACCACGCGATCGGCGACGCGCCGGAGGACCACCGTGACCGGGTCGGTGGGCGCCACGTTCCATGACGGCGCGAAGGGCGCGCCGTCTGCGTCCCGGATCTCCGCGTCGAAGATGCGTGCCACTTCCTCGGGGGAGGTCTGCTGGGTCATCCGTCCGCACATGTCGCGCATGGTGCACCGCGACCGCGATCCGTGTGCACTCGCACGTCGGAGGGCGCACACTCTCGCGTCGTGGACGCCGTGGGTCCCGGGAGGGACGAGACCGCCGACCCGGGTGTGGGCACCCGCCGCCGGCCGTTCGGGGTGCTCGTCGTGGCCCTCATCCAGGTGGCCACGGTCGCCATCGCGCTCGTAGGGTCGCTGACCGCCTTGGAGTTGCCCTGGGAGGGGGTCATCGCGACCTACGTCCAGGAGCATGCGTGGGCGCGCCTCCTGATCATGGGCATCGGCGTGGCGGTCGTGGTGGCGGTCATTGGCCTGTGGCGCATGCGGTACTGGGGCTGGGCGCTCATGGTCTCGATCGTCGGCCTGTCGCTCCTGCTGGACCTCGTCACCTGGTGGCGGAACGGGCCAGAGACCGGCCTCCCCTCGTACGTGCGCATGGCCATGGACGTGGTGTGCGCGTTCTACCTCAACACCACGGCCGTGCAGGCAGCGTTCCGTGCGCCGCCCGTCGAGACGACCGCGCCCGTCGTTGGGCGCGCGGCCGATGGGCCGGGCTGACCCGTGACCACCTCCCGCCGACGACCGGCCGCCCGGGCAGCTGCGGCCCCCGACGCCAAGACCCTGCCCGCCGACCCGGAGGTCGCGCCGGCGCTCCGCTCCGGGGCGGCGGCTGCCCCCCACACGGGCGCCGACCTCGCGCTGCTGCGTCGGTTCGAGCCCGTGGTCCGCTACACGCAGGGGGAGCAGTTCTACCCCGCCCCCATCGAGACGTACCTTGCCCAGAGCGACCTCCTCGTCGGTCGGTCGGAGCGCGATCGCGGCGTGCTGGTGCCCTTGGGCAGCGTCACGCCCGACGAGCTGGCACGGTACGCGGCCCCGCCCGGGGAGAACCTCTTCCTGCGTCTGGTCCAGCGGCCCTTCGACAGCATCCAGATGGCCCGCTGGCAGATGCGGCCCGACCGACAGCGGTTCCGGGCACCTGGTCGGCTCGCCCGCGTGGGCCTGTTCGCCCGGCTGGTCGACGCCGGATTCACGATCTCCCTCCTGTTGCGGGGAACGGTCCCGGGTGGCACCGCTGCCGCCGCCCAGGTGAAGTACGCCCAGGCCCTCGCCATCGACCCCCGGGTGCCGTACCACGCCCGCGTGGTACGCCGGAACGGCTGGATCGTCCTGCACTACCTGTTCTTCTACTTCATGAACGACTACCGCTCCACGTTCGGCGGCGCCAACGACCACGAGGCCGACTGGGAGCAGATCCTGGTCTACCTCGACGATGCCCCCGCCGGCCCGCGACCGGTCTGGATCGCCGCCGCGGCCCACGACTACACCGGTGACGACCTGCGACGGCGCTGGGATGACCCGGATCTGGTGCTCCACGGCGAGCACCCGGTGATCTTCGCGGGTGGTGGCTCGCACGCCTCGTACTTCGAGCAGGGCGAGTACCTCACCCAGCTGCCGCTGCCCTTCGCGCGCGGCGCGCGGGGCGCCCTTGACGCGCTCCGGACGTTCTGGCGCGACACGCTCAACCAGCCAGACCCGGGGGACCTCGCGCAGCGCATCACGGGGGCGCTGAGCGTCCCGTTCGTGGACTACGCGCGCGGTGACGGTCGGGTGATCGGCCCCGACGGCGATACCGCCTGGGACGTGGTGCCCATCGATGATGACGTGCCCTGGGTGGATGGCTACCGGGGCCTGTTCGGCCTGGACACGTTCGACCGGTTCGCGGGTGAGCGAGCCCCAGCCGGTCCCAAGTACACGCGCACCGGGACCGTGCGCCAGTCGTGGAACGACCCGCTGGGGTTCGCGGGTCTCGACAAGGTGGCACCACCCTCCCGCCAGCCTGACCGGCTGCGCGCCAGGATCGACCTCCTGGCGCAGGAGCTGACGACGGCCAACGAGGCCATCGATGGCCTGACCGAGCGACTGCCGGGCCTGGAGCTGGAGGTGCGGGCGCTGGGCGTGGACGGCGCGTTCGCCCGGTCGCACGAGCAGCGGGCCACCGAGCTCGCCGCGGCCGAGCGGGAGCTGGCGGCCGCGCGTGCCCATCGGGCCGATGTGACCGACGCCATCGGCGCCTCGCGCGCGGAGCTCGCCCGCCTGGAGGTCGGCGACATGGGCGATCCGCGATCGCACTTGCACCACATGATGCGGCCGGTGCCCCCGGAGGTCACCCGCTATGGGGTCGTGGTGGAGTTGTGGTCCGCGGTCAGCGTCGGCATCATGCTGCTGCTCATCGTGGGCCTCACCTGGTCACGCATGGTCCCATGGTGGGGCGCCCTGCTCATCGGCGTGGTGGGCTACGCGCTCATCGAAGCCGCGCTCCGGCGCCGCTTCACGCAACTCGTGCTCCGGGCGACGCTCCTGCTCGCGGTCATCGGGGCGGCGGTGCTCCTGTGGGAGTTCCGGCTCCAGGCGGTCCTGTTGGGCATCGTGGGCGTGGCGCTCCTCATCCTCGCGGACAACATCCGCGAGGTCGCGCGCCGCTAGCAGCGGCCGGGCGACGCGCCCGCGTCCGCATCCTCCGGACCGGATGACGCGGGGCTGGCGGGATTCGTGGTTCACTGGCCACCACGCATGTCCGACGGTCGGCGCCGCTGGCCGGGGACGCACACGGAGGCGACATGGCAGATCTCGTCGTGATCGGATATCAGGACAAGTCGACCGCGGAGGCCGCGATGGCCAAGCTGGGCGAGCTCCAGCGAGGCCTGGTGGTGCAGCTCGCGGGTGCCAGCATCATCACGCGCGACGCCGAGGGCAAGCTCCACAACGAGACCCCATCGGGCGCGACGGGTGCCGGTGCGGCGAGCGGCGCGCTCTGGGGCACGCTCATCGGGCTGCTGTTCTTCGTGCCCTTCGCCGGCCTGCTCATCGGTGGCATCTTCGGTGCCCTGTTCGGCAAGATCAGCGATGTGGGCATCAAGGACGAGTGGCGCCAGCAGGTCCAGGACGTCGTCCAGCCAGGTCAGGCCGCGCTCGCGTTCATGGTCGTCAAGGCCACCCCTGACAAGACCCTCGAGGCGCTCGCGCCGTTCGGTGGGACGGTCCTCAAGACCAGCCTCAGCAACGAGGTGGAGGAGGAGATCCAGAAGGCGCTGGACGCCCATGACGGATCGGCCGCGCATGTCCCCCAGGGTGGCCAGCCCGCCTGACCACACGTCGATCGCACGCCCGGGAGCGAACCTCCCGGGCGCGTCCCATCCGACTACCCCATGAGCCACGCACCCGAGGTGCCCTCGATGCCACCGGAGTCGGATGCTCACCCGGTGCGTCGCCTGCTGGGCTGGTCCCGCCTGCTGGTGCTGCTCGCCGTGGTGGGCTCGTTCATCTCGTCGGCGACGCTGATGGTCTATGGCGTCATGCGGGCCGTGGGCATCATCCTCAGCTTGGGCTCGCATCTCGGGGACTCCCTGCTGACCAAGGAGACCTACGGCAAGGAGCTCATCGCCCAGTCGATCGCCATCGTGGACATGTTCCTCATGGGAACGGTCCTGTTCATCGTGGCAGCGGGCCTGTACCAGCTGTTCATCGACCCGCGCACCTCCCTGCCCGCCTGGCTGCGCATCCGGTCCCTGGATGACCTGAAGTCGCTCTTGACAGGGGTCATCATCGTGGCCCTCCTGGTGACCTTCCTGGGCTCCGCCGTCTCGTGGTCCAGCGGGACGGACATCATCGCGCTCGGCCTCGCGATCGCCGCCGTGGTCCTGGCGGCCAACATGTCGATGCGCATCTTCGCGCGCCACGCCACGCCCACCGAGCCCGAGTCCCGGCCGGACTGACCGGGCAGTCCCCGCCGGCGCGACCACGCTCACGGGCGATTGGCGAGCATGTCCTCCAGGAGACCTTGTGCGACCGCCATCTCGATAGCCTCGCTGCGTGTCGAGGCGCCGAGCTTGCCGTAGATCGAGAGTGCCTGGGTCTTGGCCGTGTTGGGGCTCACGCCGAGCCGCTGCCCGATCTCCTTGATTGTCAGGTGGGTCTGGAGCAGGGGCAGGAGGCGCAGCTCCGCTCGGGTCAGGGTGGACCAGCCCTCGGAGCCACGCGGCGCGGCGAGCGCCTGCTGGGTCACCGAGCCCAGGTCGTCGACCAGGCGCCCGAGGTCGGGGCGCACGTCGAGCGTATCCCGTGCCTGGCTGAGCGACACGCGCGCACCCTGGTGGTCGCCGATGAGCAACTGGACGCGGGCGAGCTCGGTGAGGGTGCGGACGGCGAGCCACGGGAGCGCCCAGCTCAGACGGGCGCGGCCCACCTGGACCCGTCGGAGTCGCTCCCAGGCGGCCTCGACGTCCCCCTGGTGCATCGCCAGATGCGCGTCCGCCACCAGCCACAGGAGTCCCGCGATGCGGCCCGACTCTGGGTCGGCCAGGACGGTCGCTCGGTCGAGGGCGACGACCGCCTGCGCCGCTCCCCATCGGCGCTCCCCGATCATCGCCAGGACGCGCTCGGCGCGAGCTGTCAGGCGGACCGTGGCCGCGTTGACACCGTGGATCCGCTCCAGCTCCCGGAACCGCGCGTCCGCCTCGTCCCGCTGGTCGAGCATGAGCGCCGCCATGCCGCACGCGAAGAGGGCGCTGCTCCGCCAGCGCCACCGCTCGTCATGGTCGCCGAGCGCACGCAGGGCGTCCGCGTGCATCGCATCCGGGCCCCGTGCGCACAGCATCGCCGACACGAGGCTCGTCCCGGGTGCATCCACATCGCATGTTGATCCCGGACGGTCCACCTCCATGACCGCCGCCCAACGCGTGGCCGCGGAAGCGTTCCCCTCGAGGGCATGGACGTAGGCGGCGACTGCCGCCAGGTCCGGGCGAGACGGCGCGGCCTCGTCATCGAGGGCATCGACCCATCGGAGGATGGGGGCCACCTCTCCCGTGCGGTACTTGGCCTGCGCCACCCCGACGACCAGACGAGCGGCGTGGCCCATGTCGCCAGCCCCCAGCGCCTGCTCGATCGCCTCGGCGGTCATGCCCGCGGCCTCGTACCAGGCAGCGGCGCGGAGGCGGACCTCGAGATCCACGGGCGGGTCCTGGGCCAAGTCCTGCGTCAGCACGTCACGCAGCAGGCTGTGATACCGGTACGTCGTCCTCGTCCCATCGACGGGCATCACCAGGATCCCCTGGTCCGCGACGGCCTCCAGCCGTTGGGCACTGCCGGACGCGCCGCATAGCGCATCCGCAAGCGGACCGGTCACGACGTCCAGGTGTGCCGTTTGTGTCAGCATCGCGCGGGTCGCCGGATCGAGTCGGTCGAGGAGCTCCCTCCGCAGGTACCCCTCGGCGAGCGTGGTGACAGGGTCGATGCGGTCAGGACCCACGGCGTCCTGACGAGCCGCCAGGCCCATGAGATGGACCCCGGCCGCCCACCCCTCGGTGCGGCGGCGCACCTCCGGCGCCAGCCGGGCGGCATCGGGGACGCCCAGGCGCTCCAGGAGGAGCGCGCACTCGGCCTCGTCGAGGTTCAGGTCGGCCTGGTCGAGATACAGCACGTGACCCCCGAGTTGCCACCGCGCGAGCGGCAATCCGTGACCTGAGCGCGTGGCGAGGGCGACCCGGCCTTCGGCCGGGAAGCGCTCCGCGAGCGTCACGACGAGGTCGAGCGCGATAGGGTCGGTCAGTCGATGGATGTCATCGACGACCAGGAGCGTCGGCTCCAGCTCCTCGCTCAGGAGCCGCGTCAGGCGCGCCAGGCTGCGCCACGGGTCCGCGCCGAGGAGCCGCCGTGGTCGACCCCACGATGGACTGGCGGGCTCGACCGCGCCGATGGCGTGCGACAGGGCGCCCACGAGGGCCACCGGGTCGGCATGGCTTGGCTGGATGGTGAGCCAGGCGCCAGGTCGAGCGTCGTCGAGGGCCCATTCGGCGAGGAGCGTGGACTTGCCGGCGCCAGCGGCGGCCTCGACCACGACGATCGGACCCACGTCCGACCGCAGACGCGCGATGATCCTGGCCCGCGAGATCATCCGGTCCGGGCGTGCGGCCACGGGCACCGCGTGCCGTGCCGGGGGTGGGTCGACCGTCATGACGCCCATGTCGCGTGTTGCCCCTTGCGTCGGTCTGGACGATGCGAGTGACGTGGGCCCCGCGTCAGCGAGGATGTCGTGTCACCATCGATGAAGCGGGGCACCACACCCGACTGTGAGCCCACACGAGCCACAATCATCCCACACGACCCGGCCGGTATCGGTCCTGGTCCGTGGTGTCGTCCGAATCAGGTGATGCCCGGTGCGCCGGAGCCCGTCGACACTGCCCATGATGTCCCAGCACGTGCGCAGCACCGCGGTCCGATCCATGGGTCGGACCCCGTGACCACGAGGGACGCCGCCGAGACGCCTGCTGACCTGCGCCTGGGGCTGCTGCTGTCCATGGCCATGTTCGTGCTGGTGGTCGACACGTCGCTCATGAACGTGTCCATCTCGGCGGTGGTGAACGACCTCGACACCACGGTGAGCGGCGTGCAATCGGCGATCGCGCTCGAGGCGCTCGTCTCCGCAGCCTTCATCCTCATCTCCAGCAAGGTGGGCGACCTGATCGGGCGCAAGCGTGCCTACACGCTCGGCCTCCTCGGGTACGCGGCAGGCGCCCTCGCCATGACCCTCGCCCAGGACCTCCGCGCCATCGTGGTCTTCTGGGCCATCCTGGGTGGTCTGGGTGCGTCGCTCCTGCTGCCAGCCATGCAGTCCCTCATCCACGGCAACTTCGAGGGCGCCGCACAGAAGCGGGTCTATGCCATGGTCGGGGCGTCTGCCGCGATCGCCGCTGCCATCGGGCCGCTCATCGGTGGCTTCATCACCACGTACCTGTCATGGAGGGTCGGGTTCCTGCTCGAGCTGGTCATCATCGGCGTGGTGCTGACCGGTCTGGGACGGGTCCGCGACGTGCCCTTCACAGGCGAGCGTGGCATCGACCTCGTGGGCGCCCTGCTGTCGGTCGTGGGCATGGGCGGCATCGTGCTGGGTATCCTGGTGTGGCAGGAGGGTGGCGAGGCCGTCGCGGCGCTCATCGCAGTCGGCGCGATCGCGCTCGTGGCGCTGGCGTGGTGGCTGGTGCGTCGCAAACGCGCCGGCAAGCTCACGCTGCTCGATCCGGACCTGTTCCGCGCGCCGCAGTTCCGCCTGGGCATCTCCAGTCAGCTGCTCCAGCAGACGGCGCTGGGCGGCGCCATGATCGCCCTCCCCATCTTCCTCCAGATGGTGCTGGAGTACGACGCGCTCCAGGCCGGCCTGTCGCTCGCGCCGCTGTCGCTGAGCATGTTCGGGGTGTCCGTGTTCGCCGGCCGTCGCGCAGGGGCGTGGCGCTCGAGCACGGTCATCCGCTCTGGGTTCGCGCTGCTGACCATCGGCATGCTCGTCCTGCTGCCGCTGGTGCCCCGCGTGGACTCCGGGTGGGCGCTCGCGATTCCTCTCGCCATCGCCGGGTCGGGACTCGGTCTCCTAGTGTCCCAGCTCAACAACTACACGCTGGCCCCGATCTCCGAGGAGCGTATCAGCGAGGCCGCCGGGGTGAACTCCGCAGGCGGCTCGTTCGGCCTGTCCTTCGGGCTGGCCCTGGCCGGTGGCCTGATGCTCGCGACGCTCGCATTCGCGTTCACCTCCCTCAGCGAGGCGAGCACGGTGCTGCCGCCCGACGAGCAGCAGCAGGTCGCCCAGGCCTTGGATGAGGACGCCCAGGTGATGAGCAACACCGCGCTGGAGCAGCAGCTGGCGGGTCAGCCCGAGGCCATCCAGGACGAGATCATCCGGATCAACACGGAGGCGCGACCCATCGCCCTCCAGGTCGCCCTCCTGGTGCCGCTCGTGGCGGGCTTCCTGGGTCTGCTCGCCTCGTTCCGGATGGGTCGGCTCCCAGAAATCACGCCCAGCGCGGACCTCGAGGGGGTCGCCCTCGGCTGAGCATCTGCCAATCAGGCCTGATGCGTCACCATTGGGCCCATGTGCCGCCTGGCATCGGATGGGGAGGTGGTGGAGGATGACCACGTGACGTCCCCCAGGGATCGCGCGACCACGTCGCCGCTCGCCATCGACACCAAGCGTGGAAGTGGACGGAGCACCCAGGGCCTGACGACGGCCATCTGGGGACGGTCGGCCCTCGCCGCGACCTTGGTGACCGCGGTTGCCGTGGGTCTCTTCCTGTACCTGGTCGGATGGGCCGCACCCGTGCTCTCGCCGTTGTTCCTGGGCTTGTTCGTCACGGCCCTCACGGCCCCCGTCTTCGGATGGCTCCAGGCGCGAGGGGCCTCGTCCATCGTGGCGCTGGTCATCACCGTTGGGTTGGTGCTGCTCGTGGGCGGTCTCATCGTCCTCATCGCGCTCGCCTCGGCGTCCCAGCTCGCGTCCTCGATCGATGCGTACGCCCATCGGGTGACGCAGCGGTACCCGGAGCTCGCGGCCGCGCTATCGGCGATCGGCATGACGGTCCGGCTGGACGACCTCATCTCCCCCGACGTCATCCCGATGGTGCTGCGGACGACGGCTGGCGTGGTGGCCCAGGTGGCCAGCAGCCTGGGCTTCGCGATCATCTTCGCGGCCCTGCTGCTGTTGGACGGTCGCCGTCTCGCGACCCTGGTGGGACAGGGCCTAGGCTCTGGGAACCCCGTGGTCCGGCAGGTGCCGGGGGTCGCCCGTGCGGCCGTCACCTACTTCGGGGTGCGTGTGCGCATCAATGCCGTCACCGCATTGGGTCTGCTGGTGCTGATGGTCATCCTGGGCGTCGATGACGCGCTGTTGTGGGCGTTGGGGGCGTTCTTCCTGAGCTTCGTGCCCTATCTCGGCCTGACGCTCGCGCTCATCCCGCCCGCGCTGCTCGCGTTCGCGGAGTCCGGCGCTCCCGCGGCGCTCGCCCTGGTCGTGGGCGGCGTGATCCTGAACCTGGTCGCCGAGAACGTGCTCGAGCCAGCGTGGACCGGTCGGGCGCTCTCGCTCGCCACGTGGCTCGTGTTCGGGATGTTCTTCTTTGCCGTGTGGCTCCTGGGACCTGTGGGGATGCTGGTGTCGATGCCCATCACGGTCCTGGTGGTGCTCCTGCTCCAGGCTGACGAACGGACCGCTTGGATCGCGCGCCTATTGACGCGAGAGTCGGCGGCACCGGCGCCCACGATGCCGCCAGCCTCGCCGGCGCCGGCCACATCGAACGATCCCGTCGTCTGAGTACCGGCCGCCGCCGCGCGCCGGGCCGGATGCCCTTAG
The DNA here is from genome assembly GCA_034436475.1 of Chloroflexota bacterium. Classification (GTDB taxonomy): domain Bacteria; phylum Chloroflexota; class Limnocylindria; order Limnocylindrales; family CSP1-4; genus JAFMJV01. The sequence continues at coordinate 11,002 of DAOTUX010000189.1, read as the reverse complement.
CCCGCGTCCAGCTGGACCGCGATGACGTTGGGCAGGGGCGGGACGGGCGCGTCGTGGCCCTTGCGCCGCGGTGGCAGGCTGGGCTGCCGCGTGAGCAGGTCCTCATATGGGACCTGCCGTAGGAGGTGCCGGATGATGGCCAGTCGCGCGGCTCGTTGGTCGCGGCTGTCGACGACGTGCCAGGGCGCCCATTCGGTGGCCGTTCGCTCCAGCATGACGTCCCGCGCCGCCGTGTAGTCGTCCCACTTGCGGCGTGCCTCGACATCCATGGGCGAGAGCTTCCAGCGTCGACGCGGGTCGCGGAGCCGCTCTTGGAACCGTTCCTCCTGCGATGCCTGATCGATGTCCAGCCAGTACTTGATGAGCACGATGCCGGACATCACGAGCGTCCGCTCGAAGCCCGGGGTGACCTGGAGGAAGGCCTCGTACTGCTCGTCGGTGCAGAAGCCCATGACGCGCTCCACCCCTGCGCGGTTGTACCAGCTCCGGTCGAACAGGACCAGCTCGCCTGCCGCCGGGAGATGAGGCACGTAGCGCTGCAGGTAGTACTGGCTCTTCTCGCGCTCCGTGGGCGTCCCCAGTGCGACCACCCGGACGACCCGGGGGCTGAGACGGTTGGTGATGCGCTTGATGACGCCGCCCTTGCCAGCCGTGTCACGGCCCTCGAACACGACCACCACCTTGAGACCGCGCTGCTTGACCCACTCCTGGAGCTTGACCAGCTCGAACTCCAGCTCCCGGAGCGCAGCCTCGAACGCCTTGCGCCTCATCGGGGCGGCGGGGGTCTGCGCGGTCGGCGATGCCGCGCCCTCGTCGCCCAAGGCTGCCCCGTTGACACGCCCTTCCGATTCGCCCGCGGCGTCCCGCTTGCGTCGATGACGCTTGGCGTCCTTCTTGCCCACGTGTCCTCCTTCCGCGCTGCCTCAGCCGAGGACCAGCGCCGCCTCCACGTCATACCCGAGCGCGATGCCGAGCCTTGGGGCCACGGTCGCCGCCTGCCGGAGCCCGATGGTGGGCAGCAGGCACACGAGCGCAAGCACGATCTCATCACGCGAGATGTTGAGGGCGAGCGCCTCGTCGACCACCTGCTGGAGTGCCGCCGGCGTGGGCTCGGTGGCCAACAGGGCGCCCAGCTGCACGAGCGTCTGCCAGCGTGGGTCCAGGCCTGCACGCGTGGGGCCCGCGAACGCCTCGGTCGGCCCCGTGAGCAGGCGAGCGTCACTGAGCGACATCCGCCGCAGCATCGCCTCCCTGTCGTACATGCCAGCCCTCCAATCCAGACGTGCGAGCCTTCCGGCACATGGCACCTCAGCCGAGGTGTCCCGGTCATCGTCTGAATCAGGTGACCCGGGACTTCATGGGGCCATGCACGGGCACGGGCCGGCGGGCGGCTGCGTGCCGAGGGCCCGCCTCATCCGATCCGGGTGATGCGTCACCAGCCCATGGCGGCGTCCACTCGGGAGGCTTGGCGACCCGCGGATGGAGGGTGTCCCGAGCGCCCCTCAGGGAGGACCCATGAGCCCCGGAACACCGTTCGGCGTCCACTCCGAGGTGGGCAAGCTGCGCAAGGTGATGATCCACCGGCCCGGCACGGCACATGGCTCCGGTTCGTGTGGCCGGTGCTGGTCCTCCTCGCGATCCTGGTGATGGTGGTGCTGTCGGTCTCCGTCCTCCTATGATCGGGAGCGTGTCTGTCGCATGGGCGGGGTGACGTCATGGACCAGGTGATCCCGCGATGGGAATGGCGGGTCTTCGGTCACGGCTTCCCCATCGCCGAGGCGGACCTCGCGGCGCGCACGCCCACGGGCGTCCAGGACGGTGACGAGCTGTACCTGCTGACCGACTCGGGGGACAACGTGAAGGTCCGCGATGACCTGCTGGACGTCAAGGCGCTCCAGGAGGTCGACGCCCATGGCCTCCAGCGCTGGTCCCCCATCCTCAAGGCACCCTTCCCGTTGTCGGCGGAGGACGCACGGACGGCGTTCCGGTCGCTCGGCGGGGCCGCGGCCACCTCGTCGGACGGGGCACCCACCCTGGACGCCCTTCTGGCGGCTGTGGCGACAGCCGATGGCCACGTGCGCGTGGCCCGGGTGCGCAAGCACCGGGTCCGGTACAGCGTGGCCGGCTGCCTCGCCGAGGTGGCGGACATCGAGGCGGACGGCCGGCGGACACGGACCATCGCCGTGGAGGGGGAGGACGCCACCGCGGTGCTGGCGGCCGTCCGCGCCATGGGTCTGGGTGGCTATCGGAACACGTCGTACCCCGATGGGCTCGCGGCGCTCCTTGACGAACGGGTCGAGCGTGCCGCGGTCATCGACGTGGGCACCAACTCCGTCAAGCTGTGCGTGGGTGAGCCCACGACGGGTGGCGGGTGGCGGTATCTCGCGGACCGCTCCATCGTGACCCGCCTGGGCGAGGGTCTGGCCGCCGACGGGAGCATCTCGGACGCAGCCATGGAACGCACCATCGATGCCATCGGGACGATGACGACCGAGGCGCGCGACCTTGATGCCACGGCCATCGTGGCGCTCGGCACAGCCGGGCTGCGCATGGCCAGGAATGCCGCGCAGGTCATCGCACGGATCGCTGACCGAACGGGGATCCGCATCGAGGTCGTCTCGGGGGACGAGGAGAGTCGCCTCGCCTTCCTGGGCGTGGAGCAGGGGCTCGCACACGGTGACGGTGACCTGGTCGTCTTCGATACCGGTGGTGGCAGCACGCAATTCACCTTCGGCCACGAGGGTCATGTGGTGGAGCGGTTCTCGCTGCCGGTCGGTGCTGTCCGCCTGACGGAGCGGTACGGCCTCGGGAGCGCCGTGTCCCTGGGGCGACTCCACGAGGCGACGAGCGCCATCCGCGCCGAATTGGCTCCCATCGGCGATCGACCTCGACCCGATGCCGTCGTGGGCATCGGTGGAGCCGTGACGAACCTGGTCGCGGTGCACCTCGCGCTCGATCCCTACGACCCGGACAGGGTGCGGGGCGCGCGCCTCGAGGCGACCGAGCTGGACCGCCAGATCGAGTGGTATCGCACCCGGGACGCGGACGCCCGAGGTGCGGCGGTGGGGCTCCAGCGCGGACGTGGCGACGTGATTCTTGCGGGCGCGTGCATCGTGCGAGCGGTGATGGACGAGTTCGGCAGCGCCTCGCTCGTGGTGAGCGACCGGGGTCTGCGGCACGGTGCGCTGGTGGATCGATTCGGCTGGGAGGCACGGCGGCCGGGCGTCCGCCAGGACACGGAGGTGAGGAAGCGATGAGCACATCAGCGGGACGGGGCCGTCCATCGCGGACGGACGAGGGGCAGCCTGCCCCGACGGGCATGGGGGAGTCGTCCGCAGCGGGCGGAGGCCGAATGTCCGATGTCGATGCGGCGCGCGTCCTGGAGCTGCTCCGGGACGCGGACACGGTCGAGCTCAAGGCGTCCGTGCCCATCGACACCCAGCAGGCCACGATCGCGGGCCTGCCGCTCGACCCTGTGGAGGCACAGCCTCGACAGGTGTTCTTCTTCGACACCCCCGACCTCGCGCTCGACAGCGCCGGGCTCATGGTCCGGGCGCGTCGGTATCAGGGGGGTAGGGGCGACACGGTGGTCAAGCTCCGCCCGGTCGAGCCCTCGAGTCTCCCGCGAGACCTGCGGCGGTCCCCGGGCTTCGGCGTCGAGTTGGACGCGCTGCCCGGGGGGTTCGTCTGCTCCGCGTCGCTCAAGGGCGTCGCCACGGGACAGGAGGTGCGTTCGGTCGTGGATCGCTCGGCCTCGCTGCGCAAGTTGCTCAGCAAGGAGCAACGGGGTCTGTACCGGGCGCACGCCCCGGAGGGTCTCGTGCTCGATGACCTCGCGGTGCTGGGACCCACCTTCGTGCTCAAGTCCACGTTCCAGGTGACACTCGTGGAGCGGCCCGGCGCACCCCAGCGTCGGATGGTGGCGGAGCTGTGGCTGTTCGCGGACGGGGGGCGGATCCTGGAGCTCTCGCTCAAGTGCCTGCCCTCGGAGGCGTTCCAGGTCGCCGCGGAGGCCCGTGCCTGGCTCGCGGGTCGTGGCATTGACATCACCGGCGAGCAGCAGGCCAAGACTCGCACCGCGCTCAGGTACCACAGCGCGCGCGTCCTCCGTGAGGGCTCAGCCCACCCATGAGCCGGTCATGTGCAGCGCTGGCGCCGCGTCCGTCATCCGATCCGGAGGATGCTGGGCTTGGCGTCCTGTCGATACTGACGGTGCCGGTCCGTCGAGCGTCCGTGCGGAGGCGCATCGGCGACCACGGCTCGGTCGGCTGTGAGGGGCCGTCAGACGCACCCGCTCGGTCCAGGAGGTAGCACGTGTCGCAGTCCACGGGTCCGTCCGCCGCCGTCGAGACGGCTTGGCACGCGCTGGCGCCGGACGAGGCACTGGCGAGGCAGCAGGTCGATCCCGAACGGGGGCTGACCGCCGCCGAGGTGGCGACACGCCGTTCGGCGTCCGGGCCCAACAAGTTCGCAGAGGCGGCCAAGGAGCCCGGCTGGCAGCGATTCCTGCGCCAGTACCGCGACCCCATGCAGATCGTGCTCCTCGTCGCCGGTGGCGTGAGCCTGTTCCTGCCGGGTCAGTTCATGACCGGCGTGCTGCTCATCCTGCTGACCCTGTTCAATGCCTGGCTGGGTCTCTCCCAGGAGGGCAAGGCCGAGGCCAGTGTGGCGGCACTCCAGAAGATGATGGTGGTGAAGGCGCGCGTCCGACGCGGTGGGGAGGTCGCCCAGGTCCCCATGGAGGACCTCGTGCCGGGCGACATCGTGATGGTCGAGGCGGGCGACCTGGTGCCGGCGGACGGGCGCATCATCCGCGCCGCCACGCTCGAGATCGACGAGTCCGCCCTCACCGGCGAGAGCGCGCCGGTGCCCAAGCAGGTGGAGGCCGTGGCCGCGGACGCGGCCCTCGGCGACCGGGTGGACCTCGCCTTCATGAACACCCAGGTGACCCGGGGCGCGGGGACCTTGGTGGTGACCGGCACGGGCATGTCCACTGAGGTGGGGCACATCTCAGGGATGCTCCAGGCGCAGACTGCTGAGGAGACGCCGCTCACCAAGCAGCTCAACGTGCTGACCAACCAGATCCTGGTCATCGCGGGCGTGTCTCTGGTCATCTCCATGGGCCTCGGCCTGTGGCGCAACGAGCCATTCGACACGCTGTTCCTGACCGCGGTCGCGTTCGCCGTCTCCGCCATCCCCACGGGTCTGCCGGCGGTCGTCACGACCGTGCTCGCGGCAGGCACCTCCACGCTGGCCAAGGCCGGCGCCATCGTGAAGCGCCTGCGCTCGGTGGAGACGCTCGGCTCGACGTCGGCCATCAACTCTGACAAGACCGGCACGCTCACGCTCAACCAGATGACCGCGGTCGAGATGGTCGTGGTGGGTCATCGATACAGCATCACGGGCGAGGGCTACTCGACCATGGGCCAGATCAACCATGTCGCGGGCGATGCGGAACCCACGCTCGACCGTTATCTGATGCCCATGGCCCTGTGCGCCGACGCCGTCGCGAAGGACGGCGGTCTGGTGGGTGACCCGACCGAGGGAGCCCTCGTGGTGCTGGCCGCCAAGGGCGGCGTGGACCCGGTGCTCACCCGGGAGCGGTACCCGCGGGTGGCCGAGGTCCCGTTCGATGCCGCGTACAAGTTCATGGCGACATTCCACCGCATGACTGACGACGCGGGCCGCGAGGTCATCCGGTGCTATGTCAAGGGCGCGCCGGACCAACTGCTCGCGCGGGCGGCCTCGGCCGAGGACGGCTCCGGGGAGCCGGTGCCGGTGGACCAGGTCCGCGATCGCTACCTGGAGGAGAACGAGCGTCTCGGGCGCCAGGGCCTGCGGGTGATGGCGACCGCCCGTCGTGACCTCGACCCGGCCGCGTTCGACCCGAACGCCCCAGACTTGCTGCCATTGGTCTCCGACCTGACGCTGCTGGCGCTGGTGGGCATCGTGGACCCGCCGCGCGCCGAGGCCAAGGCCTCCATCGCCAAGGCACACGAGGCGGGCATCCAGGTGCGCATGATCACCGGCGACCACGCGGTCACCGCCGAGGCGATCGCGCGGCAGCTGGGCATCCAGGGTCGCGCCATCACCGGCGCCGAGTTCGCGGCCATGAGCGAGACCGAGCTGGCCAGCCAGGTCGATGATATCGGCGTCATCGCGCGCGTGGCGCCCGAGGACAAGGTCCATCTCGTGGATGTGCTCAAGGGCAAGGGCCACGTGGTGGCCATGACCGGCGACGGCGTGAACGACGCGCCCGCGCTCAAGAAGGCCGACATCGGGGTTGCCATGGGCATCACCGGGACCGAGGTCTCCAAGGAGGCCGCCGTGATGATCCTCACCGACGACAACTTCTCGACGATCGTCCGGGCCGTGGAGCTCGGGCGCGCCCTGTACGACAACCTGCTGCGCTACATCCGCTTCCAGATGGCCGGGCTGTTCGGGTTCATCGCCACGTTCCTCGGCTCGAGCATCCTGTACATCGCGGGTGGCGTGCCGTTCCTGCCGCTCCAGACCCTGTGGGTCAACTTCACCGTCCAGGTGATCCTGGCCATCGGTCTGGGCTACGGCAAGCCACGCGAGGGGCTCATGCAGGACGCGCCCCGGCCACCCAAGCGACCCATCCTGCCCCGACGCCTGCTCACATGGGTGATCCTGGGCGGTCTGGTGATGGCGGCGTCGACTCTCGGCGTGATCTCATGGGCGACCACCCAGTACGGCGAGGCTGTCGCGCGGACGATGGGCCTCACGGTCTTCTCCCTGTGCCAGGTGTGGTTCGCGATCGAGACCTCGGATGAGGACCGGTCCGCGTTCAGCATCGAGACGCTGCGCAACGCCACCCTGATGAAGGCGGTCGGTGGGGCACTGCTGGTGACGGTCCTGGCGACCGAGCTGGGCTTCCTCAACCGGCTGTTGGACACCGTGAGCCTGACGGCCGACCAGTGGCTGGTGTGCCTGGTCGTCTCGCTGGCGGTCGTGGTGATTGCCGAGATCCGCAAGCTGCTGCACATCCGCGTGACGGAGGAGGATGCGGCGGCCCAGCCCGTGCAGGCGGTGAGCGCGACACCCGCCTGACCCCGGCGCCCTCCCGGGCCTCCGTCACCGCGCGATGGCGCGCTCGATGCGGCTGTCGGGCACGACCGAGATGAGCGCCACCAGCATGTACACCACGAAGGCGACGTGCGGCGCGACCAGTGCCACAGGGATCGCGACCGCGTAGAGGGCCGCGGACACCTTGCCCTTGCGCTCCCGACCGATGGCGTCCGCGAGCGCATGGTCGGGCTGGATGGGAATGAGTGCCCGGGTCAGCACGTACCAGGCCAGCGCGGCGGCCAGCAGGATCACGCCATACACGGCGACCGGCACCGGCGCGAGATCGTGCTAGATGCCCACGTAGACGAAGCTCAGGACATGGGCAACTCCCGGGCGCCGGGGCACCGAGCGGCCTTGCTGGGCTCGCACATCCCATGTGGCCCGGGCCATGCGGGCCCGCGGTCCTGACCCCCGGCCCTGTCGCCGCGACCTCTCGTGGAGTCAGGCTCCCATCGGAGGTGGGGCATGTGGGCATCGGTCAGGTCCGACAGACGGTCCATGCTGTTGGCGGGTGTGCTGGTCGCGGTCGTCGCAGGACTCGTCGCGGCACGTCTCACCCCGCGGGGGCCCATCACCACGGGCGATGCGCTCGTGTGGATGCTGGTCTCGCTCATGGTGGGCGTCGCTTGTGGCGCGATCGCGGGGTCCCGTTGGGTCTCGGTCCTGGCGCCGCTCGCGGCCATCGCGGCGTTCGAGCTGGCACGTCTGGGCACGGATGGCCCGACCGTGGACGCGGTCCAACTGGGCTCGACCTACGGCATCATCGCGTTCGTCGTGGGGCGTGGCGTCACCATGCTGATCGGGGTGCCGCCCATGGTGCTCGGTGCGCTGCTCGGCGTGGAGCTCGCGGCCCGCCTCGGACGATCCGGTGTGTCGCGGATGGGGCCACTGGCCTGGGCGGCGGTCCTCGTGGTCGCGGTCGGCCTCGCGGGGCTCGCGTCCGTGATTGCTCAGCCTGCGGGCACCGCTCCCATCGCGGGTGCCGACGGACGGCCCACGGCCGGCATCGCGGAACTGGTCAGCGTGCCCATCGGTGGCCACGACCAGGCGCTCCTCATCCGCGGTCGAGACGTGTCCGCCCCGGTGGTGCTGCATCTGGCCGGCGGCCCCGGTGGCACCGACATCGGGGCGATGCGTCACGACGCCACCCTGGAGCAGGACTTCGTGGTGGTCACATGGGACCAGCGTGGCGCGGGCAGGTCATACGCCGCGCTCGACCCAGTCGAGACGCTCACGCTCGACCGGGTCATCGAGGACACCATCGAGGTCAGTGAGCACCTACGACAGCGCTTCGGTAAGGACCGCATCCTGTTGTCCGGCAACTCCTGGGGCACGATCCTCGGCGTGCTCACGGTCCAGCGACGACCCGACCTGTACCACGCGTGGGTCGGGACCGGTCAGATGGTCAGCCCAGCCGCGACCGACGTCATGTTCTGGGAGGACACCATCGCCTGGGCCGAGCGAACTGGGGACGTGGCTCTCGCGAGCACGCTGCGGGCGAACGGGCCGCCGCCCTACGCGGACATCTTGCGGTACGAGGCCGCGCTCTCCCACGAGCACGACTGGAACCCCTACCCTGGGTTCGACAACGACCTGGAACTGCCGGCGACCCTGTTCGTGCCGGAGTACGACCTGATGGACCGGGTCAATGGCCTGCGCGCGTTCCTGGACACCTTCTCGGTGCTCTACCCACAGATCCAGGACATCGACTTCCGTGTGGACGTGCCGCGCCTCGAGGTCCCTGTGTACCTCGCGGCAGGTGCCCACGAGGCGCGTGGTCGTGCCGTGCTCGCTGACGCCTGGTTCGCGATGCTCGATGCCCCGCACAAGGAGCGCGTCGTGTTCCTGAGCTCGGGACACCGACCATCGTTCGAGGAGCCGGACGCGTTCGCGGACCTGATGCGCCGCGTGCGGGACGAGACCCACGCGAACTGACGATGGCCGGCCGCGACCAGCCACGCAGGCGCAGGTCATGGTCGATGCGGTACCACCGGGATGGTGGTGCGCGAAGGCCACGCCTGCGACCCTCGGGTGCATGCGATCGGTTCCCCTGCGGCTCGGGCACGTTGACTGGCGGGTCATCGCCCTCATCACGCTGAGCACGCTCGGTGCGGTCGTGCTCCTGTGGGCGACCGTGACGGCCCTGGGCAGCGAGCGTGGCTTCGGCTTTGACGCGCGCGCCTACTGGGGGTACCCGCGTGACGAGGTGTACAGCGCCGTGCCCACTCTCTCGGCCGGCTACGGGTTCTATCGCTACTCGCCGGTGTTCGTGCCGCTCATGACGCTCTGGACGGCGATCCCCTGGCCGGTCTTCGTCACCCTCTGGTTCGGGGTCGGCGTGGTGCTCTATGTCTGGATGGTCGGGCCGTGGTCGCTCGCGCTGCTCGCGGTGCCCGTGTTCGCGGTGGAACTGTTCATCGGCAACGTCCACCTCCTGCTCGCCCTGGCCATCGTGCTCGGCTTCCGCTGGCCCGCCGCGTGGTCGTTCGTGTTGCTCACGAAGGTGACGCCCGGCGTGGGGCTGCTGTGGTTCGTGGTCCGCCGCGAGTGGCGCAGCCTGGTCATCGCACTGGGGGCCACCGCCGCGATCGTGGGCGTCTCGTTGGCCCTCACCCCGGACCTGTGGGCCGCGTGGCTGCACTCGCTCACCCAGACCTCAGAGCCGGGCTCGGGGAACACGGTCGCCATCCCGCTGCCCTATCGCGTCCTTGTCGCGGCCATCCTCGTGGTCTGGGGCGCCCGCACCGACCGGCGCTGGACGGTGGTGGTCGGAGCGACCATCTCCATCCCGGTGCTGTGGCTCAACGGCCTCGCGATGCTCGCGGGCGTCGTCGCGCTCCATCGGGGATTCCCGGAGCGGCTCTCCGGCCAGTTCGACTGGCTGACCGGACCCTTGCGTGGGCGTGCGGGCCGACCACTCGCGTCACAGGCACGCTGAACCAGGGCATCCCCGATGCTGGACCGCCTCGCCGTCATCCGGACGCATCCTCTGGCGCCCGGTCTCGTGCTCGGCGCACGGACACTGCTGACGGTCATCGCGCTCGCGTGGTTGTGGGTGGTGGTGGCGGGCGTCGCCTCCCATCCCGAGTGGCTCGGCTACGACGCGCATGCCTACTGGGGCTATCCGCGCGAACGGCTGTATGGGGAGCCCGGGGTGTCCGTCGCGGGCATGGACCTGTACCGCTACTCCCCGGCGTTCGTGCCGCTCATGACGCTGTGGACCGCCTTGCCTTGGCCGGTGTTCGTGGCGGGCTGGATCGCGGCGCTGTCCATCGTCTACGTCTGGATGGTGGGTCCGTGGTGGCTGCCCCTCCTCGCGTTCGCGCCATTCCTCGTCGAGTTGCGCATGGCCAACGTCCACATCCTGCTCGCCGCGACCATCGTGCTCGGCTTCCGATGGCCCGCGGCGTGGTCGTTCGTATTGCTCACCAAAGTGACGCCCGGTGTGGGGCTGCTGTGGTTCGCGGTGCGTCGCGAGTGGCGCAGCCTGGCCATCGCCCTGGGGGCCACCGCGGTCGTCATCGCGGTGTCGCTCCTGGTGGCCCCGTCCGATTGGGTCGATTGGTTCGTGTCGCTGGCCCGCACCACCCAGGATGACCCACCGCTGGCGATCCACATCCCGCTGGCCTGGCGCCTGGTGGTGGCGGCCGGGCTGGTGGTGTGGGGGGCCCGCACCGACCGCCGCTGGACGGTCGTGGTCGCGGCGACCATCTCGCTGCCCACCCTGTGGGTCCACGGCCTCGCGATGCTGGCGGGGGTGATCGCCCTGGCGCGCGGTCTGCCGGAGGCTCGGTCCTTCGCGTGGCTCGACCGCTGGGTCCGCCGCCCGCGCAGTCGGCCGATTGCCTCGGCGCAGGGACGCGCCCGCGCGTAGCGCCCGCCGGGCGGCCGGGGCCGGCATGGCCCGCCG
>DAOTUX010000188.1:0-2934 GCA_034436475.1 Chloroflexota bacterium | reverse complement strand
CATCGCGGACGGGGCTGCGCCGGACGCGGTCTCGCGTGCGCTCGACGACCCTTCGTTCGGGACGCGCTGGACCGCCTGAGCCTCCGGTAGCGGCACGGAGGACTGGTCGGGGAGCGCCCACAACTCTCGGAGGATGCGGATCGTCGCCTCGGGTGCCTCGAGCGGGGTCAAGTACGCGGTGTCCGGGACGACCATGGCCGAGCCGCTGGCGAGCAGCCGGGCCTTGTCCGCTGCCTGCGACGCCGACCACTCGGAATGAGCGTCGCCCGTGACGAAGGCCGTCGGACAGCGGATGGCCGAGAGCCTCGGGGTCAGGTCCGGGCGTCCGAGCGATATCGACAGCATCGCGTTGGCGAGCGCGCCGCGGTCCAGGGTCCGCAGGCAGTCGAGCACGAGGGCGGTCGCGACAGAGTCGCTGGAGCGCGTGCGTGGCGACAGCAACGCCTCGGTGATGCCGCCCGACAGGAAGCCCACCATGCCGACCATTCGGTAGACGGCGAGCAGCGCTCGCTGCAGGAGCCGCGCACCGCGGCCATACGCATGGACGGGTGTCCCGAACGTGGCGAGCGTCCGGCAGCGATCCGGCCACGTCGCCGCGAACACGATGCCCACGTGCCCACCCCACGCGTTGCCGACCCAGTCCACGGGCTCTCTGACATCGAGCGCGCTGAGCACCTCGCCCGCCGCCGCGGCACAGTCGTCGAGGGTGTACCGGTGGCCGGGGTCGGAGCTGCGCCCATGGCCCGGGCCGGTGATGACCACCAGGCGCCGGGCGCGTGCGAGGACATCCTCGACGCGCTCCCACGACCGGTCGTCGAGGAACAGGCTATGCCATAGGACCGCGGGTGGCCCATCGCCCACCGACCGTACGGCGAGCGTCCCGACACGCGTCGGAATGGTCCGGTGCCCGATGGCGATGGTCTGCGCGGTCATGGAGCGACCGTATCGGTGGACGAACGGCTCCGCATCGCCGCGAGGCGTGCCGCGCGGCAGGCGACCACGACGAGCGGCACCTGGCCCAGTGCGTAGACGACGTGGGCACCGTAGTGGATCACCGTCTGCTCGGGCACGAAGGGCAGGACCGACAACGGCAGCACGCTCAGCACCCCGCCGACCACCAGGTTCAGGACACCCCACGCGAAGGCCAGCGTGGCGACCAGGAACGAGCCGGGTCGGGCCGCATACGCCAATCCCAGGGCGACCGCGACCACCAGTGGTCCGGAGTTCTCGGGGTCGACTGGGCTCAGCGGCAGCTCGTAGAGGTTGTGGGCCAGCATCGACACCCACGAGATCGCGAGCGCGGCAGCCATCGTGCGGCGAGGGATCGGGTGCATCGGCCGGCTCCTCCATGGCGGTGACAGGTCGCCCCCGAGCCTACGGTCGCTGGTCCCGAATCGGTGGCGCGTTCTATTCGGTTCGAGCGGTGGCGCGCGTCAGGCGTCCGAGCGGGCGAACCGCCCGTCGATGCCCAGGGGCGTCCCCTCCTCACGCCTGGGCGCGCATTGCTGGAGGAGCAGCTGCGCGACGAACCCGCGACGGCTGCGCACGCCGACCTTGTGGAAGATCGACTTGGGGTGGTCCTGCACCGGCTACGGGCTGACGCGGAGCTCGAAGGCCATCTCCGGCGTCGGTCGCCACCAGGTGCCACGCGAAGGTCTCGCCAGTCACGGTGTTCTCGACCGTCTCGCCAGTTCGCGCCATCATGTCCTCCCGCTGCTCGCTGGAGCGAAGCTAGGCTAGGAAGGACCTGACACGAGGCCCATCCCAGGATGCTGGGATGGGGACCTGGCCGACGGTGGGTCCGTCACCGCGACCCCCATCGTTCGGTCGTATCGCACGCCCTCGACGTGGACCGGCACGAGGGCCATCCGGAGGGTCGCGACCACTCGCGCCCGGACGTCCGCATCGGGCTGCGGGTCGAGCCCCACCACCGCGGAGCCGATCATCCCGGAGAGCACATCCCGAGCGACACGCTCCGCGTCCGCGCGGGGCATGGCGGGCGCCGTGGCGACCAGGAGCCGTCCGAACAGGTGCTCGCCCTCCCGGAACACGTGGGTATGGCGCCCGTGCTGCGTCGCGCCTGCGAGCTCGTCGGACAGTCGGAGCGCGAGCAGGTAGTCGGGCAGTTCGGCCAGCGCGAGGTCGACGAGCAGCCGGAGCTGCACCAGCGGGTCGACCGACGGGTCGACCCAGATACCGTCCCAGTCCATCCGGGGACGTCGCACGATGTACGTCGCCATCTCTTCCTTGGATCGGAAGTAGTGATACAGGCTCGCGGGGCTGAGGCCACACGCATGCGCCAGGGCCTTGATGGTGGACCCTCGGAAGCCGTGACGACGGAAGACCGGCGCCGCCTGGGCGAACAACGCCCGACGCCTCTGATCCAGCGGATCGCCGGCGTGATGACGCCAGGGCCGGAAGTCCTCTCGACGACCGTCGCTCAAGGCGTCCGTCACGCCCACATCGCAGCCTTGGTGCGCCTGGTCACGGGGGCGCCACAGTGGTCGACCGGCTCGCCTACCCGGGGACGCCGCCGCAGATGCCCAGGGGCGAGCTTGGCTGGGTCGCGCTGTTCCCGGTCCAGGAGTTGGCGGTGCCGGCCGTTCCCGGACCACTCGTGGTGTCCTGGCACGAGCCGCCCGGGCCGGTCACGACGTTGTCGACCACGCGATCGTCATGTGACTGACCGCCCACCGTGATGCCCGTCTGGGTCGCATGGACCTGGTTGCGGCTCAGTCGTGAGTCGCGGGTGTCGCTGAGCGCGAGCCCGACCGTCACATGCCGCAGCGTGTTGCCTCGCACGCGCACGTCGCGAACCCCATCGAGCCCGACCCCCGTCACGAGCCGACGGATGAGGTTGCCGCGGATGACGACCTTCCCGTCGCTCCCGGCGGCACCCTGTGCGACGAGGCTGGGCGCCACGTAGATGCCCAG
>DAOTUX010000187.1:0-1697 GCA_034436475.1 Chloroflexota bacterium | reverse complement strand
ATGCGAAGCGTGAGGCGTTCGCGAGACTGATCCGCGAGGGGGTGCCCTCTCTGCGGGCGTCCCGCATGGTCGGCATCGACCCGCGCACAGGCAAGCGCTGGCGCAACGGACGGCGCATCGTGACGGGCGGCCGTGTGCTCGACTTGCCACCCGTGATCACCCCTGCTGACATTGCCGAGAAGCGGCACTCGCCGCGCTGCCTGTCCGATGACGAGCGCGTGCGCCTGGCGGACCTGCGCCGGGAGGACCGGACGATGCGCGAGATCGCCGCCCTCATGGGCCGATCGCCGTCCACCATCTGCCGAGAGCTGGCCAGGGGCGCCGACGCGTCCGGACGATACCGCCCGTCCGAGGCGCACCGACGCGCCCTCGGGCGTCGCCGCCTGCACCGACCCGGCCGCCTGTCCCGCGATGCGGGACTGCGCGACCGGGCCGCGGCCCGGCTGCGGGCCCGCTGGAGCCCCGAGCAGGTCTCGCGCGGCCTGCGCCGCCGGTTCCCGGGAGCACCGGATCGCTGGCTGTGCGCCGAGACCATCTACCAGGCCGTCCACCGGCCCGACCTCGGCGGCCTGCCCCGCGAGCTCCCCGGACGGGTCCTGCGCCTCCGCCGCCGCCATCGCGTCCCTCGCCGCCACGCCCAGGCCCGACGCTCGGCCCCGGTCACCGGCATGACCATGATCCAGGCACGCCCTGCCGAGGCCCTCGACCGGGTCGAGCCCGGCCACCGGGAGGGTGATCTGATCATGGGTGCGTCCAACCGGACCGCCATCGTGACGCTCGTGGAGCGCACCTCCCGGTGCACCCTGCTCGGACACCTGCCCGACGGGCGGCACGACGCGGCGACCGTGCGGGATGCCGTGGTGGCTGCCCTCGGCGACCTCCCCCCGCACCTGCGCCGGACCCTGACCTGGGACCAGGGCAAGGAGATGGCGCGCCACCAGGAGGTCGCAGCGGCCATGGGCATGGACGCCGTCTACTTCTGCGAGCCCCGATCGCCCTGGCAGCGTCCCACCAACGAGAACACCAACGGCCTCCTGCGGGACTACTTCCCGAAGGGCACCGACCTGTCCGTGCACACCGCCGCGGACATCGCTCGGGTGCAGGCCGAACTGAACGCCCGCCCCCGCCGGTGCCTCGGCTGGCAGAGCCCGTCGGAGCGGATGGCTATGCTCCTGGGATCACCGTCCGTGTTGCGACGTTGACTGGAACCCGCCCCATGATCCAGGCACGCCCCGCCGAGGCCCTCGACCGGGTCGAGCCCGGCCACCGGGTGTGCGACCCGGTCATGGGCGCGGCCGACCGGACGGCCATCGTCAAGCTCGTGGAGCGGACCACCCGATGCACCCTGCTGGGACACCTGCCCGACGGGAGGCACGACTCGGCGACCGTGAAGGACGCGGTCATCGCGGCACTGGGCGACCTGCCCCCGCGCCTGCGACGGACGCTGACCTGGGACCAGGGCAAGGAGATGGCGCTGCATCCGGGAATCGCCGCGGCCCTCGGCATGCCGGCGGTCTGCTTCTGCGATCCCCGCTCGCCATGGCAGCGGCCGACCAACGAGAACACCAACGGCCTGCTGCGGGACTACTTCCCCAAGGGCACCGACCTGTCCGTCCACACCGCCGTCGACATCGCTCGCGTCCAGGCGGAGCTGAACGACCGGCCACGGCGGGTACTCGGCTGGGACACGCCCGCCG
>DAOTUX010000186.1:0-4354 GCA_034436475.1 Chloroflexota bacterium | reverse complement strand
CCTCCAGCGTCGGCGCGAACGGGAACCGGGTGAAGGTATCGTCGGGGAACAGCAGCAACGGCGTCATCGTGCCGACCATCTGCACGGCCAGGACCAGCAGCGTCGCCCGCAGGAACCGGCCGGTCAGCAGGCCCAGGCCGATGAAGCACTCCACCGCCGCGAGCAGCGGGAGCGAGAGCCCGGGGGGGACGAGTCCGAGCGAGAGCAGCTCGATGGTCCGTGTCGCGAGCCCCTCGGCCGGGCTCAGACCGGGAACGAGCTTGAGCGCCCCGAACCAGAGGAAGACCGCGCCCAGGCCGATCCGGAGGACGGGGATCCCGACCCGTGCGAGCGTCCGGGTGACGGCGCGATCGAGCCCGGCAGCCCGCGCGGGGAGCGCGGCCGGATCGAGCCCGGCCATCATCCGGCACCGGCTTCCAACGGCGATCGACCGTCGGCGAGCGCGCCGGCGATCACATCGAGCTGGGCGGGCTCCAACACCCCGGACACCCGTGCGGCCACGCGACCCTGGTTGTCGACCATCACCCAGAACGGGAACGCGCTCAGGCCGAACCGGTCGGCGATCTCGCCGGTCGCGTCGACGATGACCGGTGCCGTCCAGCCTTCGCGCTCGAGCCAGGCATCGGGCGGGAAGTTCGGCCGGGTGGCGTCGATGGCGGTGGCGACAGAGACGAGGTCGACGCCGTCCGGGAGGTTGCCGGCATCCATCCACTCCTGGACGATGGGGACCTCGCGCTGGCAATGCGGGCACCAATGGGCCAGGAAGACGACCAGCTTCGCTCGTCCATCCGCCTGCACCTCGATGGCTGATCCGTCGAAGTCCACACCCGCCAGCGGCGGCATGACGGCGCCGAGGGCCGGATCGGCGGCGGCTGGGTCGAAGCGCGCCAGTGCCGCGGGCGTCTCGGGGGCCGGTGCCGACGCCGGCGCTGAGGGCGACGCGGCGAGCGCGACCTCGTCGGCTGCGGTGCCCGGGGTGTCGCGGGTCGTCATGATCGCGATCACCGCGACCAGCGCGATGACCGCCGCACCCAGCGCGAGCGGTAACCAGGCGGGACGGGACCTCCTCCCGGCGGCATCGTGGGCGCGGTCGGTGGAGCGATCGTCAGACACGGGGACCTCCCAGGGGAACGGGGCGAAGGCCGCCAGGGCGGCCGTGGGCAGCGATCCAGAGGAACGCGAGGATCAGCAGGAACGCGGACAGCGCGAGATACGGCAGGCTCACGAAGCCGAACTCGCGGAACCAGACCAGCGTGCACGGAGGCCCGACGCCGCACGCCCCGGACTCCAGCTGCGGGAACCACTCCAGGATGTAGTGATAGGTCGAGATGACCGCGCCGATGACCGCGAGCGGCGCGGCATACCACCGGACGCCGGGGTCGCGTCGGGTTGCCGCCACGAGCAGGATGACGGCGAGCGGGTACATGGCGATGCGCTGGTACCAGCACAGCCGGCATGGCTCGAAGCGCACGATCTCGGAGAAGTAGAGGCTCCCGAGCGTGGCGAGGAGCGCCACCGCCCACGCGGCCGTGAGTGCGGACCCGAACAGGTTCCGCTGTACGCGCACGACCGCGTCGCGCGCCGTCGCCGACACCCGCGACGCGAGGACGAGGACGACCAACCACACCACGAACGCGTTGGCCAGCAGTGCGAGCAGCGCCAGGAACAGGATGACGGTCGGGGTGCTCATCGCCCGAGCCATGCGCCGAGACCCGTGAGGGCCGGGACAGACCTGGTCGCCGTGGTCTCGGGCCGGAACACGGTCTGCCCCAGGCTCCAGAGGGTCACGGTCGTGAGGACCACCATCACGATGGCGAGCGGCAGCTGGGCCCGTCGAGGGTGTCGTGGCTCATCAGCCGCTCCCGCGCGAAGATGTCCAGCCCACGCGCCCAGCACGTGACCACCCACCACCGCGCCGAACATCACCGTCCAGATCAGCGACGCCGGGAGCCATGCCATCGACGGCTCGTAGAAGGCGCCGCCGAACAGGTCCCACCCCAGCTGGAACGGGTCGGAGATCGCGATGATGATCCGCTGTCCATCACCCAGCAGGTACGTCAGGTAGTGGGCGATGAGGTAGCCGACGGAGATCGGCAGCAGGCTTGCTCCCATGGCGGTCATGCCCACGCGCCGGCCGACCATGAGCGCGAGCCCGACGACGATCGAGAGGAAGCCGGCCAGCAGGAGCGTCGATGTCCCGAGGCCGGGGATGGAGAACAGATCGAAGTACAGCTGCGTCTGCGACAGCCCGTCGTACAGGATCGCGCCCGTCGCGATGGCCACCATCGTCACGAGCGATGGGTCCCAACGACCAGCGAGGAGCCCGTCCGGGAACCGTTGACGGCGGACCCGGACCGACCCCGGCGGCCCGGACCGCGCGTAGCGGGCGAGTCGGTTGAGCAGGCCGAACCAGACCGAGAACACCTCACCGTTGGCGCGCCACGCATCACGACCGAACTGGGCCATGCCTGCGACCGTGATGAGCGTGTAGGCCAGGACGACGAGGCCCATGTCCGCCCCCCCGACGGCGAGCTCGAGCCACACGAACACGGCGAAGCCGATGACGGCCGGCCAGGACGCGAGCCTCGCTGGATACGGCGCTGGGCTCCAGCCCCGGACGTGCAGACGCCGCAGGGCCCAGGCGCCCATGTCATGGAGGGTCGCGAACGGGTCGAGCCACTCCCAGACCGGGAACAGCAGTGCGCAGATGATGGCGAGGCCGACCCAGCCGTAGACCCAGGTGAACAGCGTGCCCACCTCGGCGCTCGACGACCCACCCACGAGGAACTGGGCGACGATCCAGGTCCAGCCGATCAGGCCCAGCGCACGCAGGACGAGGATCACGGGACGCGGCACGGTCCGGATGCGCGTCGCGGTCCCGGGCTGCCACCGCCCGTCGTAGGCGAACGCGATGACGAACGACAGCGCCACCGCGAGCGCGGCGCCGGCAAGGTAGGCGACCAGCGGCAGGGGCGAGTCGAGCCGCCCCACGAGGCCGTGCGCGGAGACAGGAGCCGGGATGCTGACGCCCGCCGCCAGGAGGGTCAGCAGCAGGCCGGCCCGAGGCCGGCGGGTCACGGGACCGGGCTCACCGACGGCGCCGTCGTCGGTGAGCCCGAGGGCTCCGCACCGAGGTCGGGGCTCGCGCAGGGATCCACCAACACCGGGTCCACGCTCGCCGCGGGGACCAGGCTGGCGCTCGGTGTCTGGCCGGTGTCCGGCTGCGGGCTCGCTGATGGGCTCGCGCCGGCCGGGAAGGTCGGCGCCTGGCTCGCGACCGGTGTCACGGTCGGGCAGGGGGCCGGCGACATCGGCGCTGGGGACGGTGTCGCGGGCGCGTCCATGACCGTGAATCGGTACTTCCCGCGAGCGAGTTCACCGTCCTCGGCGGAGAAGCTGACCCAGCGCACCTCGTACTCACCAGGGGCCAGGCTCGGCAGCGGCATGCGCTGCACACGCGGGCGATCGGGGTCCTTGCCCCCCTTGGCGATGGTCTGGCCCGCCGGATCCCGGAGTTCGAGGGAGGTCCGGTCGGGCCTGAGATCCTGGGTGAACCGGGCGACCAGCTCGGGAGGCGAGCCTGCGATCGAGTCGCCGGGACCGGGTGAGGCCGTGTCGAGCTCGGCGTGGCCGAGCGCGTTGGCGAGCGGAAGCAGGAGGAGCAGGCTCGCGCCGAGGACGGCGCGCGCGAACGGGATGCGCATCAGGAGCGGGAACCTCGGGGAATCGGGAGGACGGCCGGCAGCACGGCCGACCGTGAGACAGCGTGGCTGTCTACGCCAGGGCGCGCACCATCGGCGGCGCCCGGCTCCCCCATCCACGCCGGAGGATCGCGGAGGCGTACCGGATGTCCAGGGTGGGGCGACGGGTCCGCGACGGCCGACGCGACGCGCGCGGCCCCCGCGCCCGGATCCGAGCGAGCAGCGCCCGGCATCGCCAGCCGACCAGCGCCACGACCGTCGCCACGACCAGCGTGGTCGCAAGGACCACAAGGATCGGCAGCAGCCCGTGCGCGCCGAGCGCGTCGAGCCCCGACGGGGTCAGGCCCGCGAGGGCCAGCTCGGCGTTCTCCTGGACCGCGTAGACGATCGCGGTGAGGAGCGCCAGCCGGAGCCACAGGCCGCCCGTCCGCCAGGCGAAGGCCCGGCGGTCGAACGCATGGTGGTGGCCGGCAGGGGTCGCGGCGGCATGGACCGAGAGGCGTCGCAGCTCACGCACCGCGACGGCACCCAGACCCAGCGCGGCCGCGAGCACGGCGACGACCAAGGGGGCCCAGTAGCCATCGTGACCGCTGTCCGACATGGCGCGCGACAGGTCCGGACCCCACGAGATGAGATACGTGGCCTGGTGCGTC
>DAOTUX010000185.1:0-1534 GCA_034436475.1 Chloroflexota bacterium | reverse complement strand
CACGGTGATGCCCATCGAGCCGGTGTCGATGGACAGGTCGTACGCTCCCGGGTCGAGCCAGTCGCGATCGTACAGGCGCCGGATGTAGTCGCCGCGCCGGGCATCCATGGTCCGGCACAGGTCCCGGAGGGATGCCTCGTCAGGTCGGGTGTCCTCGGGGATCTCCTCGACGCGCGCCAGGAGGTAGCGGATCCGGGCGTCGAGCGACGCGTGCAGTTGGACGTGGAGCACGCTCGGCCCGCGCGGCACGATGTACGCGCCGCCCCGGCCCATGATCACGGCATCGCCGAGGGCGGCCGCCTCCTCGATGACCCCGCGCGTGATCTGGGCGAGCCGTTCCTGGACCGCCGCGGTGGGCACCAGGCCCACTGGCAGCGGTGGCAGCGATGGGTCGGGGCCACCCATCGCGAGTGCCGCGACGATGCGCTGCCACAGCCCGGGCACCTGCTCGTCGTAACCCTCCGCCTCCTGCTGCGACAGGCCGGCGCGCTCCGCCACGCGGGCCACGATCTCGCGGTCCAGGAGCTGAGCCCCGAACCGACGCGCCAGGGCCGCGCTGATGGGCCCACCGGCCGCGGCGAACTGACGGGAGATCGTGATGACGGGCATCAGCCGATCGCCATCCCGGTCAGCCTGCGACGGCCAGCTCGGCCATGCGCGACACCAATCCCTGGACCGCGGCCGCCGAGGCGTCGAACGCGGCCTGCTCGTCCGCGGTGAGCTCGATGGTCACCACCTCCTCGATGCCCGACCTGCCAAGGCGCACTGGTACGCCCACGTACAGCCCGTCCACGCCGTATGGCCCCTCGAGGTATGCCGCACACGGCAGGATCATGTGTCGGTCGTTGAGGATGGCGTCCACCATCTGGTAGGCAGAGGCAGCCGGGGCATAGAAGGCGCTGCCGGTCTTGAGCAGGGCCACCACCTCGGCACCGCCGTTGCGCGTCCGGTCGACGATGGCCTCGATGCGCTCCGCGCTGAGCAACTCGGTGATGGGCACGCCCCCCACCGTGGAGTAGCGAGGCAAGGGCACCATGGTGTCCCCGTGGCCACCCAGGACGAACGCGTGGGTGTTGGTCACCGAGACCCCGAGCTCGGCCGCGATGAAGCTGCGGAAGCGGGCCGAGTCGAGCACCCCCGCCATGCCCATGACCCTCGCCGGTGGGAACCCGGATGCCTCGAGCGCCACGTGGCACATGGCGTCGAGCGGGTTGGTGACCACGATGACGATCGCATCAGGCGAGGCCTGAGCAGCGCGTGACACGACGCTGCGCACGATGCCGGCGTTCTTGGCGAGCAGGTCGTCCCGGTTCATGCCCGGCTGGCGTGCGAGGCCCGAGGTCACGACGATGACATCCGAGCCCGCGGTGTCCGCATAGTCGTTGGTGCCCGTGACACGACAGTCGTGGCCTAGGACCGGGGCCGCCTCGGCCAGGTCGAGCGCCTTGCCCTGGGGCAGGCCCTCCACGATGTCGACGAGCATCACATCCGCAAGACCGGCCTCGGCGATGCGCTGTGCGGTGGTCGCGCCGAC
>DAOTUX010000184.1:0-26305 GCA_034436475.1 Chloroflexota bacterium | reverse complement strand
GCTCGCCGCGGGGCGACGCACCACCATCGCCGCGCTCTCGCTCTCGGCGCTGCTCGCCGGCACGGTCGGCATGTCCGTGGCGTCGGCCCAGTCTCCCTCGGCCCCGGCCGGGGATGCCGTCTCGGGTGACATCTCGTTCTTCGGCTGGGACGTCGCCGACCTGACCGCCGGCCTGGGCCTTGGCTTCGAGACCGCGCGTCAGGCGTTCGTCGCGCAGAACCCGGGTGTCAGCGTCACCTTCGACGCGGTTCCCTTCGCCGACTTCGTCTCGGCAGCCACCACGCGCGCCCGGGCAGGCACCTTGGGCGACATCGTGGAGATGCTGCCGGGCCTCAACCATGCGCCCGTGTTCGCGGCCCTCGCCCCCACCACCCCGGCGGATTGGGGCGACCTTGCGACCGACCTGTCCGGCTGGGGCGGTGGTGTCATCGACCCGGCTGACCCCGACACCGTGGCCGGCGTGCCCATCGGTGGCCAGGGTGTCATCTGGTACTACAACAAGGCCCTGTTCGAGAAGGCGGGCCTCGACCCGGAGAAGCCGCCCACGACCTGGGCGGAGTTCACGGCTGCCGCGGACGCGCTCAAGGCGGCGGGCATCACGCCGGTCGCGGCATCGGGCGTGGACTCGTTCCTCGCCTGGTGGGCGTGGTCGTCGTTCTCGCCCCAGTACTTCACCGCGGAGGACGTCCTCAAGGTGCGCTCCGGCGAGATTCCCCTGACGGACCCGCGCGTGCTCGCCTCGCTCCAGCCGGTCGCTGACATGTTCGCGGCGGGCTACTGGAACGAGGACTACGCCGACAAGAGCTTCACGGACATGGAGTCCGCGTTCATCAACGGCCAGGTGGCCATGATCCCGGGCATCATCACGTCGATCGTGAACTGGAAGGCGTGGGACGGCTCGGCGCTGGGCCCGGATGGCTATGGCGTGTTCGGTGCCCCCAAGCGTGACGACGCGACCAGCGACGGCCAGTTCTTCAATCCCACCCTCATCTACGGCATCAACGCCGCGTCCAAGAACCCCGCGACCGCCAAGGCGTTCATCGAGTTCCTGGCGGGCGTGGAGGGCCAGAGCATCCTGCTCGCGCAGAGCGGCCAGTTCCCCAACCGCGCGGACGTGGACCTCGCGCAGTATGCGAGCCCGGGCGCCCAGGCCATCCAGGCGGTCATCGACGACCGGGGCGCCTCGGACGTCATCCAGAACCAGTTCAGCGCGGCCGCCCAGGGCGAGGCGTTCCAGAAGCTGACGCAGGGCATCGTGTCCGGTGACCTCGCGACGTTCCTCTCGGACCTCCAGGCCCAGCAGGGCAGCTGAGCGTCCCCATCGGAAGGCGCGTGACGTGACCACCGGTCCGACCGGGTCGGACCGGTGACCAGGGCCTCCACAGGGCCGGCCGTCCCTCGGGACGGCCGGCCCTCCCCGCGTCGTCGCTGGCTGCGCGGCCGGCGCGACGCGGTCCTGTTCGTGACGCCCCTCGTGGTGCTGCTGCTCGTGTTCGTGTACGCGCCCATCGCGCGGCTCGTGTACTACGCGACCACCGAGTACGACGGCCTGCGCCCCCCAGAGTTCGTGGGCCTCGACAACTTCGCGTTCCTCGCCGGATGGCCGGACTTCCGGCGCGCCATCGGCAACACGGTGGTGCTCACGCTCGGCGTCGTGGTGTGGGTGGGGCTGCCGTTCCTGCTCGCGGTCATCATCCACAGGCGACGCTCCGCCAACCTGGTGCGGGCGATCCTGTTCCTGCCGGCGCTCCTGCCCGCGCTCATCGTGGGGCGCGCGTTCCGACTGGTGCTCGCGGAGCAGGGTCCCATCAACGAGGCGCTCCGAGGGGTGGGCCTGGGACCCCTCGCCCAGCCCTGGCTGGCGTCCGAGACGTGGGTCCTGCCCACGGTCATCGCGGTCATCGCGTGGGCCACCATGGGGACCGGTGTCCTGCTGTACTCAGCGGGTCTCTCGTCGCTCTCCACGGACTACGTGGAGGCGGCGCTCGTGGATGGGGCGCGCTGGCGTCAGCTCGTGTGGCACATCTATCGTCCGGCGCTCAGCCCCGTCACCCGCTTCTGGCTGCTGCTGCTGACCATCGGCACGGTGACCTCGTTCTTCCCTTGGATCCTGGGCCTCACCCAGGGCGGCCCGGGCACCGCGTCCGTGACCCTCGACTACCAGGTGTACCGCTCGGGGGTGCAGACCAGCCGACTGGGCCTCGCCTCGGCGATCGCGCTCGTGGGAGTCCTGGTGGTGGCGGTGCTGCTCGTCGTCCAGCTCCTGATGCGGCGTGTCCGCGGCTCGGACGAGTGGTGAGTCGGGCGCGATGAGGGAGTCCGCCACCATGCGCTGGGGCGCGCGGGTCGTCATGGCCGTCGCGTGCCTCGCGGTCCTGTTCCCGCTCCTGTGGGTGGTGCGCACCGCGCTCAAGACGGACGCCGAGTTCATCGCCCAGCCGGCGGCCATCGGCGGTGCCTTCACGCTCGACAACTTCGCGTCCGCGTGGGGCTCGGTGGACCTGGGCGGGGCCATCGCCGACTCGCTGGCCATCACCATCCCGGGCGCGATGCTCGCCACCTTCCTCGGCGTGCTCGCGGGCTACGCCCTGGCCAAGCTGCCCGTGCCGGGCCGCGGGGTGCTGCTCGCCCTCGCGGTGGGTGGTCTCACGATCCCCATCGCGGCCCTGGTCATCCCCGAGTTCGACCAGGCGCTCTGGCTGCGCGACGCGATCGGCATCTCGTACGTGGACAGCACTTGGGGCCTGTCGCTCGTGTACGGGGCGTTCTTCGCGAGCTGGAGCACGCTCTTCTTCCTGAGCTGGTTCCGGGACCTGCCCGCCGACCTGCTGGAGGCCGCCTGGATCGACGGAGCCTCTGCGTTCCAGGCGTTCGCGCGGGTGGCCCTGCCGCTCGCGGTGCCCGCCATCGCCGTGGGCCTCGTGCTCAACGTGTTCCTCCAGTGGAGCGAGGTCCTGCTCGGTCTCATCATGCTGCCGAGCGGCGAGGCGACCACGGCCATGACCGCCATCGCCTCGTTCTCGACCCAGTTCCGGGTCGGCGGCCCCCTCACCGCGGCGGCCACGATCATCGTGGCGCTCCCCATCTTCCTGCTGTTCCTGGTCGCCCAGCGGTGGCTGCGGACCGAGATCTTCGGAGGCTCGATCAAGGGATGACCCGATGACCAGTTCCAGTGACCTGCGGCCACGCACGGGCAACCTGTTCGACCATCCGCTCGCCGTCCCTGACTGGGAGGTCGTGGAGGCCTCGCCGGTGCGCGTCCTGGGCCGGGCCATCTGGGCCCCTCGACCCGATGGGGGGCCCGACGCGCGCATCATCCACGCCCGCGCCGTCCAAGGGGTGTCGGGACCGCTGCGCATCCGGCGCCTCGGCGTGCGCAGGGGCGTGGGCTATCACAAGTGCGCGAGCGCCCACGAGTTCGACGCGCCCCGCGTCGTCCGCCTGCTGGCCCATCGGGACGGTGCCCTGGCAGAGGTGGGGGCCTGGCGCATCGACCGCGTGCCCGAACCCGACCAGACCGTGTGGTTCGACATGCCGCTCGAGAGCGAGACCGTGATGGCGGTCATCGACGAGGCGCACATCGACCGGGAGTGGCCGTCGTGGAACCTCGCCCGGACGGGCCTCGTGCTCGATGGCGAGGCTCTGTCGCCTTGGCAGCGGCCCCACTTCCAGCTGCTGGAGGTCGACACGAGCAGCTTCCGCGCCGACCCCGTCGCAGGTGTGGCCGCCACGCTGGCGCATGACCAGGTGCGCTTCCGGACCAGGCACCTGGAGGTCGGCTTCCGGCTCCGGAGCGCGACGCTCGCCTTCCTGGGCCTCGACGTCGACGGTGGCGGCCGCACGGGGCGCGACCTGCTCCAGCGCTCGCGGAGCATGGACATCGTGCGCACCGGGCTGTACCCCGCAGGCGTCTACCCGGTCCTGCGCGACCCGCAGGCGCACCACCTGGCGCAGGGCCCGCGCCTGACCCTGCTCGATGGCACAGAGCCCGCGGGCTTTCTCGGGTACTCCGTGGAGGGAGCGGCCACGGTCCTGGCCGACGGCATCCGCTATGACCTCGCCCTGCCGGCCGCGGGGGTCCGATACCGCCTCACGTGGGCCGTCGAGGAGGCCGCGCTGCGTCTGGACGTCACCCGGGTCGCCGAACGGCCGCTGGTCGCGTGGCACTCCTCCGCATGGCACATCGCGACCGACACCACGGTCGCGGCGACGACCGTCCTGGGCGAGTCGCTGCGGACCGGCGAGACGGGCCATGTGGCGACCCCGGCGACGTGGCACGTGCCGGGTCATGGCTCGTTCGTCGTCACGGGCACAGGCGACGTCGTGCTGCGCAGCGACTCGGTGCGACCGCTGGACACCAACACGCTCGAGGTCCGACTGGCCGAGCGACGCCTGCCTGACGGCACGGTGGCCATCGACGCGGGCGAGGCGTCTGGCGGCGTCCGGTTCGAGGTGCGCACCCCCCGACTCGGGCGGCTGCGGGCCGACGCCCCCGACCCCATCCGCCGTGCGCTCGACCGCCACCTCGTCACCGCGCTCACCTTCCGCGCCGACACCGGCACGTTCTCCAACAACGGTGCCTCGATGCATTGCGCGGGCTCGCTCCAGGGTCTGGGCGATGTGGTCGCGGCCATCGCGGCGGGCCCGTCGGACCGGTCAGCGGCCGACGATGGCATCGACCCGGTCGCGATGCTGGAGTCGTCCGTCGCCCGATGGCTCACCGGGGCGCCCGGCTATGGCTCGGGGCGCACGAGTCGCGGCGACTTCCGCATCGAGGACGAGTACCTGATGCTGTGCGCCGACGCGCTCTACGGCCTGGGTCGGCTGTTGTCGGTCACCAGCCGTGCGTGGTTCGAGACGCAGGAAGCGCGCATCCTCGAGGCGATCGGCCTGATGCGGCGACGTGACGTCGACGACGACGGCCTGGTCGAGAGCCGCCTGCGCCGGGGCGTCAGCGGCGAACATCAGTGGAGCACGACGTGGGCCGATGTCGTGTCCTTCGGCTGGAAGGACGGTTGGACGAACGCCATCCTCCACGGGGCGCTCCGGGCGCTCGCGACCGGGCTGCGACGGTTCGACCGGGCCGACCGGGCAACGGACCTGGACGCGTGGGCCGACCGGCTGCGGGCGAGCTATCAGGCGACCTTCCTGGTGGCCGGCACCGACTGGCCCATCGGTTGGCGATCGCCCGACGGGACGCCGCACGATCATTGCCATGCGCTCCTCATCGGCGATGCGGTGACGCATGGGTTGCTTGACCCCAGCGAGGCGAGGCGGGCCATGCGCGCGCTGTGGCGCGAGCTCGCAGCGGTTGGTTACACCGACCTCGCCAACGGCATCCCCATCAACCTCCATCCCATCCCCGAGGAGGACCTGGGCGGCGTGGTGTTCGGACTGCCCATCGGCGGCTATCTCCAGGGTGGTGCCGTCCACCATCGGACCGGTGGGCTCATCCGCGCGCTCCGACAGGTGGGCATGACCGCCGAGGCGGACGAGGTGCTGGAGGCGCTCAGCTCGAGTGTCGCGGATGACAGCGCGTTCGGGGGCGTGGGGTCGGGCAGGGACTGGCGGTTGTGGGATGGCACGCCCAGCGGCTATGAGGGCCTGCTCGCCGAGGGCTTCGCGTTCCTCGCCATGGCGCTCGATCGCTGGGCCGACCGGGTGGCGTAGGCCGTCGGCGGACGCACCACACCCGTCGCGCGGACGCACCACACCCATCGCGGCCCCTCCGGGCCGCGCGGCACCCCCGTGCTACCCTTGCGCGCGTCCCAGCGGAAGGAGCCCCATGACCAGCATCGTCGACGCAGCGCAGTACCTGTTCACGTCCGAGTCGGTGACCGAGGGTCACCCGGACAAGATGTGCGACCAGATCTCGGACGCGATCCTCGATGCCATCATCGCCCGGGACCCCAACGCCCGGGTCGCCTGCGAGACGGCCACCACGACGGGTCTCGTGATGGTGCTGGGCGAGATCAGCACCGAGACGTACGTCGACTTCCAGGCCGTGGTCCGGGACACGGTGCGGGACATCGGCTACACGCGGGCCGAGTACGGCTTCGACTACCTCACGTGCGGCACCATGGTGTCCGTCAAGGAGCAGTCGTCCGACATCGCCATGGGCGTCGACGAGGCGCTCGAGGTGCGTGATGACAAGGCCCCCCACCAGGAGCTGGGCGCCGGCGACCAGGGGATGATGTTCGGCTTCGCGTGCCGCGAGACACCCGAGCTGATGCCCCTTCCCATCGCGCTCGCCCACCGCATGGCGCGACGCCTCGCGGAGGCCCGCAAGAGCGGCGAGCTGCCCTATCTGCGGCCCGACGGCAAGACCCAGGTCACCGTGGAGTACGAGCATGGCGTGCCCCGGCGCGTGCGCACCGTGGTCGTCTCGTCCCAGCACGACCCCGACATCCGCCCGGAGCGCATGCGCGGCGACATCGCGGAGCGGGTCATCCTGCCGGTCATCGACCGGTCCCTCCGACCCGCCGACCCGGTCATGCACGTCAACCCGACCGGGCGCTTCGTCACGGGCGGCCCCATGGGCGACGCCGGCCTGACGGGCCGCAAGATCATCGTGGACACATACGGCGGGATGGCCCGCCACGGTGGCGGCGCGTTCAGTGGCAAGGACCCCACGAAGGTGGATCGGTCAGCCGCGTACGCGGCGCGCTGGGTGGCCAAGAACGTGGTCGCGGCGGGTCTCGCGGACCGCTTCGAGGTCGAGGTCGCCTATGGCATCGGCATCGCGCGGCCCATCAGCTTCTCGGTCGAGTCCTTCGGCACGGGACGCATCCCCGACCAGGACATCCAGCGCCTCATCGAGCAGCATTTCGACCTGCGACCCGCGAGCATCATCAGCGCGCTCGACCTGCGCACGCCCATCTATCGGCAGACGGCCGCGTATGGCCACTTCGGTCGCACGGACCTGGACCTGCCGTGGGAGCGCACGGACAAGGCGGCCATCCTCGCGGACGCGGCGGGCGTCCCGATGCCCGAGGCGCTCGTCACGGTCTGAGGGTCGCCGACCCTGCCCACGACCGGTGGGTCCGGGTGTCGTGGCGCGTCCGGCCGGCCGATCCGGGGATGAGCGCCTCATAAGGGCCTGATAAGGGCCGCCGCTCATCATCCGGTGCATGGCACATCGAACTGCGGCTGAGCGTCGCGAGGCCCGACACCGAAAGCGCAACCGACCATCCGGACAGGGTGGGCATCGCCGCGAGGCACTCACCGCGAACGGGTGGGAGGTCACGGCCCTGGATGCCGGCCCGCAGCCGGGTCCGGACGTTGGCGTGGCGACCCTGGATGAGATCATGGGCGCCGTGGGCAGGCTGCCCGATGACCTGCCATGGGAGGCGGTCGCATCCCGTGTCCTGCCGCAGTTCGAGCGGGCGCGCCCGTACCGCCTGGGGCTGCCCGAGCGTGTCGCGACGATGGTGCCGCCGGGTCTGTCGGTCAGCCTGGGCATCGACATGGGCCCCGCCATCGTCCATGTGTCAGCCTCGATGCTCGATGGCTGGTCGATGTCGGTGGCGGACGTCACGGCGCGCGCCTTGGCGAACCTCCACGACCGGGCCGCCAAGGTCAGGCCCGCGGATGTCCTCTGGGATGCCATCGACGGTGTCCGGACCGGCTGGCTCCAGACCAGGCTGGGGATCGGGGCCACGCTCGTCCTGGCGCCCCAGGAGCTCGTGCGCATCCTGGGGCCAGGGCCCAGGCTCCTCGTCGCGCCGATGCGTGACCTGCTCATCACGCTGCCACCGGACGAGGCCGACCTCGCGATGTGGCTGTACGCAGAGATCGCGAGCCAGGACCCGAACCACCTGCGGCCTCGCCTCCTCGACTTCGACGGGCAGAGGCTCAGCGTCCGCGCGATCGGAGCGTAGGGAGGGCTATCGGTAGCCCAGGCGGTCCAGCAGTGGGCCGGAGTCGCCCAGCAGCGTGGCCAGCCCGGCCTCGTCGAAGGCCGCCCGCCATGCCCCGACAGA
Organism: Chloroflexota bacterium; assembly: GCA_034436475.1. GTDB lineage: Bacteria > Chloroflexota > Limnocylindria > Limnocylindrales > CSP1-4 > JAFMJV01. The sequence continues at coordinate 18,323 of DAOTUX010000184.1, read as the reverse complement.
GCCCGGGTCGGCCCTGCCCACCGCGTCGAGGAACGATGCTCGAGAGCCGGCCCGATCGATTCCCAGGAAGTCCAGGATGCGCAGGCCGTTGGTGGCCGGGTCGGTGACGAGCGACTCGTAGCGCAGCTCGAGGTATCGGTCCGGGCCCAGGCCCGGGCCATCGCGGAGCGCCGCCTCCGTGAACAGGCGCCACGCCATGCTCATGCGCAGCACGTCGGGGCCCACCTCGAACGCGGTCCGGTCGCCGGTTGGCACCCACCACTGCGCCCACGGGCCATAGAGGTACCCACCGGGCTCCCGCCTCCCCGACGTGGCCGAGTCCGCGCGCAGCCAGGGCCTGCGGATGTGGCTCGCGGCCACGTCGCGCCCGTCACGGATGATGTGGATGACCTGGAGGCCAGGGAACGTGCGTGCCAGGAACGGCAGCAGGAACGCGTTCCAGGGGGTCTTCTCCGCGAACCGTCGCCCGCCATCGAGCCCCACCCGCAGCAGCCAGCGATACACCATCCGGAAGTACGCGCGTGACCGCCGCTCGCCCCACAGACCGTCATGGACATACCGCGCGGCGGCCTTCGTCGCCACGGGCTCATGGTGGTAGCTGATCTCCGGCAGGGCACCCAGGGTCTCGCCCAGGAACGTGGTACCCGAGCGAGCGGCGCCGACCAGGAACACCGGGTGGTCAAGACCCGGCGCGATGGACGCCACGATCGCTCCCGGTGACAGGTCGAGCCGTCGGCCCAGCGCCCGTCGCCCATTGATCTCCGTCCGCAGGGTCCGGATGGCGAGGTCGGGGAGCGTGCGGAGCGTGACGGGCGTCGGCGTCGGGTCGAGACCGGCCGCCTCGGCGGCTGCCATCCAGCCGATGGCGGTCGTGGGCGCGCTGGACACGGGACCTCCGGGTGGTCGGCGAGCCAACCTGCGTGGCACGGCGACATGCGACGACGCGGACGACCGGGGTCGGGCGCACGCGTGGCCCGTAGGATAGTCCGATGTACGCAGTGATCATGGCGGGGGGTGGCGGCACGCGTCTGTGGCCCCTCAGTCGCATGGCCCGACCCAAGCCCTTCCTTCCGCTGCTCGATGGCCGCACGCTGCTCCAAGGCACGGTGTCGAGGCTGGCGCCGCTCATCGGGCCGCGCGACGTGTTCGTGGTCACGGACGCCCGGTATGCCTCGGTCGTCCATGAGCAGCTGCCCGAGCTCCCGCTGGGCAACCTGCTGCCCGAGCCCATGGGTCGCAACACGGCGGCCGCGGTCGCCTACGCCACGGCGGCCATCGATCGCCCCGCGAACGAGGTCATGGTGGTCCTGCCTGCCGACCAGCGGATCGCCGACGAGGCGGGGTTCCGTGCGGCGCTGACGGCGGCCGCGGCGCGCGCCTCGGACGGGGACCTCGTGACCCTGGGCGTCGAGGCCACCCGCCCCGAGACCGGCTATGGCTACGTGCTCGCCACGGGCGAGCCAATCGGGGTCGAGGGGCTGCCCTCGTTCCGGGTGGAGCGGTTCACCGAGAAGCCGTCCCCGGAGCGCGCCGCGGAGCTGATCGCGTCGGGGCGTGCCTCGTGGAACGCGGGCATCTTCGTGTGGCGGCGTGACGTGGTGCGTGACGGGCTGGCACGGCACGCACCGGACATCTGGGAGGCCATCGTGACGGCCATCGCGGGCGGTGCCGGTGCCATCGCCGCCACCTACCCGTCGATCCGTGCCACGTCCATCGACTATGCGCTGTTGGAGCCCGCGTCCGCGGAGGGATGCGTGGCGGTCGTGCCCGCGTCGGTGGGCTGGAGCGACCTAGGCAGTTGGAGCGCGTTGCTCGAGGCCGCCGATCAGCCGGAGGGGGTCCGCACCGACGGCGCGGGCGAGGTCATCACGATCGGCGTGAGCCGTTCGCTCGTGCGCGCCGATGGCGACCGACTCGTGGTGCTGGTGGGGATGCACGACGTCGTCGTCGTGGACACCCCGGACGCGGTCCTGGTGTGCGCCGCGGATGCCGCGCAGGATGTCAAGCTCGTCGTCGAGCGCTTGCTCGCAGAGGGCCGAACGGAGCGGTTGTAGAACCGCCGGCACCCGCGGGTGCGACCTGCCTCCCGGCCGGCCGGTCAGTCGCCGGGCGCCGCCTGGCCGGGCGCTCACCCGCTGGGCGCATGACCAAGCCGTCGGGAGGTCGCCTTCGATGGCTCGTCGGCCATCCGAGCCGCCACGCACATGCTTCGTCCGTCGGTCGGCTCCCTCAGTCGCCCGACGCATCCGATGGCCGTCGGATGCAGCCGTAGGTGGCGGGATCGGCCTGATCAGCCGCTGGGTGCATCACGCCCGACCCGGGCCCGGCCAGGTGGTCGAGGATCGTCCGGCCGAGGCCAGCCCGTGGGCCGAGGCCAGCCCGCCGGCCGAGGCCAGCCTGCCGGCCGAGGCCAGCCCGCTCGCCCAGCGCCGTCCCGGGTCGTCGCTCACCCGAGCGGACTCAGTCGCCGCCCGGACCCCCGCAGCACGGGCGCCACGGTGGACTCGCGAACCGGGCCGCGATGGGGTCGGCTGGACACCATGTGAGCAGGTGCTTGGACGCAGCCGCAGCGGGCGCGTCGTGTGCCGAAGGCAGCGCGGTCAGTCGAGGTAGCCCAGCTCCCGCAGGAGCGCGCCGGAACTCCGGTGGAGCATGGTGCGCAGCACCGGGTCGAGGCTGTCCCTGCCCGCGCCCACCCGCGACCGATAGATCGTCGAGCCGTCCCCGCCCTCGCTCCGGCGCTGCGCGGTGAACCGGGTGTAGCGCTCCGTCCCGTCGTGCTCCGCCTGGTCGAACGCCAGGACCACGGGGTCCCACGCCTCGCCCAGGAAGCCGAACAGCTCCCGGAGCCGCGCCTCGGGCTCGGCGACCAGAGCCTCGTAGCGGACCTCGTGATACCGGCCGGCCGGCTGGCGCGCCCCGAACTCGCGGGCCGCCTCGACATACTTCCGCCACGCCCCTCGCGCCGCGCGCACCCCCGATCGATAGCCCCAGCGGTCCTTGTGGGACGCCACCACGTCGTGACCGTCGCGGATGAGGTGGACGTACTGGGCGTCCGGGAACAACTCCGCCGCGAGGGGGAGGAGCAGCGTGTTGGACGGGTCCTTGTCCGCCCAGCGCGCCTTGCCACGACGCACCGCGTAGTCGGTCATGGCGCCCCCGTAGAACGCCGCGAGCCGCGAGGTCCAGTACTCGCGAGGGAAGCCGTAGCGATCGAGCAGCCGCCAGTGTCGGCCGAGCGCGGGTTCCATGGTCTGGAGGAGATGGGTCTCCTCGCCACACGAGATCCGCGGATGCGAGTCCAGGATGAGCCGGAGCATCGTGGTCCCCGACCGCGCGGAGCCGATGATGAGGATGGGGCCGTGCTCGGTCTGCTGCTCGTCGGTCATCGCGGCGGAGCATAGCCGTCATCCGCGCCCGCCATGCCTCGGCTACCATCCTCTCGTGAGCCAGACGGAGGCCCCGCTGCCGCCCATCGTCTTCGGCACCGACGGGTGGCGGGCCCGCATCGGTGAGGAATACACCTACGAGAACGTGCGCCGCTGCGCCCAGGGCGTGGCGGAGTGGGTGCGTGGCGCGGGCACCGCGAGCAAGGGCGTGGTCATCGGCTACGACCGGCGGTTCGCCAGCGAGCACTTCGCCCAGGCGGCGGCCGAGGTGCTGCTCGCCCACGACATCCCGGTCTCGATCGCGGCGCAGGCGGTTCCCACCCAGATGACCTCGTACGAGGTGGTGGAGCATGGCTTCGCGTGCGGCGTGATGATCACCGCATCGCACAATCCGTGGACCGACAACGGCTTCAAGATCAAGTCGCCCACGGGGTCCGCCGCCAGCCCGGACATCCTCGCGGTGGTGGAGGGCGTCATCCGGGACAACGCCGGCGCGACGCCGCCCACGCGGCCCATCGCGGACGGCGAGGCGGCTGGCCTGGTGGCGCGCTTCGACCCGTACCCGGGGTACGTGGAGTACGTGGGTCGCAGCCTCGACCTCCAGCGTCTCAGGGCGGCCGACATGTCGGTCCTGGTGGACCCGTTGTGGGGCAGTGGCGCGGGTTGGATCCCCCGGCTGCTTGCGGGCGGGCGCATCAGGGTCACCGAGATCCACGCCGAGCGCAACCCCTGGTTCGGCGGCGTGAACCCGGAGCCGATCCGACCCAACATCGACGAGGCCCTGGGCGTCCTGGCCAAGGGCGGTCACGACCTCGGCCTCCTGCTCGATGGCGATGCGGATCGCGCGGGCGCGGCGGACGAGCGGGGCACCTTCATCCACCAGCTCCAGGCCATGGGGCTGCTGATGTACTACCTGGTCGAGCACAGGGGCTTGCGCCAGCCGGTGGTGTCCACCATCAACGAGACCTCGATGGTCCAGCGCCTCGGCGATCGCTACGGCGTCCCGGTGTTCGAGACCCCCGTGGGCTTCAAGTACGTGGGCCCCAAGATGATCGAGACCGGCGCCATGATGGGAGGCGAGGAGTCGGGCGGCTACGGCTTCGGGATGCACTTGCCCGAGCGCGACGGCATCTACGCGGACCTGCTGCTGCTGGACCTGTTCGTGCGGGAGCGGGAGGCCGGCCGCTGGCCGGTATCGGCGGCCGTCCAGCATCTCCACGACATCGCCGGCCCGTCCTTCTACCTGCGCAACGACGTCCATGCCGACCGGGCCACGTATCCCGCGGTCAAGGACCGGCTGATGCGCGAGCTGCGTGAGCAGGCGCCGACGTCGCTGGCCGGCCAGCGCGTGGTCCGGACCGACGCCCTGTCCACCAACGACGGCTTCAAGTTCTGGGTCGAGGACGGGTCGTGGCTGCTGGTCCGCTTCAGTGGCACCGAGCCCTTGGTGCGGGTGTACGCCGAGGCGAGCACCGCGGAGCTCCGGGACCGGCTGCTCGCGGAGGGCGGCAGGTTCGTGACCGCGGCGTGAGCGTCGGGGGCCACATCCCCGGTGGCATCCTCGACGACCTCGAGGGGCTTCGTCGGCTGGACCGCGGGAACATGCTGGGGGCCGCAGCGACCCTGCCCGAGCACGTGCGGGACGCGTGGGCCATCTCGCGATCGCTGGCGCTGCCCGAGGGCCATCGCGCCGTCGGCAGCGTCGCCGTGCTGGGCATGGGCGGCTCCGCGATCGGCGGGGACCTGGTCCGGGGCATCTGGGCTGATCGGCTCCGGGTCCCGATGGAGGTCGTGCGGGGCTATGACCTCCCGGCATGGGTCGGGCCATCCACGCTCGTGGTGGCGAGCTCGTACAGTGGCACGACCGAGGAGACCATCAGCGCCTTCGGGCAGGCGGCGGCGCGCAAGGCGCCATCGGCGATCATCAGCACTGGTGGCACGCTGCTCGGGGTCGCGCGTCGCGCGGGGCTGCCGTGCCTCGCGTTCCCAGGCGGCGGCCAGCCACGCGCCTCGGTGGGCTATGCGATCACCCTGCTCGCAGGGCTCCTCGAGCGAGCGGGCCTGTTGGAGCTGACCGCGGCGGAGGTGGAGGCTGCGGCGCATGACGCTGACATTCGCGTGGCAGCGTCTGTCCCCGAGCTGCCAACTGACGAGAACGAGGCCAAGCGACTCGCGTGGTCCATCGTCGACCGACTGCCCATCATCGAGGCATCCGGCTTCCTGGCCCCGGTGGCTCGGCGTTGGAAGACCCAGCTCAACGAGAACGGCAAGACGACCGCGGCATGGGAGGAGCTGCCTGAGGCCACCCACAACGCGGTCGTGGGCTATCCGCAGCCGGACACCCTCAAGGATCACCTGCTCGTGCTGTTCCTCGCGAGCGCCGACGACCACGAGCGGAACGCCCTCCGTGCTCGTCTGTCGCGCGAGTTGCTGGACTCCGCGGGCATCGGCACCGAGGTCGTCACCGTCACGGGGCAGAGTCGCTTTGGCCAGGCGCTCGACGCCATCGTCCGGGGCGACTACACGAGCACGTATCTTGCCGCGCTGTACGGGCTGGATCCCACACCCGTCGAGTCGATCACCTTGCTCAAGACCGCCATGGCGCTCGCGGACGAGCCGGCCGATGGCGAGCCCGACGGCGGGCAGGGGCAGGCGCGGGACGCGTGACCCCGGGGCCCCGATGGCACGGGAGGGTCGAGGGGCGGGCGATCGGCTGACGCTCGCGCCTGCGTGCTCTCAGCCGAGCGGCCTCCGCACGCCTCCCCGCGAGGAGGGAACGGCAGGACCGAGGGCGCGGCACGCATGTCCCCGGGACCATCTTCCGACTGGCTGGAACGGATCTGCGGGTGTATGTTGATGGCGTCGATCGGCACCCTGTCGCGGCGGCTCCGGTGGTCACCGCCCGGGTGCCCGGTAGGGGCCCTGCCTGCCCGGTCGGGCCCGTCAGGAGGTCCGACACGATGCATTCCAGCGTCATCGGCAAGATCGAGAAGGCGAACCGCTACGCTCGGGAGTTGGATCGGTTCCAGGTCGAGCGGCTGAGCGTCACCGTGCGCGGGGACAACGACACCCACCGCGTCCGTCTCGATCCCGATGGCTGGCACTGCACGTGCCACGCGTTCGAGACCTTCGCGGACTGCGCGCATGTCCTGGCCCTCCAGAAGGTCCTCGGTCGCATGCTGCCTGAGGACCACGCCGGATCCCTCGTCGCATCGCCCCCGGGGCCGGTCGGAGAGCCGCTCCCAGCCTGACACCCAGGGCGGAGCCGGGTTCGGCCCGTCCGTGGAGGAGCATGCGAGGATGGTCGGCCGACGGCCCGACCATCCTCTTGCCCGCTCCGGGCCAGCGGGCGGCGTGGCCTACTCGGTGCCGGGGGGTCTCACCAGCAGGCGTCCGTAGCCGTCGAGGTGACCGCGCTCGCGATCGAGGGTCACGGATGCCTCGATGAGCCACTCGCCGTCCGCGGGTGCGGGCGACCAGGCCAGCGTCGCCCAGGTGTCGCGACCCTCGCCGAGGACCACGCCGTCCCGCTCGTCGCCCTCCACGGGCGTCGCCTCGATCCGCCAGTCGGTGAGCCCCGACCCATCGGCGAGGGCCAGTGCCAGCGGGGCTCCGGGGATGGTCCGGACCGTGGGCAGCAGGTCAGGCGGGCTGATGCCGCCGATGTCGCCACACGTGCCCAGGAAGCAGCCGCTGCCCTGCTCGAGCGCGACGGCGTCGTCGCCCGAGCTCAGTCGGATGGCCGGCGGTGGCGGCCCGCTCTCGTCGGGTGGCAGGTCCCGGTCTGGGACGGCCACCCTCCACCACCACGTGCCTTCGATGGCGCCGCCATCGGGCCGGATGGTCCCGTCGACCCTGACCAGGAACAGGCCGCTGGTCGACAGCCCGATGACGGCGTCACCGTCGCCCGTGCCTAGGTCGACGGCAGTGGTCGGATCGAGGTCCGGTTCTGCGAGTGCGACCGCACGCCACGGCGCGAGAGTCCCGTCCGTGGGACGAATGGCCACCGTGGTGCCACGCGCCCAGGCATCCAGTACCGGGAGCTCGTCGAGCCTTGGTGTCGGTGCGTCCATGCGCGTTCGGAGACCAACGACCCGCCCGAACGGCCCGTCGGCGATGAGCGTGGGGGCCCCAGGTCCCGCGCTTGGCGTGGGTCCGGCGGCCATGGCGGGGATCGCCGATGTCGCGATGGCGACACCCGACATCAGCGCCAGACGGAGGGCTCTGCGACCAGGGGGGAGGAGGGCCGCCGGATGGCGGCCCCGTGCGGGCAGGGTCATGCGGGATCCTCGACCTCCTCGTTGGGACACGTCGCCGTGCAGCCAGTGGATGTTGCGCCGCTCACTCGGACCACGATCACGTCCGAGGAGGAGCCTCGCAGCCCCTCGTCGTCCGGGGTGGGGAAGACCGCCTTGAGCTCGTAAGAGCGACCCGGTGCGAGCGACAGGGAGTAGACGCCGGGCGTGTCCGTGGCGCGCATGGTGCTGATGGTCCAGCTCCCGGTCGTGCCGGCGGTGCGTCGACGCAGTTGCACATCCCGACCGTTGAGTCGCATGCCACTGAGGGCGCCATAGGCGGAGCTGCCCTTCACCCGAAGCGTGGCCTGGAACGACACCCGCTGCCCCGCCACGAGCGTCGTGTCCGACGCGACCAGGCTGAGCGTGGTCTGCACGTCGTTGCAGGTCGCGACATGCGTGGCCATGGTCGGCACGCCGTACTGCTCCTGGAGGCTCGCCACGTCGCAGGTGCCGAACGAGTGCCGGTCCCACGCGGTGGCGGGCTTGGAGGGGGTCACCCGGTGCATCACGGTCGCGTTGGGGGAGAGGTGGTAGCCGTCTGACTCGGGGTGGTCGAGGCCGATGGCATGCCCGAACTCGTGGAGCGCGACGTGCTCTGCGTCGAAGCAGCCGTCGCCACCTGATCGCTCGCACCATCGCAGCGTGCCCCACCGGAAGTCATAGCCGTGCGGGCGCATCCGCAGGGTCCAGCTGTCCGCGTCATGGCTCGCGCACGCGATCGACGTGCTGCAGCCACTCGGGAAGCTCGTGGTGTATCGGATGGTGCCGCTGGCGGCACCGGTGGTGGGGACGAAGATCGGCGATAGTGACCGGGACGTCTCGGTGGCATCCTCGGCCGCGGCGAGCACGGCGTCCCGCATCCACGAGGGCGAGGCATCCGTGCCGTGGAACCTGAAGTCGAGCACCTGCCAGGACCCCCACCGGTCATAGATGGGGACCGGCGTGGGATCGCGGAGCGGCATGTCGGCCGAGGCTGCCGCCACCCGATCGCCATCGACCGCGATCGCGCCGCGATCGGATCGTGCCTCACCCGTTGCGCACCCATCCGCGGCGCACCACGTCGCTCGCACGCCCGCGTCCGTGAGCGCGAGGTCGAGCGTGCGGGGGATGGCCGTGGCCAGGTCGCCCACGGGCGGGCGGATCACCAGGCGCGGCTGGCCGCCCTCGGGGGCCACCGCCCACACGCCGAGCTCGCGACGGTCGCCGGAGAGGACGGTCGAGACGTAGAGCGTGCCATCGGGGGCCGCGACACTCCCGTAGACCAGGTCGCGAAGCCGGAGCGAGCGACTCACGCACCCGTCATCGAGGTCCACCACCCGCACCGTGGTGCCCGTCTCGTCCCGCTCGCCCGTGACGAGCCGCTCCCGGAACGGCCCGTCCGCGAAGCCCCTGGGCCCCGACCGCCAGGTCCGGTCGCCACGCAGCCGCAAGGTGTGTCCCTGGAGCGCGCCGCCAGCATCGACGCTCTCGGACCACTCGAAGGTCCTTGGCGCACGGACGACCCGGTTCGCCCGCGGCCCCGCCGGGCAGCGGAGCAGCCCATCCGGCAGCGCGTCGGCCGCCACCGAAGGGCTTGGGATGCCGGTCGTCAGCATCGTCGCGACGAACAGCAGCGCCGTGCGTCGCCCATGTCGAACCTCCCGCTTCATGCGAGACCTCCTCCGGCGGGTGATTTCCCGGCGGTGGGAGGCGGAGGCCGGCAGTATCCACGTCGGCTCTTATCTGGCGCTTATGTGATGCGGCCCCAAGGCCGAGCGGTCCCAGCCCCGGGCCATCGGGGCCCCGCGCACGGCCCTGGGCCAGGCCCCGACGTCCGTCGCTGGCTGCTATCCTTGGGCCACAGTCGAACACACGGACCTGGCGCTTCGCGAAGCCGGTGGGATTCCGGCACAGTGCCGCTACGGTGACCAGCCGCGAGGCTGGGAGTCCGGTCGCCGAACGCTCGGGTCGTGCATGTACCTTCGAGCGAGAGGGATGGCACCCATGCGCCAGCACACGTTCCAGCAGGCCCCTTCCGGCGACGCCCGCAAGGGGTCTCGCACTGTCCGAGCCCGCGTGGTCGCGCTCGCGGCCACGGCCGTCCTGGGCACGGCCATGACAGCCGGTGCCCAGTCACCCCAGGTGCCGGGCACGTCCGTGGGATCGGCTTGGTCCGTCACCGATGACACGGGTGTCGTGGTCATGATCCCGGCAGCGCCCGAGCGGGTCATCAGCCTCTCCCCGGCCATCACGGAGATCGTGTTCGCGCTGGGTGCGGGCGGCCGCCTGGTGGGCGGCACCGACTTCGACGACTTCCCGGCGGAGGCGCCCGCGCTCCCGGATGTGGCGACCTACCAGGGCGTGCTCATGGAGCAGGTGGTGGCGCTCGAGCCCGACCTCGTGCTCGCATCCGGCATGGGTCTCACCCCCGATGCGGACATCGCGCGGATGCGTGACCTCGGCTACCCGGTCGTGACCACGTACGCCACGAGCGTGGACGACGTCCTGACGGACATCCGGCTCATCGGGAGCGCCCTGGGAGGGGACGCTGTGGGCAGCGCCGCTTCGCTGACCGCGACCATGGACGCCGACCTCGCCCGCATCGGGGGCCTCGCCGCAGGCGCCGGCACCACCCCGCGCACGTTCTACGAGACCGGCGACCAGCCCGAGCTGTACGGCATCGCCCCTGGCTCGTTCGCCGCGGACCTGGTGGGGCGAGGGGGTGGCGAGGCCATCACGACCGGGGACCCGGCCGTCTGGAGCATGCCCCTCGAGCGGCTCGTCGCCGCCGACCCGGAGGTCATCCTCCTGGGCGACGCGGCCTATGGCGTGTGTCCGGACGTCGTGGCGCAGCGGCCCGGCTGGGGTGACATCACCGCCGTCCGGGACGGCGCGATCCGTCCGGTCCACGATGTCGTGGTCACGCGACCCGGGCCGCGCATCGCGGAGGGGCTCGCCTCGGTGGCACGGGCCATCCACCCCGAGCTCACCGACGACCTGGCCGACTTCCCATCCGACCCGGCGATGTGCGGGGTGCCCACGGGCTCCGCTCCCGCGAGCGCCCCCTAGCCGCGAAGGCCAGGCGTCCGGCATGCGCACGCTGACCGCCGGGCACGCCGCCGCGTCGGTCGCCCGTCGCGCCCATCGGCCGACGCGGTCGCTCGCGCTTGGCGGGGTGGCGGCGCTGCTCGTGGTGGCGGTGGCGGGTCTGCTCCTGGGCAACGTCTCGCTGCCGCTCGCGGACACCCTGGGCGTGCTGGGCCACCGCTTCCTGGGACTCCCCGCGGGAGCCTGGGAGGCATCGACCGAGACCATCGTCATGGAGCTGCGGCTGCCCCGCGTCCTCGCGGCCGTGGCCGTCGGGGCCGGACTGGGCGTGAGCGGCGCGGTGCTCCAGGGGCTGCTCCGGAACCCGCTCGCCGACCCGTACGTGCTGGGCACCGCCAGCGGCGCCGCGCTGGGTGCCGCCATCGGCGTGCTGCTGCCGACCCAGGTCGTGCTGCTCGGGTTCGGCGTCGCCAACGTGCTCGCGTTCGCGGGCGCGCTCGGCGCGGTGACGCTGGTGGTCCGCGTGTCGGGCTCCGGGGGCGACTCGCGGGCATCGGTGCTGCTGGTGGGCTATGCCATCGGCTCGATCCTGGCCGCCGGCCTCGCGCTCGCGATGTACCTGTCGGGCGATGACCTCCGACGCATCGTCGCATGGCTCCTGGGCAGCCTCGCCAGTGCGTCCTGGCCCCAGGTGGCCATCGGGCTGCCCATCGTGCTCGTCGGGACGCTGCTCATCATCAGTCGCGCGAGGTCGCTCGACGCCCTGCTCCTGGGGGACGAGGCCGCCGCCCATCTCGGTGTGGACGTGACGCGTGAGCGACGCATCCTGCTCGCCCTTGCGGCACTGGTGACGGCCGCGGCGGTCGCCATGGCCGGGCTGATCGGCTTCGTGGGGCTCGTGGTGCCCCATGTGGTCCGGCTCGTCACGGGGCCGGCCGCCCGGTCGGTGCTGCCGCTCTCGGCCCTCGTGGGCGCCGCCTTCATGGTCCTCGCGGACCTCGTCGCACGCATCCCCGGCGAGCTGCCTGTGGGCATCGTCACGGCGATCGTGGGCGTGCCCGTGTTCCTGGTCCTGCTGCGACGGGCGCGAGGGGCGTATGAGCTCTGACGTGGCGCTCGAGGCCCGCGGCCTCGGGGTCCGGTTCGGCGAGCGCTGGGTCCTGCGCGACGTGGACCTGGCGATCCGCGACGGCGAGCAGGTGTGCCTCGTCGGCCCCAACGGCGCCGGCAAGTCCACGCTCGTGCGGTGTCTCACGGGGATGCAGGCGCCGACCGTGGGACAGGCGCGCATCGGTTCCGACGAGGCGGGGTCGGTCGATCGGTCGTCCCTCGCCCGTCGTCTGGCGGTGGTGCCGGGCCAGTCCCGGCTGCCCTTCGCGATGACCGTCGAGGAGATGGTCGCCCTGGGGCGCACGCCGTGGCTCCATCCCTGGCGAGGCGACACGGCCACGGACCGGGCGGCGGTCGACGCGGCCATGCGCCGGGTGGGCATCGACGGCCTGCGGCACCGTGACGTGCGAACGCTGTCGCTGGGCGAGCGGCAGCTGGTGCTCATCGCCACGGCGCTGGGGCAGGGCGGGCGCATCCTGGTGCTCGACGAGCCCACGGTTCACCTCGACCTGCGTCGCCAGGTCGCCATCATGGAGCTCCTCACCCGGCTCTCGGCGGAGGAGGGGATGACGGTGCTGGCGGTGCTCCACGACCTGGCGCTCGCGCGCGAGTCGTTCCCGCGCCTGGTGTTGCTGGATGACGGTCGGCTGGTCGCGGACGGCACGCCCGGCGCGGTGCTGACCGCCGACCGCGTGCGGGAGGTCTACGGCGTGGAGCCGCGATACGCCGGGGCGGTGGCCTGAGGGCGGGCTACAGCCCTGCTCTGGCGGTCCGGGCGGCCGCGCGTCGCCGCCGACGAGGCTTGTCGGTGAACGCGAGCGACACCAGCATCAGCTCGTTGACCTTGCGCTCGAACTCCGGGACGGTCGCCTCGGGCAGCGTCGCGCAGACCTCGCGGAGCGCCGTCTCGAGCTGGTACCACAGGTCGCCGCGGCGCACGTCATAGAGCGGGTAGCGCGGGTTGATGACGACGCGCCGGACGCCGTCCTCCTCGACCATGGCGCTTCGCACCCGGGGGTCGAGCGGCCGGATGACGATGTCCCCGAACCCCTTCCGGGCCCTTGACCCACCGCGGCCCTCGGCGGCTCCGTTCCTCGGCGTCGGCGCCTCGGGCGACCGAGCCACGGCCTGGGGCTGCCCGGCCTCCTCGGTCTCGGAGGGCTGCGCGAAGTCCTGTGGCTCATGGACCGCCTCGAGCGTCAGCTGCCCATCGGCCCCATCGGCATCCCCCTTGCCGCCGGTGTTGGGGCTCTCGAACAGCTGGCCCGACTCGAGCAGCCGGAGCGCCCGGGCGAGGATCCGTCGCACCCGCTCCGCGGTCCGCAGGGCCTGCGGGTCGGTCGGGACCGGCTCCTGCCGTGACAGGCGACGCACGATCGGCCCCAGGAGCGCATGGAGCCGACGCTCGACCGCGGCGTACTCGGGGCTGTCGTGGTCCACGTCCGACTTGTTCATGGTCACCGGCACATGGCTCAGCTCGACCTCGCCCACCAGCCGGGTCATGGCAGGGTGGGCGTTGGGCCCGGGATGACCAAACCATGCCGGCTCGCCCACGAGCCGACCCAGGTGATAGGTCCGGATGCCGGGCACCGACTGCGGCGGCACGGGCTCGGGCAGCAGGCCCCACCAGCCCCTGACCATGTGGCCACCGGCACGGACGCTGAACGGGTGCTCCTCCTCGAGGCGCCACGTCGTGGGCGTGACAGACGCGCGATCGACCGTCATGGTCACCGAGCCCTCGGTCAGGAGGGGTCGGTACACCTCTGCCAGTCGGGCTCGGACGCGGGCGGGGTCGAGCTTGCGGTCGACCTCGCCGATGACCAGATGGACGTAGCCCAGGTCCGGGCCGACCGGCTTGGGCTCCTCGTGCAGCTCGTACGACCGGAGCTTGCTCCTATCCCGATAGTCGTCATCGGCGAACGCGTGGGCGACCGGCTCGCCCTGGGCGCTCGCGACGATGCGGAAGCGGTTGCCCAGGTGCCCGATGGCCGCCTTGCCGCCCTGTCCGTAGCGGCCGATGCGCTCGCCCGCGCGCTTGGGTGACGCACCCCAGCGCAGGTAGTCGCGTTCCAGACGCCGGGCGTCCATGCCCGTGCCACCCACCGCGGTGAGGCTGATCGTGCCTGGCCGGACGATGAGGTCGAGGCGCAGCGGTCGGTCCGGCACCCGCGAGTCGACGGCATTGTCCACCAGCTCGAGGAGCGCGTCGACCGCCGAGCGGTAGTTCGCGAACAGCGATGCGGTGAGGCGCGGGTCGATCCGCTCCCGGACCACCCGCATGGGGGCGGCGCTCACTCGTCGGCGGCACGCGGCGGCTCGGGCCGCCGGAAGCCATGCCACGTGCCGGCCTCCCAGCGCGCCCGCAACTGGGCACGCGTGCTCTCCCGATGGGCCGCCAGCATCTCCGGGTAGACGCGGTCGAGCAGGAAGTAGGCCCGCTCGAGCTCGTCCGAGAGCCCCGCCTCGTCCGACTGCTGCCACGCGAGCAGGATGCCGCGCTCTCGCAGCAGCACCCCTGCGATCGCACGGGCTTGCGGGCTCGTCTGGGCGATGCGTGCGTCCATGAGCGCACGTCCGGGGTCAGGGCGCATGCCGCACCCGCTCGAGAAGCTCGGCGACCCCCTCCGTGCCCGCCCACCGCTCCAGGTACGGCCAATCGATGCGTGTCTCGTTCACACGCATCAGATTGCGACAGTCGCGCAACTGGAGCTCCGACGTGCCCTCAGACCAGGCCAGCTTGGCGATCAGCAGGTCCTCCAGGGTCAGCACCCAGACCCAGCCGAAGAAGGGGTGCTCCCAGCGCTGTCGTCGATCCATCGCCGATCGTGACCAGGCGGTCCCACGATCCAGGATCAGGTCGACCTTGCCGACCTCCGCGATGGAGACGAGCGAGGCCATGAGGTGCCCGTCGTAGTCGATGGGGTCGTTGACCAGGTAGGCGGCATCCAGCCCCTGCACGATCCGCGCGAACGCGGTGACGTCCAGGTCGACGACCACGTCGAGGTCCGCGGTCATCCGAGGCTCGCCATAGCGCCCGAGGGCCTCCGAGCCGGTGATGTACCAGCGGAGGCCGAGGGACTCCAGGCGATCGAGGACGTCACGCATCGGGCTACGGTAGTCGCTGCGCGGTGGCGGCGTGGGAGGTCAACCGTAGGCGAGCACCGGAACCCCGTACGCCTCGAAGTCACGGGCGTTCCGCGTCACGATGGTCGCCCCGAGACGCCATGCGACGGCCGCCACGAGCGCGTCGCCGAGGTGACGCCGCGACGTGCCTGGGCGTCGCTCGGCCCGCCGCTCACCCGCCCACCGAGCCCCTTCCGAATCCAGGGCGACAAACTCGAGCGCATCGAGGAGCCTGCGAATGCCCGCCCGTCCATCAGGCGTACCGCCCGAGAGGACCTCGCAGGTGATCGCGTCGCAGGTGTAGAGCTCGCCCGTCTCCCCGAACAGCCGCTCGACGATGGCCGTCCCCGCGAGTCGACCCTCGGCATAGTCGATGATGACCGTGGAGTCGAGGACATAGCTCACCGTTCCCATGCGCTCGGGCCCTCGCGCTGCTCGCGCACCCACCGATACGCTTCGTCGTCATCCATCTCGAACGGGGTCCCGACATAGATGCCGCGCACGTCGTCGAGCGCCTTGCGCAGACGCTGGCGCTTGACGCGCGCCTCGATGGCCTCGGTCACGAACGCGCTGCGCCCGCGTGGCCCGGCGAGCGCGTCGACCTGCTCCAGCAGTGCCTGCGGGACGGTGACCGTGGTCCGCACCAGCGTCATGACAGTC
Source organism: Chloroflexota bacterium (assembly GCA_034436475.1). GTDB lineage: Bacteria > Chloroflexota > Limnocylindria > Limnocylindrales > CSP1-4 > JAFMJV01. The sequence goes on along the minus strand of DAOTUX010000184.1, from coordinate 2,716 downwards.
CCCTCGAGTATGCGAGCGAGTATGCGCTGACATCATACATGCGCGGCCTAGTCACGCCCCGCGCAGGTCCTCGCCGCTGATGCCGTGCTCGGTGAGCCACGCCCCGAGCGCCGTCGGATCCTGGATGCCCAGGAAGACCTGGGTCGTGTGCCGCACGAACGCGATGCGCCGCGGCGCCCACAGCCACACGCGGATGGCGCCCGAGGCGTCGCCACAGCAGCTGATGTCGTGGCCGAACAGGGTGTGGCGGATGCCGATGGCGCGGTACCAGCGATAGGGCCCCGTGATGTCCCAGCGCTCGATGTCCGCGAGGGCGATGGCGGTGGTCAGCCAGCCGAACCGTACCTCGAGGGTGTCGTCGCGGCACAGCACCGACCGGTGCCCGGCGCGCACGCCCCATGGCAGGAGCACGAACCTCGACCAGCGGCCGATGCCGAAGGGCAGCTCGACGGGCGCCGCCATCCGCGGCCTTCAGGCGCGCTTGTGGGGCGGGTCGAAGAAGGGGAGCGGAACGACGGTCGCACCCACGCGCCCGCGACGCCCCTCGACCGTCCACTCCATCTCAAGGGGGGTCCCCACGGGCTCGTAGCGTGCCTCGACCGAGGCGAGCGCGATGTTCTGCTTGAGCCCGGCGCTCCACGTGCCGCTCGTGGCGCGCCCCACCTGTCGGGCGCCTGCATGCACCGGGACCTGCTGTCGCCAGGCGGATGGCGAGAGCGCGGGCGACAGGTCCTGCGCGGCGTGGAGCCGCTCCAGGTCGCCCCAGTCGAGGTCGAGGCCCACCAGGCGGCGTGGCGGACCGCCCATCGCCTGCTCTCGGCACAGGGCCGCGCGCCCCACGAACGGGGTCCCCTTGTCCAGGTCCACGAGCCGGCCGAGGCCCAGCTCATAGGGCGAGTAGCTCTGCTCGGGGACGAGCGCATGGGCCGACGAGGTGTAGTCCACGTCGAGCATGATGAGCCCCGCCTCGATGCGCACGATGTCGAGGGCGAGCATCCCCGCGGGCCGGATGCCGAACGCCTGCCCGGCCTCCATCAGGGCGTCCCACAGGTCGACGGCCCGCGCGGCATCCACCCACAGCTCGTAGCCCAGGTCACCGGTGTAGCCCGTGCGGCTCACGTCGATGTCCAGCGTTCCCACCCGCGCGCCACGGCGCCGGAAGTAGCGCAGGTCGGCGAACGACTCGCCGGTCACCGCCTCGAGGACGTCCCGGGACAGGGGGCCCTGGAGCGCCAGTGTCGCCACCTGGTCGGTGTCCTCGATGACGCTCACGTCGAGCCCGCGCGTGTTGAGGCGCAGCCAGCGCAACTGGGGGTCCGCGGCGGTCCAGCGGTAGCTGTCGTCATCGAGCCGATGGATGGTGCCGTCATCGAGCACCTTGCCGTGCTCGTCGCACCAGGGCGTGTAGAGCACCTGGCCCGGTCGCAGCCTCGTCGCGTCGCGGGTGATGACCCGGTCCACGAGGCGCGCCGCGTCGGGGCCGGCCACGCGGTACTTGAATAGCGGCGAGACGTCGATGAGCGCCGCCGCGTTGCGGATGGCGTTGACCTCGATGTCGTGATGGGCCGCATACGCGCTCGACGCGAACCTGCCCGACCACTCCCGCCATCGGCGCTTGACGTTGAGGGCCAGGGCGCGATCGTCGAGCGGGGAGCCGATGGTCATGGCGTCACAGGGTAGGCGCTCGCGAGCCCATCCGCCCGCGGACCCGCTCAGCAGCCCGCGAAGGTCATGTCGCGCGTCTGCACCATCCGGAACAGTCGCTGTGGCTTGTCGCCCAGTGGGCTCAGGTCAAGCACGATGGTGGTCCCGTCCACATGGCTGTCATCGAGCGTGAACAGGGTCTCCGAGTAGGGTCGCCCGTCGAACTGGCTGGTGCCGTCCCGCGCCCGACCCGCGCGTGGCGCCAGGTCCGCCTGCGCGTGTGCCGCCTGCAGGAAGCCCATGGCCACCCGACCCATCGACGGCCAGTCGGGTCGCTCGTACCCGATGCCCAGCGCCGTCCAGGGATGCAGCGCCTCGCCCGTGGCGAGCGGCCGGATCGAGGCCTCCGGGTCGAACGGGTCGAACGGGAGGGGTGTGAATGCCGGGCACCCCGGCCCCAGCACGAGCCAGGCCGCCGATGGCTCCCCGAGTGCGTCGACCACCCCGGCCGCACCCGGTGGGAGCGACGTAGCGCCGGCGCGTCGGAGCGCTCCCTCGAGCGCATCGCGACTGCTCGAGAACAGGAGCGTCCGCCCGTCGTCGAGGAACGCCGTGTTGGCGACGCCGAGGTCCGTGGTGCCGACCCAGTCGGCGGTCGGATCGAACCTGTGGGTCCGCAGCGTGGCATCGCCCACGCGCTCGGTCGTGAAGCCGTAGGCGTCGTACCGGCCGGCGATGGCGGTCGTGTCGACACCGTCCCGAAGGCGGACGACCGCGACGGGCGGCCCGTCGCCGCTGAGGTACGCCTCCCAGTCGAGGTCGAGCGTGTCCCACCCCCAGGCATCGCGGTGGCCGCGGAGATGGGCCATCCCAAAGCCCGACGCCGCGGCCTCCCCCTTCGCGGTGGCCATGACCACCGCGAGCTTGTCCTCGATGGGGCTGGCGCCGGTCACGTCCTGGGCACCCAGTGACGCACGGATCCGCTCCCAGTCGGTGAAGCCCATGTCGGTCATGCCCGGTGGGAGGAACGTGACGGCCTCCGCCAGGGCGCTGGTGCCCGCGAGCGCTGCCG
>DAOTUX010000183.1:0-1906 GCA_034436475.1 Chloroflexota bacterium | reverse complement strand
AGCTCGCGCATCCGGTGACGAGCAGCCCTGCGAGGAGCAGGCACAGACCCCGCATCCGGTGGGACATCGATCGCACCCCCCAGCGTCCGTGTCGCACCCAACGAACACCGTGGGGTCGCGCGTGGCGAAGTCTGCCACGACCCGGGCGACCCGACGCTCGGACTCATCGCGAACGCGGTCGGCCCAAGCCCGTACCATGTCCATCGATGGAGGTCATTGCGCTCATCCCCGCGTATCAGGAGGCGGCCCGCATCGGCACCGTGGTCGAGGCGGCCCTGCGGCACCTCCCGGTCGTCGTCGTCGATGACGGCTCCGGTGACGCGACCGTGGAGACGGCAGAGGCGGCCGGTGCGACGGTCCTGCGCCAGGTGCCCAACCAGGGGAAGGGCGCCGCGCTCCGGATGGGCTTCCGGCACGCGCTCGATGCCGGCTGCCGGGCCGTGGTCACGCTCGATGCCGATGGCCAGCACGACCCGGCAGAGATCCCGGCATTCCTTGCGGCCTGGGAGGCCACCCACGCACCGCTCATCATCGGGCAGCGGACGTTCGACGAGATGCCGCTCAGCCGGCGCATCGCCAACGAGTTGGGGACTCGCACCTTCTCCTGGGCCGTGGGACGGCACATCGCCGACAACCAGTCGGGCTACCGCCTCATCGCGGCCCCCCTCATGTGGCGCCTGCTCGCCAGCCGCGAGACGGGCTTCGAATTCGAGGTCGAGATGATCACGACCGCCATCCGGGCGGCCATGGCGATCGAGTGGGTCCCGATCCGAACCATCTACGCGGGCGAGTCCAGCCACATCCGACCTGTCCACCACGTCTCGAACTTCCTGCGAGTGTCACGCGAGGCCCGACGCACGGTGCGCACGCCATTGCCACCGGAGCCGGCAGCGGACTACGCGTCAACTCGGGCGCCTGGGCGAGGGCCCGCAAAGGGCCGGGACGAATGATCTCGGCGAGTGTTGGCTGGGCCCGGCGGCCGTCGGCTGGGCCCGGCGGCCGTCGGCTGATCTCGGCGAGTGTTGGCTGGGCCCGGCGGCCGTCGGCTGGGCCCGGCGCGTGTCATGAGTCTGACTGCGGACTCGCGCATGTAGCAGCCCTTCCCGCCTGAGTCCGCTCGGGTAATCAGCCCAGGCGGCGCGGCGGCGCGGCGCGGCAGCAGGGCGCCCGCCCGACGGCGCCGCGGCAGGCGCGGCCGCCGGCACAGGGGCAGGCGCGGCCGCCGGCACAGCGGCAGGCGCGGCGGCGCGGGGTTCGGACCGGTTCCCTGACATTCCGACAGCCCGCGCGTACTCGCCGCCTTGCGCCGGCGCGGGCGGGGGGCGACGGTGGACGCCCACGCCTGAGCGGTCGGCGCCGACCATGACGATGACCTCAGCAGCACCGGTCTGTCATGGTCCGGCTCGCGCGCAGGCGGCGTGCACGCCCACAGAGTCGGATCGTCAGGGTTTCGTGGCGCGATGGCCGGTGGCACGATCGTGGCCCCTGGAGTGGTGGGAAATGAGCCAGCCGACGTGACCCCAGCGGTGGGTCTCGTCAGGGCGCCGCTCGCGACGCCGTCAGGGCCTGGGCTCGCTCACACCTCCATGCTCGATGTGCCGTCCATGATGCCCGACGACCGTGGGGACGTCGATGGGGACCCCATATCGATCGCCCTTGATGGGAACGACCTCCCAGGATGGCCCAGGACGCCCGTTCGTGGTCGGGGTGGTGTCCGGACACCTCCTCATGACGCGAGGAGGAAGGCGTCGGCGGGGCCGACCCGGCCGGCCTCGCCCTCGAGGAGGGCCATGGAGCCCTCGGCCAGGTAGCGCCGCTCGGCCACCTGCCACTCGTCGTGGACCTCGAGCAGCACGGCCCCCGCGAGGCGGGCGACGGCGGCCTCGTTGGGGAAGATGCCCACGAC
>DAOTUX010000182.1:0-4290 GCA_034436475.1 Chloroflexota bacterium | reverse complement strand
GCTCGCCGCGGTGCGCCTGACGGACCTGGTCGACCCCTTCGGGGTGCCCGCGGTCGCCATCGATGGCACCGACACGCGCGCGGTCCACGACGCCATGGCAGCGGCCGTGACCAGGGCGCGGACCGGTGGCGGACCCAGCTTCATCGAGGCTCGCACCGTCCGCTGGCCGGGCAACCGACCCCTCTGGCCACAGCTGCTCACGGGTGAGACGGACGTGGCCTTCGCGTGGGACGCGGCGCGCATCCCCGCCGAGCACGCCCGGTGGTGGGCCCAGCAGGACGGCCTCGTGCGCTACCTGCGCGAGCTGCTCGAGGCGGGCCACCTCACGCGTGAGCAGGCCACGGCCATGGACGCCGAGGCGCGCGCGGAGATGACGGCGGCCGTCACCTTCGCCCTGGAGAGCCCGTACCCGGCCCCCGAGGAGGCACTCGACCATGTCTTCGCCTGAGTCGAACGTATCCGCCGGGTCGGCCGCCGCCGTGGCGGACCTGCCGCCGGGCTGGAGCCGGCTGTCCTATGCGGAGGGGATGGCGCGCGGCCTGCGCGAGGCGCTCGCGTCGGACCCGACGGTGCGTCTCATGGGCCAGTACTTCTTCGGGCTGACCCAGTGGCGCACCCTCACCGTGGGCATCCGGGAGTCGTTCCCGGGTCGCGTCTGGGACCCGCCCATCGCCGAGATCGGGTACGTGGGCACGGGCATCGGGGCCGCGATCTCGGGGCTCCGGCCCATCGTGGACGTGGCCACCGCGAGCTTCATCTTCCAGCCCTTCAGCCAGGTCGTGAACGAGGCCGCCAACATCCACTACATGACCGGCGGGCAGACCCGGGTGCCCATGGTCATCCACGTGAACCATGGCATCCGGGGTGGTGGCGCGGCCCAGCACTCGCACTCGCCGCAGGCGATGCTCTGGAACACGCCGGGCATCAAGATCATGACGCCCAGCTCCGCGCGGGACGTGCGGGGGTTGCTGCGGACGGCCGTGGAGGATGACAACCCGGTCTTCTGGGCCGACCACGTCAAGCTCTTCGACTACCGCGACGACGTCCCCGATGCGGAGGAGCGCATCCCCTTCGGCGTCGCGGAGGTCAAGCGCGCGGGCACCGACCTGACCATCCTCGCCACCTCGCTCCAGGTGCGGCGAGCGCTCGAGGCGGCGGATGTCCTGGCGGGCGACGGGATCTCCGCGGAGGTCGTGGACCCACGGACGCTGGTGCCCCTGGACAAGGACGCCATCCTGGCGTCGGTGGCCAGGACCGGGCGCGTGGTCATCGTGGACGAGTGCCACCGCTCGTGTGGCGTGGGCTCGGAGCTGGCGGCCATCGTCGCCGAGGAGGCGTTCGACGCCCTGCGCGCCCCCATCCGCCGCGTGGCCACGCTCGATGTGCCCATCCCGTTCGGGCGTCCCATGGAGGAGTTCGTGGAGCCCACCGTGGACAAGGTGGTCGCCGCGGCTCGCGCGCTGCTCGAGTGAGCGACGCGCGCCCCCCCGACCCACGCGCGACCGTCGGGGTGGGTGACGCGGCCATCGCGCCACTGCCGAGCACCATGCGGGCCATGGCCATCGACACGCTCGGAGGGCTCGATCGGCTCCGGCCGATGGACCTCCCGGTGCCGGGGGTCGGGCCGGACGAGGTGCTCATCCGCGTGGCCACGGTGGGCATCAACCGCCAGGACCTGGTCACCATGTCAGGCCGCTTCCCGAACCCCGACCTGCGCCTGCCGCATGTGCCCGGGCTCGACCCTGCCGGGGTCGTGGTGGGCCTCGGCTCGGCGGTCACGGACCGCGAGCTGGGCGAGCGGGTCGTGGTCAAGCCACCCATCGGGTGTGGCACCTGCGCGCTGTGTCGAGCGGGCGAGGATGACGCGTGCCCCGGACTCAAGAGCGTGGGGGTCCATCGCCAGGGTGGTCTCGCGGAGTACGTCGCGGTGCCGTCCCGGAGCGTGTTCGCGATCCCCGACGGCGTCGGCTTCGCGGAGGCGAGCGCGGCCGCCCACGCCTTCCCGGTCGCCCTCACCATGCTGCGGCGCGTGGGCGTGACCGCGGACGACACGCTGCTGGTGCCGGGCGCCGCGGGCAGCATCGGCGGCGCCACGACCCAGCTCGCGCGGCTGCTGGGTGCGCGGGTCATCGGCGCCGTGGGCTCGCCCGAGCGCGCGGACGCGGTGCGTGCCCTGGGCGTGGAGCATGTCATCGACTATCGCGCGAACCCCGCGTTCGCGCCGCTCGTGCGCGCCATCGTGCCCGATGGGGTGTCGGTGTACGTGGAGACCTCCTCGGACCCGGTCATCTGGTCGGAGGCGCTCAAGACGGTCGCGAGGCGCGCGCGCGTCGCGGTCATCGGCGCCCATGCGGGGCCGGTGGTGGAGCTGGACCTCAACTGGCTGTTCCGCCAGCGCGTCTCGATCATCGGCTGCTCAGGGTCGTCGCGCGCATGCTTCGGGGAGACCCTGGGCATGCTGGCGGACGGTCGGCTGCGGCCGGCCATCGACCTGGTGGTCCCGTTGGGCCAGGCATCGGTGGCATATCGTCGGCTGATGGGCCGTGACCATCACGGCAAGTCGATCGTGGACCTCTCCCTCCCGTCCTGACGTCACAGAAGGAGCGCCCATGGACCCGAACGCCCTGACCACGCCCGCCTGGCTCGCGGGGCACCTCGACGACCCGAAGGTGCGCATCCTCCAGCTGCTGTACGAGGCGGACATCGACGACTACACCGACGGGCACATCCCGGGCGCCAGCGTGGTGTTCTGGAAGGACCTGCTGTGGGACGAGCGCATGCGCGAGTTCGCGACGCCCGCCCAGCTCGCGCAGCGCCTGGGGGCGCTGGGGGTGGGACCGGACACCACGCTCGTGCTGTATGCCGGGCGCAACCACTACGCGATGTACGGCTACTGGGTCATCAAGGCCATGGGCGGCCACGCCGACGTGCGCGTGCTCGATGGCAGCAAGAAGCGCTGGGTCATGGATGGCCATCCCCTGACCACCGACGTGCCGGTCATCACGCCGGTCGACTATCCGGTGCCCCACCGGCTCCGGGATGACGCGACGCGTGTCCGTCGGGACGAGGTCCTCGCAGGTCTGGGGCGACCGGGTCGCGTGATCCTCGATGCCCGCACTCCGGAGGAGCACCGGGGCGAGCGGGTCAAGCCAGGTCCCGGCTTCGACCATGGCGCCGAGAGCTACGGCCACATCCCGGGCGCCGTCAACCTCCACGCGCGCGACTTGCTCGACCCGGAGGACTTCACCATGAAGCCGCGCGCCGAGCTGGAGCGGATGTTCCGGGCCATCGGCGCCGCACCCGACCAGGCGGACGAGGTGGTCGCGTACTGCCGGCTGAGCCACCGGGCGAGCTCCATCTGGTTCGCCGCCACCAACGTCCTGGGCTGGGACCACCTGCGCGTCTACGATGGGTCCTGGACGGAGTGGGGGAGCAGCGTGGGCGTGCCCGTGGAACGTGCCCCCGAGGTGGTCAAGCCCAAGGGCCCGTAGCTCCGGAGGCCACGCGATGACGGACGCCGCGCACGCCGGGCCCGAGCGCCGGATCCCCGCCGTCGCGTGGCAGCTGGCGGTGGCCATGTTCGCGGCCACCTCGTCGGGCAACATCCTGACGCCACTGCTGCCGCAGATCCAGGCCGAGTTCGGCATCTCGCTCACCACCGCGGGCCTGGTGGTGGCCGTGTTCGGCCTCACCCGTCTGCTGGTGGACCTGCCATCGGGGTTCCTGGCCGACCGGTTCGGACGCGTGCGCCTGGCGGGCTTCGCCATTGGGGCGGTGTCCGTGTCCGTGGTGCTCGGCTGGTGGTCGCCCACGGTGGAGGTGCTCATCGGCGCCCGGGCCATCGCGGGGCTGGGTGTCGCCATCATCGCCATGGTGGTCCTGAGCGGCATGAGCGATGCCGCGGACGGCCCGATGCGGGGTCGGGTCATGAGCCTCATCAACATCGCCAACAACACGGGCATCGCCCTGTTCCCGCTGGTCGGTGGGTTCGTGGGCATCCTGTTCGGGTGGCGCGCCACATTCGCGGTCACGGGCCTCACCACGGCGGTGTGCGCGCTGACACTGCTGCCCGCGCTGCGGCGTCTCGACCATCACGCCCGGCGGGTGGCGCGGGTGGCCGTCGCCCCGACCGGACTGCCTCCACGTCGCGTCCGCGGCATCGGGCTGGCCGCCCTGTACTCGGGCGTGGTCGCCAATCACATCCATCGCCACGGGTTCCGGAACACGCTCATCCCGCTGTATGGCGCCATGGTCCTGGGCCTGGGCGCCGGCCCCATCGCGCTGGCGGTG
>DAOTUX010000181.1:0-1740 GCA_034436475.1 Chloroflexota bacterium | reverse complement strand
GCCGGCGAGGATCGCGGCTTGGGCGGGGACGACAGGTCCCGCGACGGGTCTGCTGGTGACCGAGATCATGGCGTCCCGGCCCCACCCCGAGCACGGCTTCCGCTCGTGCCTCGGCATCATGCGCCTCGGTCGCCGGTTCGGGGACGAGCGGCTCGAGGCCGCCTGCGCCCGGGCGCTCGCCATCCGATCCCCGTCCTATCGGAGCGTCGAGTCGATCCTGAAGGCGGGGCTCGATGCCCTGCCCCTGCCCGGCTCCGAGCCGGCGGCCAGCCCCATCGGCGACCACGCCAACGTGCGCGGCGCCGCCTACTACGAGTGAGGAGGAACCGATGCTCATCACGCCCACCATCGACCGGCTCCATGCCCTGGGGCTCGGCGGCATGGCCCGCGCCCTGCTCGACCAGCAGGGCCATCCCGACCACGCGGCGCTCACGTTCGAGGAACGGCTCGGCCTGCTCGTCGACCGGGAGGTCCAGGACCGGGAGAACCGGCGGCTCGCGCGGCACCTGAAGTCGGCCCGGCTGCGATCCGACGCGGTCATCGAGGACGTCGACCTGCGATCGCCCCGGGGCCTCGACCGGGCGACGGTCCTGTCGCTCGCCGATGCCCACTGGGTGGCCACCCACCGCAACGTGCTGGTCACCGGGCCGACGGGCGTGGGCAAGACCTTCCTCGCCTGCGCCCTCGCCCACTCGGCCATCCGACGTGGCCACACCGCCCTCTACGTGCGGGTGCCGCGCCTGCTCGATGAGCTCGTGCTCGCGCGGGCGGACGGTCGCCTGCCACGGCTGATGGCGTCCTGGGCCCGGGTCGATGTGCTGGTGCTCGACGACCTCGGGCTCCAGCCCATCCCGGCTCCCCGGGCCGCCGACCTGCTGGAGGTCATCGAGGACCGGGCGGGCACGAGGTCGACCATCGTCACCAGCCAGCTGCCGGTGGGCCACTGGCACGAGGCGCTGGGCGATCCGACCGTGGCCGACGCCATCCTCGATCGGCTCGTCCACGGCGCGCATCGCCTCGGGCTCAGGGGCGACTCGCGCCGGCGATCCGCGGCCCGGACCGGGGCCGCGGATGCGATCACGGACCTGCCAGACTCCGCATCCACGACCGAGAGGAGGTGAGCTTCAGGGGGTGACCCAGGCCCCACGCCGGCCGTCACGCGGCAACGGCGAGGGTGTCCGAAAACCCTTGGACTGGCTGTCCGGATTCCGTGGAATACGCAGTCGAAGTGTACGGATGGCCGGACTGAGGTGAGTCACGAGTGCCAGAAGCAGGGCACCCTGGTTCCTTCCCACGGCGCGAGGGGCTGGCCGGGCCTTTTCATCGAGAGCGCCGGTTCGGGAGCGAGGCGCGACGGCTCGCCCTCCACTTGACGATGCGGAAGGAGCGCGTTGGTCCGCGAGCGGGAGTCGGCGCTTGGCACGTGTGTGACGAATCAGGTCAGACGCCGACGGTGACACCGTGCGAGATGACGTGGAACCCGGCGGTCAAGGCGGCTTGTACGTCCACGACCCGCCGCGCGTCCACTACGAGGCGACCGCGCATCAACGGTGCGACCGCGTCCCAGTCCAGTGAGCGGAACTCCGGCCACTCGGTGGCCACGACCACTGCGTCAGCCCCATCGAGGGCCTCGAGAGCGGCGCTGCAGCCCTTGATGGTCAGCCCACGCGCGTGAAGCACCCGTACTCCTGCTTCGGTTGCGACGGGGTCGAAGGCTGCCACGCGAGCCCCGCGATCGAC
>DAOTUX010000180.1:0-12048 GCA_034436475.1 Chloroflexota bacterium | reverse complement strand
CATCAGGGGGACCTGTGGCGGGCGCTCATCCGCGACGACATCCAGTTGGTCTCCACCGACCACTGCCCGTTCGACTTCCATGACCAGAAGCAGTTGGGCCAGGGCGACTTCCGCAAGATCCCCAACGGGCTGCCGGGCGTCGAGGATCGGGTGGACCTGCTCCACGACGGCGGTGTCGTTGCCGGTCGCATCAGCAAGGAGCGCTGGGTGGAGATCAGCTCGGCGGCGCCGGCGCGGATGTTCGGGCTGGCAGGACGCAAGGGGGTCGTGGCGGTCGGCGCCGATGCGGATCTCGTGGTCTACGACCCGGCGAAGGTGCACACCATCTCGGCGTCGACGCACCACATGGACGTCGACTACTCCTGCTACGAGGGCCGGCAGGTCACGGGCGCGTCGGAGCTGGTGCTGTCCCGGGGCAAGGTCATCGTGGAGGGCGGACGGTACGTGGGCGCCAAGGGCGACGGGCGGTTCCTCAAGCGCGCCGTCGCCCGCGATCACTTGGTCTGAGCGCGCCGGCGTACGTCAATTGTCGCGAGACGCATCACCGGGTCGACAGTTGCCGTCAACGGACCGGGTGCCGTGATATTGCGCGGCGCACCCGACGGGACCGACCCGGTGCCGTGGGCTGCCGTCGAGGAGGATGCCTAGGTGATCACCCGTCGCGCGTCGCACTCGCTCGCTGCCGCATCGCTGCTGACCGCCATGCTGGCGACTCCCATCGCCGCGCAGTCGCCCGACGCCCCATCGGCATCGATCCCGGCCGGTCCCGCCATCACGGTGGTCGGCACCGACTATCACTTCGGCGGCCTGCCCACCAGCGTCCCGGTGGGCACGGTCCTGAGCTTCGACAACCAGGGGGCCGAGCTCCACGAGCTGGTCGTCGCGCGCAAGAACGATGGCGTCACCCAGTCGTGGGAGGAGCTCCTGGCCATGGGGGACGCGGCGCTCCAATACGTGAGCCTGCCGGGCGACGGCACCCCGCTGTTCGCTGGTCCGGGGCAGCCCGCGCAGGGGTCCCTCGTCCTGGCCCAGGAGGGCGAGTACATCGCCCTCTGCTTCGTGCCCCAGGGCATGACCGAGCTGCCTTCCCCGTCCGCGGACCCGAGCTCCATCCCGAGCGGGCCGCCGCACCTCGCGCTGGGGATGATGCAGACCTTCACCGTGACGGCCGCCGGGACCGATGTCGGCCCGATGCCATCGGCCATGCCGATGGCACCCGCGGCATCGCCTGCCGCCTGATCGCGCCCGGGGCAGCGCCCTCCGATTGGCACTCGCGGTGCATCATGGGCCCAGGTGACGCGCGGTGCGTCCCCGGGCCCGACGCCTGCCTGCCGGGCCGCGGCGCAGCCTGAGTCGAGGGGTCTCCCAATGGCGGTCCGTCTGGTCCATCTCCATGTCAAGCCGGAGCGCCTCGACACGTTCCTGGCGCTCATCCGGCGCAACCACCTGGGTTCGGTGGCCGAGCCGGGCAACGTCCGCTTCGATGTCCTCCGGTCCATGGACGACCCGACGCGCTTCCTGCTGTACGAGTGGTACGCCACCGACGAGGCAGCGGCTGCGCATCGCGACACGCCCCACTACCAGGAGTTCGCGGCGGTCGCGGCCGACCTGCTGGTGGAACCGCGCCACGCGGACGCGTACGAGGCGCTCCTGCCGGAGCTCTAGGGGGATGCCTCCGCGGTTCGGCCTCTCGCGCCTGCCCCGCATCAGCTTCGGGTCCGGCTGCGTCGCTGACCTGCCCACGGCAATCGCGCGGCACGGTCGCCGGTGCCTCCTCGTGACCGGTGCTCGCTCGTTCGAGGGCCTGGGGCTCCCCGAACCCCGGTCATGGCTCGCGACGGCGGGGGTGGACCTGGTGGCCCGCGCCCAGGCACCCGCGGAGCCCGGGCCGGAGGTCATCGACACGCTCGCGGTGACCGCCCGCGACGCCGATGCGGACGTGGTGGTGGGCATCGGCGGCGGCAGCGTGCTCGACACGGCGAAGGCCGTCGCAGGCCTCGCACGTGCCGGGACGAGCGTCATGGACCACCTCGAGGGAGTCGGTCGTGGGGTCCCGTACGCCGGCCCCAGCCTGCCCTTCGTTGCCGCCCCGACCACGGCCGGCACCGGTTCGGAGGCGACCCGCAACGCCGTGGTCACCAAGCACGGTCCGGGCGGCTTCAAGCGCTCGTTCCGGGACGAGCGGCTCATCGCCGTCGAGGCCATCGTCGACCCGGACCTGCTCGCAGGATGCGGCCCCGACCTCATCGCGGCCAACGGGCTCGACGCCCTCGTGCAACTCCTCGAGGCGTACACGTCGCTCCGTGCGAGCCCCATGACCGACGCGCTGGCGCTCGACGGTCTGGCGGCCGTGCGCGCGGGGCTCCTGTCGTGGCACGCGGATCCCGGCGGCCCGGGCGCCCCGGAGGCGCGCGACAGGATGGCCTACGCCGCGCTGCTGTCGGGGGTGTGTCTCGCGAACGCGGGCCTGGGTGCCATCCATGGCCTGGCCGCCCCGATCGGGTCCGAGCTCCGCATCGCGCACGGGGTCGCGTGCGGGGCCCTGCTCGTCCCGGCCACGCAAGTCAACCTCCGACGCCTCGCGACCTTGGGCGCGAGTGGTGCCGAAGGTCGTACCCGCTTCGCGCGAGCGGGGCGCGTCCTCGCGGACCTGGCGCCGGGCACCCCTGAGGCGACGGCCCATGAGGCGCTACTGACGACGCTCGAGGCCTGGACCGCGACCCTCGGCATCCCCGGGCTCGGCTCGCTCGGCCTTGGGCCGAGCGAGGTCGACGCGGTCCTCGACGGTGTCAGCGCCAACTCGCTGGCCACGAACCCGGTGCCCTTGGGCCGCGACGACCTCGGGGCGATCCTACGCGCCAGTGGCGGTACCACCCAGGGATCGGGCCTTGACGTCTGACCCAGTCGACACGGATGCTCCGCCCGAGAGCATCCCTCGTGACCACCTCAGCGCTCCTTGGACGCGACACCCAGTTGGAGGGCATCGCCGCCTGGCTGGGGGGTCGGGAGCGCCTGCCGTCCAGTCGGGTGATCGAGGGCGGCGCGGGCATCGGCAAGACCTCGATCGTGCGCGCGACCATCGCGACGGCCGAGCGGTCAGGGTATCTCGTGCTGGCCGCGACTCCCATGGAGTCCGAGTCACGCTTGGCGTACGCGGCGCTGGGGGACCTCCTCACCGGGTCGCTGGATATCGTCCTGCCCGGTCTGCCGGAGCCACAACGGCACGCCCTGGAGGTCGCCCTCCTGCTGCGGGCAGCCGACGGCCGACGACCTGAGGCGCTCGCGGTCGCGACCGCGCTCCTCGGCGCGCTCCGCACCCTGTCGCAGACCACGCCAGTGCTCGTCGCGCTCGATGACGCGCAGTGGCTCGACCGGGCGACGGCCAACACGACCCGGTTCGCGCTCCGACGCCTCCGGACCGAGCGGGTCGCCGTCCTGTTGTCCCGACGCCCCGGGGCCGATCCCCATCGAGGCCTCGACGCGACGTGCCTGCCATCGCCCGAGGCCGTCGACCTCGGCCCGCTGTCCATGGGGGCCATCCACGCGCTGATCGTCGAGCGGGCCGGTGTGGTGCCGTCACGACCCGTCCTCCGGCGGCTGTACGAGCTGTCCGGCGGGAACCCGTTCTACGCCTTGGAGCTGGCTCGGGGACTCAAGGAGGGCCGACTGCGGTTGGAGCCCGGCGAGGCGCTCCCGCGGGACCTGCGAGCATTGGTGGACGCGCGCATCGCGGGGCTGCCCTCGGCCACCCGGACCGCACTGGCCGCCTGCGCCGCCATGTCCGAGCCTACTGAGCCGTTGCTCGCGGCATTCCTGGGCCTCGACGACCCGATGATCGCGCTCGCACCCGCAGTCGCCAAGGGCGTCATCGACACCACCATGCGGGGCATCGCCTTCGCGCATCCCCTGCTGGCGTCCGCGGCGTATGCGACGGTCGGGGAGGTCGAGCGTCGGCGGATCCATGGGCGACTCGCGGCGCTGGTCCCCGACCCCGTCGAGCGGGCACGCCACCTGGCCCTAGCGGCGACCGGTCCCGATGACCTGGTCGCGTCCGTGGTGGAGGAGGCGGCGGCGCGGACCTTCGAACGCTCGGCCAGCGCCGATGCCGCCGAGCTGGCCGCCCTGGCCCGGCGACTGACGCCCGCGAACCGGGTCGAGGCGGCTGAGCGTCGCACGTACCTTGAGGCTCACTACCGATTCGAGTCGGGCGAGGCGGAGGCGTCGGCGGCCCTGCTCGAGGGGCTCATCGCCGCGACCGAGCCGGGCCCTGCCCGGGGACGCCTGCTGGCGGCCCTGGCGCGCGTCCGGCACTTCCAACTGGATGTGGGCGCGGGGGTCGCCATCCAGCGACAGGCGCTCGCGGAGGCGGCCGGGGACGACGAGCTGCGCGGGTTCCTCGAGGAGAGCCTCGCCGAGGGCCTGCTCCTGATGCGCGTCGACCTGGGCTCCGCCCGACGGCACGCCCACGCGGCGGCTGCCATCGCCGAGCGACGTGACGATGCCGCGGGGCTCGCCGAGGCCCTCGCGGCGGTCGCGCTCACGGAGCAGGCGACCGGTATGCCCCGCACCGATGCCATGGAGCGGGCGCTCGATCTGGAGCCGGCGACCGCGGAGCTGTGCGTCATGCGCCGGCCGAGCTTCGCGTACGCCTCGGTGCTCGCGAACGAGGATCGGCTGGAGCATGCCCGCGATGTCCTGCTGGAGCTCATGCGACGTGCCGACGACCACGGCAACGTGACATCCATCGCGCCCGTGCGCAACCGCCTGTCCACGACCTGGTGCCTCCTCGGTGACTACGACCAGGCGGAGCGGCTGGCGCGGGAGTCCGCCGAGTTCGCCCTCCAGAGCGGTCAGGTGCCCAGCAGGGCCTCTGCGCTCGGTCGGCTGGCACTGGCCCTGGCGCGCAGGGGCGACGTGGTGGGCGCCAGGGACGCCGCCACGCGATCCCTGGCCTTGGCAGGAGGCCCGGACGTGCACCCCGAGCGACCGGCCCCCGTGCTCGCGCGTGGCGGGGAGCACGCGCTCTGGGCGCTCGGGGAGCTCGCCCTGTCGCTGGGTGACGCATCCGAGGCCGAGCGCCACCTGGGCCCGCTCTGCGGGACCATGATGGATGCCGGCATCCGCGAGCCAGGCGAGCTGCGGTTCCTGGGATCGCTGATCGAGGCCCTCGTCCTCCTCGGCCGGCAGGATGAGGCGGCTCGCCTGACCGACTGGCTGGAAGTCGAGGCCACACGGGTCGGGCGACCGTCAGTCCGCGCGGCGGCCCTGTGCGCACGCGGCATCATCCTGGCCGCCGACGGGCACCTGGATGCTGCCATCGCATCCGTCGAAGCGGGTACGAGCTGGGCGCGTGAGGCTCCACTGCCGCTCGAGCAGGGCCGGGCCCTGCTGCTGCTCGGCAGGGTGCAGCGCAGGGCGACCCGGAAGCGCGAGGCGCGTGCCTCGCTCGAGGAGGCTGCGGCCCTGTTCCAGACCATCGGGGCATCGCGGTGGGCCGAGAACGCGCATGAGGGGCTCGGTCGCATCGGCGGGCGTGCGCCGATGCGCGGGGCGCTCAGCGAGACCGAGCGGCAGTGGAGACGCTCGTGGCGAGTGGCCTCTCCAACAAGGAGGTCGCGTCAGCACTGTTCGTCACCCCCAAGGCGGTCGAGGCGAGCCTCTCGCGGATCTTCGCCAAGAAGGGCGTACGGTCAAGGGCAGAGCTCGCGGCGCTCGCGGTCGCCGAGGCGGCTCTGGCCAAACAGTAGGGTTCCCCCTAGTTCCATCCGGGCGCCTCTGCTCGTTACCGTGGCCGCCATGACCAGCTGGCTGGTTGAGTCCTACGCACCTGGGTGGACCGACCTTGCCGAGGTCGACCAACGGGCGCGGGAGGCGGCCGTGACCGTGACGCTCGCGGGAACCCCGGTCCGCTATGTCAGGACCATCTTCGTGCGCGAGGACGAGACCTGCTTCCACGTGTTTGAGGCCGCGTCGGCCGACACCGTGCGGGAGGTCGTACGGCGCGCCTCGCTCTCGGCCCAGAGGATCGTGGAGGCAGAGCCATGAGAGCTCACATCGTCTCCCTGATCGTATCCGCCGCCATCGTCCTGACGGGCGCCATGACGCTGGAGCCAGCACTGGTCGCCGGGAAGTCGGATGAGGGGTTGTGCCGCCTGCTGAGCGCCAAGGAGGTCAGGCAGGCTCTGGGCAAGGGGAAATGGCAGATCGCCGACGATGGGGATGTGCCCGAGCAGTGCTACATGCACAACGGACGCTTCGATGACCGGTCCCGGGCCTTCTCGATGCGGCTCCTCGCGTCGAACCAGGAGAACCAGCAGGACTGGCACGACGAAGCGGTGTCCTCGGGTGACGAGGAGCATCAGATCGCTGGCTTCCGCGCTGTACAGGACAGGCGTGGGGCGGTGGTCATCTTCCTGCCTGACCCGTGGGACATCCTGCAACTGTCACCAGTCGGCTATGACGATGAGGATGTCTCGGGCGCGATGCTCAACCTCGCGACGCTCGCCGCGGAACGCTACGGGGCGGAACTCGGAGCTTCCTGACCCCCGACGCGACCGACACCCAGGTTGGCGGGTTCGCCGCGCTCTTGGTGGTGGATCCCGATACCAGCTCGGAGAGCCTGTTCGTGTTCCCGTCCGAGTCCTTCGAGATCACCTTTGTGCTCCAGACACGCAACGGGGACGATCCCCACGAGCAACTCGCCGCCCTGGCGGAACTGGGCACGGCCCGAGCCATCCAGGTGGGGCTCCCGGCACCACCATCCTCCTCCACCACGCCATCGGGCGGGAGTGCTGGTCAGGGGCTCTGCGCGATCCTCTCACCCGAGGAGGCGTCCGCAGCGCTCGGTGGCGTCGCCATCACCTCGGCGATGCCCGGCCCCGACGCATGTGGGTACACGGCCTCGAACGGCGCGGTGACGATCCAAGTCTGGCGCGACACCAAGGCGGCAGAGATGCACCAGGCGCTGGCGACGTACCCGAACTCGTTCGAGGTCGCCGGGATGGTCGCGGCCCAACAGGACATGTCGGACCCCTCGAACGGGACCGCCGCGACCGATCTCATCGCGCTGCCCAACGACTCGACCGCGGTGGAGGTCTTCGTCATGGCCTCCGGGGATGTCGACGTCCAAGCGAATGCGCGGGCGCTCATGGAGGTGATCGCACCGCGCCTGGCGCCATATGTGGCTCCCTAGCCAGGTTGTGGCTCAGCCCGTCGCTGGGCGGCTGATCAGGCCGTCGGGACGGCCGGTGCCACCCAGCCGACGCCCCTCCGAACCGCCCCGCGCATGAGCCCGCCGATCGTCGGCCTCCTCGGTCGCGGGACGCATGGGAGGGCGGATCCAGGTGGCCGCGCTGGGCGCGACCGGCCCGGTCATCCGCTGTGCGCATGACCGCGGGGAGGCCGCCGCGTCGCCGAACGCTCCGCGTACGAGCGCGGCGCCGCCGGCTCAGCGCGTGCGGGGGAAGCCTAGGTCCACGCTGCTCGTGGACGGGTCGGGCCAGCGCGAGGTGACCACCTTCGCGCGGGTGTAGAACTGGATCCCCTCGGGACCGTACATGTGGAGGTCGCCGAACAACGAGGCCTTCCAGCCCCCGAACGAGTAGTACGCCACGGGGACCGGGATGGGCACGTTCACGCCCACCATGCCCGCCTCCACCTCGAACTGGAACTGGCGGGCCGCGCCGCCGTCACGCGTGAAGATCGCCGTCCCGTTGCCATACGGGTTCTCGTTCACGAGCCGGACCGCCTCCGGGTACGAGTCCACCCGCACCACCTCCAGCACGGGCCCGAAGATCTCGCTGCAGTAGCTGTCCATCTCGGGCGTCACGCGATCCACCAGCGAGACGCCTAGGAAGAAGCCCTCGCTGTCCCGATACAGCGCATGGTCCCGGCCGTCCGCGACCACCGAGGCACCCTGTGCGCGCGCCCGGTCCAGGAACGAGGCCACGCGGTCGCGATGCTCCCGGGTAACGAGCGGGCCCATCTGGGCCTCGGGGTCGGTCCCCGGTCCCACCTTGATGCGCGGCAGTCGCTCCTTGATGGCCTCCACCAGCGGCTCGGCGACCTCGCCCACCGCCACCACCACCGAGATGGCCATGCAGCGCTCGCCCGCCGACCCATAGGCGGCGGAGACTGCGGCGTCGGCGGCCATGCTCACATCGGCATCGGGCAGCACCACCATGTGGTTCTTGGCGCCGCCCAGCGCCTGGACGCGCTTGCCCTTCGCCGTGCCGGCCTCGTAGATGTGGCGCGCGATGGGTGTCGACCCGACGAATGAGACGGCCTTGATGTCGGGATGGTCGAGGATGGCGTCGACGGCCACCCGGTCACCCTGGACGACGTTGAACACACCGTCGGGCACGCCCGCCTCATGGAGCAACTCCGCGAGGAGCAGCGACGCCGAGGGGTCCTTCTCGGACGGCTTGAGCAGGAACGTGTTGCCGCACGCGATGGCGTTCCCGATCATCCACATGGGCACCATGGCCGGGAAGTTGAAGGGTGTGATCCCCGCGACGACGCCCAGCGGCTGGCGGATCTGGTAGACGTCCACGCCCGTGGACGCCTGCTCGCTGTACTGGCCCTTGATCAGCTGGGGCACGCCACACGCGAACTCCAGGTTCTCGAGGCCGCGCGCGATCTCGCCGAGCGCGTCGCTGGGCACCTTGCCGTGCTCGGCGGTGAGCAGCGCCGCGATCTCGGTGCGCCGCTCCGCGACCAGGTTGCGGATGTTGAACAGGATCTCGGTGCGTCGCGACAGCGAGGTCGCACGCCACGCCGGGAAGGCAGCCTTGGCCGCCGCGACCGCGGCGGCCACCTCCTCGGCCGACGCGAGGTCGACCTCCTTGGCCTGTCGCCCCGTGGCAGGGTCGAACACGGGCCCGGTCCGACCCGACGTGCCCGCGACGAGCGTGCCACCGATCCAGTGGCTGATGCGCGGAAGAGCCTGGGATGCGGTCGTGGTGGGTTCGGCGAGCTGTGTCATCGCGGGGTCCTCGAGTGTGGTCGGGCGCGATCCCGGCGGCACTCGGCCTGCGTGCGGGATGCCCTGTGCCCTCCCACGATACCCCTTCTCGAGCGAGCGGGGTCAGCCTGGGCGGGGGCCGTGGCTGCCCGTCTTGACCGGCTCATGCAGGGTGGCGCTCAGCCGCGCCCGTCGGTCTCGGCGGCCGCGACAGGCGTGGGCTGTGTCCACAGCGGCAGTTGTCGGCGCCGGATGCCCCAGACCGCGGCGAGCGCCGTGAAGGACATGGTGACGATGCCCGCGAGCGCCATGGTGGCGGTCACTCCCGCGCGCCCGGCCAGACCCCCCATGAGCAGGCTGCCGATGGGCGTGGCCCCGGCGAACACCGTGGTATAGACGCTCATCACCCGCCCCCGCAGGGCATCGGGCACCGTCAGTTGGATGATGGTGTTGGTGGTCGCACCGATGGCCACCGTGGACCAGCCCACCATCGCCATCAGCGCCATGCTGAGCGGGAGCGCCGTGGAGAGGCCAGCACCCAGCACACCCAGACCGGCGAGGGTCCCACCGATGAACACACGCGCCAGGACCGCCCGTCCCCCGAACGCGAGCATGAGCGCGCTCACGAGCGACCCCGCGCCAGCCGAGGCCATCAGGAAGCCATAGGTCTCGGCGCCGCCGTGGAGCACCTCACGTGCCACCAGGGGCCCGAACACCGGGAAGTTGAGCGCGAACAGCGACACCACCCCGATGAGCGAGACGCACAGCAGGATGATGGGTGTCGCTCGGACGTACCGGAGGCCCTCCACGAGCGTGTCCGCGATGCCCCGCACGGAACGGTCGACATGCCGACGGGCAGGCGAGTGCAGCAGGCGCACATCCATCAGCAGGTAACCGGTGATGACCACGAGATAGCTCGCGGCATTGAGCAGGAACAGGGGCGCCATGCCGATGATGCCGATGAGCACACCCGCGACCGCCGGCCCCACCACGCGTGCCGCGTTGAATGCCGCGCTGTTGAGGGCGACCGCCGAGGCGATGTCCTCGCGGCCCACCATCTCGACCACGAAGGACTGGCGGATGGGCATGTCGAACGCGTTGACGATGCCCAGGCAGAACGCCATGGTCATGACCTGCCACACCTGGACATGCCCCGCCAGGACCAGCAGCCCGAGGACGAGCGCCAGGACGCAGGCGAGGCTCTGGGTGCACAGCAGGCCGAGACGCTTGGGCAGCATGTCGGCCGCGATGCCACCGAACAGGCCCAGCACCATGACCGGTAGGAACTGGGCGGCCGCCACGACACCCAGCGCGACCGGGTCGTTGGTCAGCTCGAGGACGAGCCAGTCCTGTGCGACCGCCTGCATCCAGGTGCCGATGAGGGAGATGAGCTGGCCGCCATAGAACAGGCGGAAGTTGCGCCAGCGAAAGACGCGCAACCCGCCGGGTGAACGGCGAGGGCCTCCGCGGCGCCCGATCACGAAGACGTGCGGACTGGCTGGAACCCCGCGGGATCGTGGCGACGGGCGGCCATCTCGATGAGGTCGACGGCCACGCTGATGCCCATCGAGCCGGTGTCGATGGACAGGTCGTACGCTGCTGGGTCGAGCCAGTCGCGGTCGAACAGACGCCGGATGTAGTCGGCGCGCCGGGCGTCCATGCTCCGGCACAGGTCCCGGAGCGACGCCTCGTCGGGTCGGGTGTCCTCAGGGATCTCCTCGACGCGCGCCAGGAGATAGCGAATCCGCGCCTCGAGGGACGCGTGCAACTGGACGTGGAGCACGTTCGGCCCGCGCGGCACGATGTACGCGCCGCCCCGGCCCATGATCACCGCATCGCCGAGGGCGGCCGCCTCCTCGATGACCCCGCACGTGATCTGGGCGAGCCGCCCCTGGACCGCCGCGGTGGGCACCAGGCCCCCTGGTAGCGGTGGCAGGGAGGGGTCAGGGCCACCCATCGCGAGTGCCGCAACGATGCGCTGCCACAGCCCCGGCACCTGCTCGTCGTAACCCTCCGCCTCCTGCTGCGACAGGCCGGCGCGCTCCGCCACGCGGGCCACGATCTCCCGGTCCAGGAGCTGAGCCCCGAACCGACGCGCCAAGGCCGCGCTGATAGGCCCACCGGCCGCGGCGAACTGACGGGAGATCGTGATGACGGGCATCAGCCGGTCGCCATCCCGGTCATCCCGCGACGGCCAGCTCGGCCATGCGCGCCACCAATCCCTGGACCGCGGCGGCAGAGGCGTCGAACGCGGCCTGCTCGTCAGCGGTGAGCTCGATGGTCACCACCTCCTCGATGCCCGACCTGCCAAGGCGCACCGGGACGCCCACGTACAGCCCGTCCACGCCGTACGGCCCCTTGAGGTATGCCGCACACGGCAGGATCATGTGTCGGTCGTTGAGGATGGCGTCCACCATCTGGTAGGTGGAGGCAGCCGGGGCGTAGAAGGCGCTGCCGGTCTTGAGCAGGGCTACGACCTCGGCACCGCCGTTGCGTGTCCGGTCGACGATGGCCTCGATGCGTTCCGCGCTGAGCAGTTCGGTGATGGGCACGCCCCCCACCGTGGAGTAGCGAGGCAAAGGCACCATGGTGTCCCCGTGGCCACCCAGGACGAAGGCGTGGGTGTTGGTCACCGAGACGCCGAGCTCGGCCGCGATGAAGCTGCGGAAGCGGGCCGAGTCGAGCACCCCCGCCATGCCCATGACCCTCGCCGGCGGGAACCCGGATGCCTCGAGCGCCACGTGGCACATGGCGTCGAGCGGGTTGGTGACCACGATGACGATCGCATCAGGCGAGGCCTGAGCAGCGCGTGACACGACGCTGCGCACGATGCCGGCGTTCTTGGCGAGCAGGTCGTCCCGGCTCATGCCCGGCTGGCGTGCGAGGCCCGAGGTCACGACGATGACATCCGAGCCCGCGGTGTCCGCATAGTCGTTGGTGCCCGTGACACGACAGTCGTGGCCTAGGACCGGGGCCGCCTCGGCCAGGTCGAGCGCCTTGCCCTGGGGCAGGCCCTCCACGATGTCGACGAGCATCACATCCGCAAGACCGGCCTCGGCGATGCGCTGTGCGGTGGTCGCGCCGAC
>DAOTUX010000179.1:0-43610 GCA_034436475.1 Chloroflexota bacterium | reverse complement strand
CGACGACGACGACCGCGATGCCCACCAGCGCGGCGAGATATGCGTACGGGATGAGCGCCACGGCCGAGTGCAGGAACATGCCGTTGGGCACGTGGACCGCGAACAGCAGGCCACTGGCGAGGAACAGGCTCATGGCGTACGCGATCCAGGGCTGGAACGCCGGGTCCCGGCGGCGCCACCAGGTCCCAACGATCACGAAGGGCACGAGGAACAGGAGCAGGGGCTGCGTGGCGAACAGCCCCAGCGCATTGGCGAGTCCCAGCACGCGGCTGGTCACGAGCGGCCCGAGACCCTGCGCCAGGAAGGTCGCGGGCGTCGCCGGCGAACTGACGCTGTACAGGTCCCGGTATTCGGTGATCCAGAGGATGCGCCCGGAAGCGGCGGACGGCGAGATGGAGCCGAACACCTCGAGTTGCCGCAGGACCCAGGGGGCCGTGACAAGCAGGAACCCGCCGGCGCACATCAGCGCAGCCGGCCATCCGACCCTCGACAGCCGCGGCCCCCGTCGCAGATCCGCGAGGAACACCAGGGCGAAGGGCAGACCCAGGAGCAGGCCGTCGTTGCGTGACAGGAACGCGAGGCCCACCACGATGCCACCCACGGCGAACGCCCGCCTGTCGCCGCGCAGCCCTCGCGCGCACATCCAGAGGGCGAGCGTCCCCAGGAGCAGGAACAACCCGAAGTTGTCTGGCTGGGCCAGGAACGGACTCACGAGCGCCGGCATCGCCACCATGACCCCGCCACACAGCGCCTGCCAGCGCTCGAGGCCGGCGTCGCGCGCGATGTACCAGGTGAGCGGCGCTGTGGCGGCGGCCGCGATCCAGAAGGGCAGCGCAGATGCCACGGCGGTGGGGCCTAGGACCCAGATGAAGGGCACCTGGACGAGCGCGGCGAGGGGCATCCAGTGAGCGTTCGAGGGGATGGGCAGGACGCCACCTGCCGGAAGGGACCCGCCCACGTCCACGAAGTTCCAGATATAGGGCACCTGGAACCCGTGACCCGCGGCGAGCTCGCGGGCGACTGCGACGTAGTAGAACGAGTCTGGGTAGGCGGGGTCTGGGAACAGCGCGGCGCTGAGGGCACGTGCGCACAGGGCGAGCAGGAACAGCGAGATGGGGACCAGCATGCTGGTGCACCTTAGCAACGGGCGCCCCTCCCGCCGCCCGGTACGAATGGGCTACCCGGTGTTCACGCGTGGGTGGGCTCTTGTGCGATCTGGTCGGGCCTGGGCCCGATGGGCGAGCGACGAGGCCACCAGCGGCGGATGGGCAGGATCGCCAGGAGCATCACACTGCTGTACCACCACATCGCGGGTATGGCCAGCCACGCGGCGACCGGGACCGTCCATGGGCGATTGGTCCGGCCGCCCCACGCCACGAGCAGGAGCGCCATCGGCAGACGCGCCCATAGCGGGATGGGGATCGCCTTGGGCGCCATCGGCTTGCCCGCCTCCGCGATGAGCAGGTCGACCCACTCATGCCACATCCAGGGAGCCACAAGGAACGAGACCCCCGCGATGACGGCCGTCGCCCCGAGCGCGACGGCGAGCGCACGCCATTCCCGCCGGACCGCGAACCACACCAGGCCCACGCCCGGCGTGACCTTGGTCAGGAGCACCAGGGACCACGTCCATGGATATCGGAAGCCGAGCGCTATCGCAGCCGCGAGGAGCAAGTGGATGTTGCCGTTGACGAGTTCCAGGACGGCAGGCGGGAACAGGCCGAGCAGGACGAGCGCGTACCGCTGGGTCATCCAGGCATACACGCCGATGAGGAGTGCGGTCCACCCGACCAGGAACACCGGCCACGGCAGTTGCCCCAGGAGTGCGAACAGCTGCGCGACGGGTGGTGCGTACAGGAACGCCCCGTAGCTGCCAACGGTCTGGGAGTAGGGATGGACAGGGTCGACGCTCCAATACGCCCAGGCGTCGAGGCCCCACCCACGACCCCCTTGGAAAGCGAGGATGACCATCGCGACCAGGAGGGACTCCACGGTCGCCGCGAACCAGAGGAGGCGACGCCGCTCGGGTGTCAGGGAGCGACCGGACCATCGCCAGCGGGGTGGGCGGACGGCGAGCGACGACCCTGGCGCCGTGAGTTGCTTGGTCATGCGTCCGAGGGTGGATCGATCGGGTCGGCTGGTCGTTCGCGCATTGGTACCACCAGGTACCCCCCGGGCGGGCCGAGGCCACGGCTATCCTCGCCCTGTCATGTTGCCTGTGACCGCTGGCCCGTCTCGGCTCGCGGCGCTGCCCGGTCTTCGGGCGTTCGCCGCGCCGCGCTTTCGGATCGTCCTCGCCATGGCCCTGTTGGTCATTGCTGTGACGCTCCTGGGGGCCCTGCTGGCGGCTCGTGCGGCGTCGCCCACGGGCCAGTTCGGCATCGATGCCACCGACTACCTCATCGCCGCGGAGCGCATCGCGCATGGCGTATCGCCGTACGCGCCGGAGATGCTCCTAGGGCCGGTCGATGCGCAGGGCGTGGACCGGTACCGCTATCCCCCGCCCCTTGCCCAGGCGCTCGTCCCGCTCGCATCACTCCCTAGGCCGGT
Organism: Chloroflexota bacterium; assembly: GCA_034436475.1. Taxonomy (GTDB): domain Bacteria; phylum Chloroflexota; class Limnocylindria; order Limnocylindrales; family CSP1-4; genus JAFMJV01. Next base: position 41,060 of record DAOTUX010000179.1, on the reverse strand, counting down.
GGCGCTGTGGGTGTGGCTCGTCATGGGCGCGGTGGCCATGACGGGAGCGCTGCTCGTGGCCCTGCGCGCGATCGGACAGCTGCGTCTCGAGGCCGTGCTCTGGTCGCTCACCGCGGCCTGCCTGTTCCTGCCCGTGTTCGACAGCCTGTGGAAGGGCAACGTGTCGAGCCTCATCGCGCTCCTCGTGGCGGTCGCTGTGACGGGCGGGTCCGTGGCCGGTGTCGCGGTCGCGCTCGCCGCTCTCGTGAAGGTGGTGCCGATGGTGTTCCTGCCCGCCTGGTGGATCGCGGGACGTCGCTCGCGACATGCGATGCTCGCCACGGTGCTGGGCGTGATGGTGCTCAGCGCGATCCTGGCACCGGGCGCGTGGCGTGACTACCTGACCGTGCTCCCGAACATGCTCGCTGGGTCCGCAGATGACGCCACCAACGTCGCCCCATGGTCATTGGTGGCGCGCTCGGACGCGCCCGGCTGGCTGGCGGGGCTGGTCCGGGTGGCAAGCGTGGTCGGGGCGGCCCTTGCCGTCCTCGTGTCGGTGATCGTGGTCCGCTGGCCGGGCGGACTCGCCCTGGCGGCGGCGCTGTGCAGCGTGGCGATGCTGCTGCTGCCGGGTGCGCTCTGGTACCACTACCTCGTGGTGCTCCTGCCCCTTGCCATCATCGCCTGGCCACGCGCGGCGATGGGCATTCGCGTCGCCCTGGTGGTGGCCGGACTGGCCGTCTCGGCGGGGGTGGCTTGGCTGCCGCTCGCCACGATCGGCTGGGTCACGATGGCCGCTCTGGTGGTGGGGGTCCTGGCGTCACGTCTCAGGCCGCTGTCGGAGGGCGCCCCTCGGCAACTGGGGCAGCGCGCCGGTAGGTGACCGTTCGGTGAGAGGGACTACGCGGCACCGGGTGCGGTCCGCTGGCCGTCGAACATGGGCACCGCCACCGATCGAGGGCCCGCCGCATCCCGATCGCGGGTGCGCAGCGCCGCGACCAGCACCGCGAGTCCCGCGAACCATACGACTGGGAGCGCCAGGGTCACGGCTACGGCGAGCGTCCACGGGCGGCTCGTGCGGGCTCCCCACCAGACGATCGCGCCTGCGGCGGGAAGGCGCAGCCAGATTGGTACCGGGAGCCACACGTCCGCTGGCGGCTGCTGTGCGCTGGCGAGCAGCAGCCTGACCCAGTCGTGCCACGCGCCCGGCAGCACCCATGCCGATGCGACGACGAAGGCGAGGGTGGCTCCCAGCGCGATGGCCAGCTGACGCCACTCGCCGCGTGCCGCGAACCACAGGAGGCCCACCCCGCACGTCGGCTTGCTGAGGAGCACGAACGCCCACGTCCATGGTCGCGACATCCCAAGGACCACGGCCCCTGCGAGGAGTAGGTTGATGTTGCCGTAGTACAACTCGATGGCCACGGGCGGGAAAGCCAGCACGACGAGCGCGCGGCGGCCGCCCAGCCACACCGCGACCGCGAGCATGACGACCGTCCAGGCCACCAGGAACACACGCCACGGCAGGAGGCTGGCCAGCCCAGCAAGCAGGGCGACGGGCGGACTGTACGTGAACGCACCGAAGTCACCGACCCGAGCCTGATAAGGATCGAGTGGGTCCACGCTCCAGTACGCGAACGCGTCCGCGCCAGCCATCCGGGAGGCCGGTCCCTGGACGAGGAAGGTGTAGGCCAGGAACGCCAGGCCGGCGATCACCAGGGCCGAGGCGGCCGCCCTCCAGGGCGTGGACCATCGCGTCGGCACGGCACGGCTGAGGGTGAGCACCCCGACAGGGTAGCGCCCCGCTCCCGGGACCATCGGATGGCGGGTCCGGGACCGCCGCGATCACCCGTCAGCGCGCGGATCGGGGACTACCATGCGGTGATGACCGAACAGGCCCGAGCCAGCCTCACCCTGGTGCTGCCCGCCTACAACGAGGCCGAGCGGCTGCCCGGGGCACTCGACGAGCTGTTCGGGTACCTCGGACGCGGGGGCCCTGCCAGGGCGGGAGGTCGTGCCGCGTCCGAGTTGGGGCCTTGGGACGTCCTGGTCGTGGACGACGGATCGACAGATGGCACGGCGCAGCTCGTGGATGCTCGCCCCGAGGCCATGACCGGCCTCGATGGAAGCCCGGCGCGATTGCGCGTGCTGCGCATCCCGCACGGTGGGAAGGGCGCCGCCGTCCGAGCCGGTGTCATGGCCGCGACGGGCGATCTCGTGGTGTTCGCCGACTCGGACATGGCCACGCCGCCCGACCAGCTGCCGCTGCTCACCACGGCGTTGGCCGACCATGACATCGCGCTGGGGAGCCGCGTCCAGCCTGATGGGACCGACCGCCGAGCGAGCCAGCCCCTCTACCGCCGGATGCTCGGGAAGGCGTTCCACACCCTCGCCGCCGTCTGGGTCACCGGACCGGTTCCGGACTCGCAGTGCGGCTTCAAGGGGTTCCGCCGAGAGGTCGCACAGGACCTGTTCGCGCGACAGCGCATCACGAGCATCGTGTTCGACGCCGAGATCATCCATCTGGCACGTCGCCGTGGCTACACGATGGCCATCGTACCGGTGTCCTGGGCTGACAAGCGCGGTTCGCGGATGCGTGTCCGGGCCTCGCTGGCCGCCCAGGTACTGCTGGACCTGGTGCGTATCCCCATCCTCCACCGCGATGTGCGCTCCTGGCGCGCACCCACCCCGGTCACGACCGCCGGCCGAGACTAGCCGTCAACCTCCGAGGACGCGCCCGATGTCCTCTGGGCATACGGTGTATGCCCGGCCCGCATACACTCAGGGCCACGTGAACATGACATGTACCCCCATCGATTCTCCACCGGTGGGGGGCTCCCCCATCCAACTCCGGTCGACCGCATCCGAGGACATCGCCCGGCGCGACTGGGACGCGCTCCTGGCGGTCACGGCGCGTCCCTCGCCGTTCTCCCGCTGGACGTTCCACCGTGCGTGGTGGGACGCCTACGGCGAGATGGCCGAGCCGCGGTACCTCGTGGGCCGCCGGCGCGGCGATGACCGGGTGATGGCCATCGTGCCGCTCATGACGCGGTCCCACCTCGAAGGGACGGCAGGCGCACTGACCGCCTCGACCCAGCGCACCGTGTTCATGGCGGCGAGCTATCACGCGGATTACGCGACCCTCCTGTGCGACCCCTCTGACCTGCACGATGTGGCGGATGCCGTAGCCCGGACGCTCCGCGACGACCCGGTCGATGCGTGGGACGCGATCGACCTGCGCCGCCTGCGCTGCGACGACCCCGCGCTGGAGGCGCTCGCGAGCGCGTTCCGCCGGGCGGCACCCGGCTGGCACGTGTCCCTCGGTCGGGAGGACGTGTGCCCGGTCGTGACGCTGCCCACCAGCGGCGACTGGGAGGACTACCTCGCCACGCTGGACAAGAAGGCACGTCATGAGATCCGACGCAAGCTCCGGCGCGCGGAGGCGGCGGGACCTGTGGAGTTCCGGGGGCTGCCTCTCGATGCGTCGGCGGTCGAGTCGTTCATCGGCCTTCACCAGGCGCGGTGGGGCGATCAGGGTCTGTTCCCGCTCACGCCGGACGGCGAGCGCAGTCGCCGGTTCCTGCATCGCCTCACGGCGCTGGAGGCCGCCGAGGGCGCGGCCGCGCAGCTCCGGCTGGGGGAGGTCTCCGTGGCGGGGCGCGTGCTGGCGTCGGTCGTCACCTTTGACGACGACGGGACGTGCTACTTCTACAACGCGGGCATGGACCCTGCGGCGCGAGAGCTCTCGCCCGGTGTCACGGGCACGGCCGCACTCATCCGCGACCGGATGTCGGCCGGACGGACCCGCTTCGACTTCCTGCGTGGTGACGAGCCCTACAAGTACGAGTGGGGCGCAAAGGACGAGCCCATCGGGCGGCTCTTGGTGACCCGAGCATGAGCACCGAGACCACCACCGACCCCTGTCGCGACCTGCCTGCCCTCCGGCCACTGCCGGCCGGTGAGCGCATCCGGGTGGTGGAGCTCGTGGCAACCGGCACCAATGGGGGAGCCCAGGAGCACGTGCACACCTTGCTGTCGCGGATCGACCGCCAGCGTCATGACGTGCGTGTGATCTCGTTGTCCGATGGCAGTGCCGTGCGCCGGTGGCGGTCGCTGGGCGTGTCCACGGAGGTCATCGAGGAGGCCGACGACCAGCGTGCGGCGGAGCGGGTTGCCGACCTGCTGCGTCACTGGGGGACCCAGGTCGTCCACGCCCACATGTACCGCGCCGAGGTGGTGGGCGTCGCCGCAGCAGACCGGGTGAGCGCGCTCGGGTCACCTCGGCCGTACCTCATGGGGACCGTCCACTCGTCGCGGGTGCGCAGCGCTGCCGACCGGGAGACGCTGGTCCGACTGACACCCTCGATCGACCGGCTGGTCGCGGTCAGCCGGTCCATCGTGGCGAAGCTCCAGCGCGAGGGTCGCGCCGACCTCGCCCCCATCGACCTCATCCACAACGGCGTCGATCTCGCCCGGTATGACCACACGGAGGCATGCTGCACGCTCCCGGAGGAGTACGGCTTCGCGCCTGGCACACCGCTCGTGGGCGTCGTGGCACGGCTCGAGGCCGAGAAGGGCCACCACACGCTGCTCGATGCGTGGCCGCGGGTGCTGGAGCGGGTGCCGGTGGCCCGGCTGCTCATCGTCGGCGAGGGCTCGATGGCGGCCGAGCTCCATGACCGGGCCGAGGCCCTGGGGCTCCTTGGCGAGCCGTGCGAGGGCGACGCCTGCGTGGGCACGCGACATGCGCGCCCGGGCGCCACGCTCGTGTTCACGGGTCGGCGCGAGGACGTGCCGGCAGTGACCGCGGCGCTCGATGTGGCGGTGCTGCCGTCCTATCGGGAGGCGCAGGGGCTCGTGATCCTCGAGGCCATGGCGCTGGCCCGACCCGTGGTGGCGACCAGGGTGGGGGGCATCCCCGAGATGATCGAGGATGGCGTCACCGGGCTGCTCGTGGCGCCGCGCGACCCGACCGCCCTCGCGGACGCGATCGCGCGCCTGCTGATTGACCACCCGCTCGCGGACACGCTCGCACGCAACGGCCACCGGATGGTGCGCGAGCGTTTCTGCGTGGAGCGCATGGTGGCGGCAATCGAGCGACTGTACGAGGATGGCTGGACCTCGTGGCGCGCCCGCACCGGCGCGGCGATCCCGGGACCTGCGTCGAGCGTGGCCTGAGGGCCGGCTTGCTGGGCTAGCATCGAGGGCAACTGCTGAGGAGGTCCGTGATCATGCGTCCCCACTCCATCACCATGCTCGGCACCGGGCTCATCGGCGACTTCTACACCCAGACCCTTCATGGCCAGCGGGGCGCGGACCGCGTCCGGGTCGCCTACTCGCGCAGCGAGCCACGAGGGCGTGCCTTCAGCGAGCGCTGGGACATCCCCGAGCACACCATCGACCTTGAGGCGGCGATCCGCCACCCGGACACGGACGTTGTGGTGGTGGCGCTCCCCAACCACCTCCACGAGCAGGCGGTGGCGGCCGCAGCGGCGGCCGGCAAGGCCGTGCTGTGCACGAAGCCCCTGGGCCGGACCGCCGAGGAGGCCAAGCGGATGCTCGAGGCGGTCGAGCGGGCGGGGGTCTTCGGCGGTTATCTCGAGGACCTGTGCTACACGCCCAAGACCCTCAAGGCGATCGCATCGGTGCAGGCGGGGGCGCTGGGTGACGTCACCTGGGTGCGATCGCGCGAGACCCACCCGGGCCCCCATTCGGCGTGGTTCTGGGACGGTCGCCTGACAGGTGGCGGGGCAATCATCGACCTCGGCTGCCACTGCATCGAGATCATCCGCAACTTCGTGGGCAAGGGCAATCGGCCGATGGAGGTGCTGTGTCACACGGACACTCTCGTCCACCCGATCGCGGACGAGGACAATGCCGTCGCGCTCATCCGCTTCGAGTCGGGTGCCATCGGCCAGTTCGAGGTCAGTTGGACGTTCCGGGGCGGCATGGACCTGCGTGACGAGGTCGCTGGCACCCACGGCACGGTCTGGCTCAACCACTTCCTGCGCACCGGCATCGAGATGTTCACCACGGGTGGCAGCGGTGGCTACGTCGCGGAGAAGGCGGAGACCGCTGCTGGCTGGCTGTTCCCGGTCGGTGACGAGGTTTCCGAGTTGGGCTACGTCGACATGTTCACGGACATGTTCCGCTCGATCGACACGGGCGCCGTGCCCCAGGAGACGTTCTATGACGGCTATGTCGTGAACGCCATCATGGACGCCGCATTTCGCTCCGCCAAGGCGCATGCCTGGGAGCCGATTGCCCTCGACTGGCGCGGCGGGGTCACCGAGCGCATCGCGATCACGCCCGAGCACCACGACGGGCTCGTGGTGATCAAGCGCGAGCTGCTGCCCGACGGCCGCGAGAAGCTCATCCTCAAGGACCCTGCCACGGGTGACTTCAGCGACCGGGTGGTCACGGGGTCCTGACATGACGTGCCGCCACCGCGTCCCCGGCTTGGCCTCCGGTCGCCCGGCTCCAGCTCAGCCCATGTACCAGGCGCCGCTCACGTTGATGATCGCGCCACTCACATAGCTCGCGTGGCGCGACGCGAGGAACACGGCGACCGAGGCAACCTCCGAGGGGTCCGCGACGCGACCGAGCGGCGTCTGCTCCGCCGCGGCCAGGGTGGCCGCCGACGCGCCCGAGGCCTGCATGGGCGTGTCCACGAACCCCGGGCAGATGGAGTTGACGCGGATGCCATGGGGACCCAGGTTGCGCGCCAATGCGAAGGTGAGCGTGATGATGCCGCCCTTGGACGCACCATAGGCGGGCGCTGGGCTGACGCCTCCGGTGCGCGCCGAGATGGAGGTGAAGGTGGTGATGCTGCCGCCACTTGCCGCGGCCCGCATGCGGGCGCCCGCGGCTCGGGACAGGAAGAAGGTGGACTTGAGGTTGGTGTCCACCTGCCAGTCCCACCCCTCCTCGGTGACCTCCTCGAAGGGCTCGCGGCGCATCACCGCCGCGGCAAGGACCACGGCCTCCAGACCCCCCAGCGCATCCGCTCGCCCCACGAGTGCCTCGTGCCCGGCGAGGTCGTTGAGATCTGCGACCACGGCCTCATGGCCCTCGCCCGCGAGGCTCGCGACGAGGCGCTCGACCGGCTCGCGCTGGACGTCCACCGCGCACACCCTGGCGCCCACGTCCGCGAACGCCCGTGCGGTCGCCGCGCCGATGCCTTGGGCGGCGCCGGTCACCAGCACTGACCTGCCCTCGAGGCCCCATCCCGCGACACTGCCATCCATGCGCCGTCCCTCCACGACCCCACCCGACCCGGCTCACGGTAACCCAGCTTGTGCACGGAGGCACCCATGACACCCGCGCCATCCTCGACCAACCACCCCCAGGTGCCAGGCAGCCCCGTGGCCATGAGCGCCGTCCTGGGGCGGCGCATCCGCCAGGACGGGCTGGAGACCCTGGGTACCAGCACCCAGACGCTCGCCGAGGACGCGCTGCGTGGCGGCCGATGGACGGTCGCGGCGGACCTCGCGGACTACATGGCGAGCGAGGTCCGGCTCATGAACGACGTCCTGTTCGTGTGGCTGGCGGACATCCTGGATGCACGGCTGGCCCGGGCGGCGCCCCTCGACCCGGGGCTGGGCACCACCCTGCTGCGGGGCTTCCGAGGGTTCGATCCGGGTGATGGCGATCACGCCCGCGCCCGCGCCGCGATCGAGGCCCGAGACGCGGCCGCCGCCATCGCGGCGCTCGAGCTGATGCGCGTGCGCTGGGCGGCACAGCACGACGGGCTCGTGGTGTGGGTCCAGTCGCTGCTCACGGACATCGCCGAGCGGTTTGGTGAGGAGGCGGTCCGCGAGACGGTGACCCTGGCCTACGAGCACATCTGGAGGCCGCGCTACGCGCTCTGGGACCGGATGACACCATTGGAGCGTCTCCAACTGAGCGTGGAGGGGATGCGCGGCGGGCACCTGTCCGGGCCCCGGCGCCGCGGCGACGTGGGCGTCGCGGACGAGGGCGATCGCTACGTGATGTCGCTCGACCCGTGTGGCAGCTGTGGCGTCCTCCGTCGCGGCGACCCCGACAGCGGCAGGCCGGGGCAGCATCCCGCCGGCAACCGCGAGGCCCATCGGTGGACCTGGGGACGCGTGGGCATGTCCTGGTACAGCGTCCATTCGCCCATCGCGCTGGAGTTCATCCAGATGTATGCTGGTGGACCGCCGCTGCGGCCCATGGAGGACTGCGACCTCCCTGACCGACCCTGTCGCTGGTTCATCTACAAGGACCCCGCGGCCGCGCGCGCCGTGCACTACCAGCGGATGGGCTTCGAGGCGCCAGGCGACCAGCGCGCCTGACCGGCATGGGACTCGCTGGGGCGTGTGGTCAATCGCTTGACTCGGGCGTGCCCCAAGACTACCCTGCGCGGACCGACGGCAGGAGGGCGCGGAGGAGCGAGCATGATCGTCGACAGTCACCAGCATTTCTGGGACCTGGGCCGGGTGGCGTACCCGTGGCTGGTGCCGGTATACGGGCCCATCTATCGCAGCTTCCACCCCGCCGAGCTGGAGCCGCAGCTGCGCGCCGTGGGCGTTGACCGGACCGTGCTCGTCCAGTCGGCCAACTCCTTCGAGGACACCGATGCGATGCTCGCCCAGGCGGACGCGCACGACTGGATCGGCGCCGTGGTGGGCTGGGTGCCCCTCGAGGACCAGGCCGCCAGCGCAGCGGCCCTGGACGGTCCGCGCGGAGCCCACCGCGCGTTCCGGGGCGTGCGCCATCTCAACCATGAGGAGGCGGACCCAGACTGGCTGGTCCGGCCCGCCGTCCTGGCCGGTCTTCGGGAGCTCCAGGAGCGTGGACTGGTGTATGAGGTCGTGGCGGTCTACCCGCGGCACCTGGGGCACGTGCCGACGCTCGCCGCGGCGCTCCCGGACCTGCGCATCGTGGTGGACCATCTCGCCAAGCCACCGGTCGGCACCGATGACCTGGGTGCCTGGGAACGGGACCTGCGAGTCGCAGCCGCGCACCCCAACGTGCATGCCAAGGTCAGCGGCCTGAGCACGGACGGCAGCTGGTCGCAGGCGGATGTCACGCGCGTGGTGGGGGTGGCCATCGATGCCTTCGGACCGGCACGGCTGATGTTCGGCAGCGACTGGCCCGTGGCCATCCTGGGGGGCGACTACGCGTCGGTGTGGACTCACACGACCCGTGCCCTCGACGACCTGGGCGTCCAGGGCGCCGACCGGGCCGCCATCCTGGGCGGCAACGCGGCCGCGCTCTACCGCATCGAGGCCGACGCATGAGGCGCTTCGGCCAGGTCATCGGTGTCCGTCCGGAGCGCTATCGGGAGTACGTTGCCGCACACGCGGACGTGTGGCCCGGCGTGCTCGCGCGCATCACCGACTGCCACATCCGCAACTACTCGATCTATGCCTTTGGCGACCAGTTGTTCGCGTACTTCGAGTACCACGGCGACGACTTCGACGCTGACATGCGTCGCATGGCAGACGACCCGGAGACGCAGCGCTGGTGGGCGCACGTGATGCCCATGCAGCGACCGCTCGAGGGCCGCGCGGACGGCGAGTGGTGGGCGAGCATGACCGAGGTGTTCCACGTGGATTGACACGCACAGCGCGCAGGTCGCGTCACCCCATGGGCAATCCGGCAACACGTCACGAGGAGGGAACCGAGCGATGGGACACCACACCCGGCAGGCGGTCTGGCGAGGCCTCAGCCTGACCGCGGCGGCGGGTCTTGCAGCCGCCGCGCTGGCCACGGCACCGGCCCAGGCGCAGGACGGATCGGGAGCACCGGGGGAGAGCGTGGCGCCACGCGGCGCGTACGCCGGCCTGGACAAGGACCTCAGCGGCATCACCATCAAGCTGGCCACGATCGGCGGCCAACCCTACGAGGCGATGTACGCGAGCATCCCCATCTTCGAGGAGGCGACCGGCGCCAACGTCGAGATCGTGTTCCTGGGCGACGGCTTCCAGATCGACCGCTACCTCAAGACCAACTACGCGGCCGGCACCGAGGACTTCGACGTCGCCTGGAACCACACGAGCTTCATGGCCCAGTACACGGACTTCGTGGAGCCGCTCCAGGGCTACTTCACACCCGAGGAGCTGGCGCCCTTCTCGCCCAAGATCATCGAGGCGGCGACCATCGATGGCAACCTGCAGCTGATCCCCCGGCACGCGGACATCAGCGCGCTCCACTACCGGACCGACCTGTTCGGGGATGATCTGCCGGTCCCGACCACGCTCCAGGAGCTGTACGACGCCTCCGCCAAGCTGGTGGGCGAGGGCAAGGTCAAGTACGGCACCCAGTTCGCGGGCAAGGAGGAGGCCCTCTCGGGTCGCTTCTACGAGCTCCTGTTCGCCAACGGCGGGGACTATTTCGATGCCGACATGAAGCCCATCTTCGACTCCGAGGCGGGTGTCGAGTCGGCGACCTGGATGCGCGACCTGTACGCCAACAAGCTGATCCCGGCGGACACGCCCAACCTCCTGTGGCCCGAGGTCGCCCAGAACTTCTGCGACGGGAACGTGGCCGCGTACCTGGAGTGGTACGGCTGGTACTCCATGTTCCAGGACCCCAAGTCCTGCCCAGCGGTGGCCGGCAAGTTCGGCCTCGCGCGTGGCCCGGTGGGCTCCGCCGACGTCCACACCGGCTGGGCCGGCGCCCATGCCTTCTCCGTGGCCAAGGCCTCACAGAACAAGGAGGCCGCCGTCCAGCTGGTCAAGTTCCTCACGTCCGAGGAGATCCAGTACGAGGAGGCCAAGCTGGGCGTCCTCCCGGTCCGCTCGGACGTCGCGGCCCTCATCCAGGAGGACGCCGCCACGTCCCCGGTGCAGCTCGATCGCGACCGGCTGGCCCTCGCGGAGGTCCAGGTGTCCGAGGACTTCCGGACGCCACCCCTGTTCCCCGACTGGATCAGCTTCACGGACAGCTGGTCGCCCACCCTCCAGGGCATCATCCTGGGCGACACGAGCGTCGAGGACGGGCTGGCCAAGGGTGTCAAGGACGCCCAGGACCTGCTCGACAGCTTGGGGTACTAGCACCCAGGGAGCGATGGGGTCGGCCCTGTGGCCGGCCCCATCCATCGATCATGGGTGAACGGGTGAGCGCCTTGTGAGCGCCGCGGCGCCGGCCGCCGGCGCATCGCTGCATCGGCAGCTGCGGCGCCGGCGGCTGTTCCCGTATCTGATGCTGCTCCCCGCCATGATCGTCACGGCGGGGATCGTCGTGTACCCCATGGCGTACTCGCTGTACGTCTCGTTCACGCGCTACAACCTGCTGCGACCCGACCGCACGTCCGCGTTCGTCCCGGCGGAGATGCTCGACAACTACGTGGTCCGCCTCGCCGGCGACGACGTGTTCTGGCGCGCCTTGGTCAACACCCTGGTGTTCATGGCCGTGACCGTGAACGTGGAGGTGCTCATCGGTCTCGGGCTGGCGCTGCTCCTGGCGCGGATGACCCGGCTCATGGGCATCACCCGCACGCTGCTGATGATCCCCATGATGTTCGCGCCGGTGCTCATCGGCTTCCAGTTCGCGTGGTTCTTCAACGCCACCGTGGGCCTCGTCAACAACGGGCTGCTGGCGCTGGGCCTGCTGTCGGAACCCAAGGCGTGGCTGGTGGATGAGCCCACCGGGATGCTGTCGCTGATGCTGGCGACCATCTGGATGAACGTGCCCGTGGTCACCATCGTGCTGCTGGCGGGTCGGCTCTCGGTGTCACAGGAGCTCTACGAGGCAGCGGAGGTGGACGGGGCCTCGCCGTGGCAGCGGCTCCGATCGGTGACTGTCCCCCAGATGCGCACGTTCCTCATCATCGCCATGACCGTGCTGTCACTGGACGTGGCCCGCGCCTATGACATCGTGCGCATGATGACCGACGGGGGCCCGGCCAATCGCACCGAGCTGCTGTGGACCTACGCGGGGCGCCTGGCCATCCGCAACTCCCAGTTCGGCCTCGCCAGCGCGGTGTCCATGGTGGGCGTGGTCATCGGCGTCGTGTTCACGTTCTACCTGTTCCGGCAGATGATGCGCGCCAGGGAGGAGACGGGGTGAGGCACGCGCTGGGCACGCCCAGGGGTCGTCGCGACCTGCTCGCCAACCTGCTGCCGTTCGTGGTCATGACCATCGGTGCGCTGCCCGCGCTGTGGATCATCCTGACCGCGTTCCGGCCCGCGTCGGAGATCAACGTGACGCCGCCGGTGTGGGTCCCGCGCGAGCTGAACCTCGATGCCTTCGCGTCGCTGTTCGGGCACAACACGGACGTGGCGGTGGGGGTGCCGGTGGAGAGCTACCTGTTCAACTCGCTGCGCGTGGCGCTGCTGAGCTGCGTCGTCTCGGTGGCCATCGGGACCATGGCCGGCTATGCGTTCTCGCGCTTCGAGTTCGCAGGCAGCCGGTTCCTGCTGCTCGTGCTGCTGCTCACGCGGTCGGTGCCGGGGATCGCCCTCAGCCTCCCGCTGTTCCTGCTGATGCGCGGCCTGGGCCTCGTTGACACCGTCCAGGGGCTGGCCATCGTGTACATCGCGCTCAACGTCCCATTCACCGCGTGGCTCATGGACGGCTTCTTCCGACGCATCCCTCGCGAGCTGGACGAGGCCGCGTACCTCGACGGCGCGGGCAACTGGGCGGCCTTCTGGCGGGTGGACCTGCCGCTCGCGCTGCCCGGCCTCGGCGCGGCCGCGGTGTTCGCGTTCCTGGCGTCGTGGAACGAGTTCCAGATCGCCAGCTTCCTGACCAAGACCCCGGCCGCCAAGACGTTTCCCGTGGGCCTGTTCGACTTCACCACCCAGTTCACGGTCGACTGGCGTGGCATGGCGGCGATGTCGGTGCTCATGATGATCCCGGCCATCGTGTTCGTGGTCCTGACCCAGCGGAGCATGGCGCGGGGCCTCACGTTCGGAGCAGTGAAGGGGTGACCATGGAGCGGCGGTTCGAGCCCGAGTGGCGGATCCCGGACGGTGGGGGCCGGGAGGTGGGCATCGGCATCGTGGGCTGCGGGGGCATCGTCCAGTACGCCCATCTGCCGGCGTATCGGGACGCTGGGCTCCGGGTGCTCGCGGTCCACGACGTGGACAGCGACAAGGCCCGCGCGGTCGCGACCGAGTTCGGGGTCCCGACCGTGGCCGCGAGCGCGGACGAGGTCGCCGCGACGCCCGGCGTGGGCATCGTGGACATCGCGGTGCCGCCATGGGAGCAGCCGACCATCGTGTCGCGCGTCGCGGCCGCCGGTCGGCACATGCTGTGCCAGAAGCCGCTCGCGCTGGCCTACCCGACGGCCCTGGAGGAGGTGGAGACCGCGGAGCGCGCCGGCGTCCTGCTGGCGGTGAACCAGCAGATGCGCTGGGTGCCGTGCGTCGCGGCCACGCGCAGCCTGGTCGCCCAGGGTGCCATCGGACGCCTGCGGGATGCCCGCATCGCGGTCTCGGTGGCCACACCTTGGCACATGTGGCCGTGGCTCGCTGGCGCACCGCGTCTCGAGATCCTGTACCACAGCATCCACTACATCGACGCGCTGCGGTCCATCCTGGGTGACCCGGTGTGGGTCACGAGCATCCACGGCCGGGACCCCGTCCGACCCCGGGTCGAGGGCGAGACCCGGACCATCACCGTGCTGGAGTACGCCGACGGCCTCCAGGCACAGGTGATCGTGAGTCATGACAACGACCATGGCACGCCGTCGGCGACCATCGCCGTCCAGGGCGAGACGGGGGCCATCGAGGGCACCATCGGGCTGATGTACGACTACCCGACCGGGCGCATCGACACCCTCGCGCTGCTGCGTGACGGTGCGGTCGTGGAGGACTACGCGTTCGACCTGCGCTGGATCCCCGATGCGTTCCTGGGCCCCATGGGTGACCTGATGGACGCGGTCGCCACGGGTCGCCAGCCCATCACATCAGGCCGTGACAACCTGGGCACGATCGCGGTCGCCATGGCCGCCTACCGGTCAGCCGAGGAGCGGCGGAGCGTCCGGGTCGATGAGATCCGCGGCCCGGTCCAGGTCCGGCCCTGACTTGGCCTGGGGGTGGGCCGCGCGGCGCGCATCATAAGCGGGCTATCATGCTAGGCATGGACCCGGCGGTGCGTGAGTACCTGGCTCGGATCGGTCGGCGTGGTGGCTGCGCCAGCCGTCGGACGTTGAGCCCGGCGCAGGCACGGGCCATGGTGTGCGTGCGCGAGGCTCGGCGAGCCTATCGGCGCTTCCACGCCGCGTGCTTCTGGTCCTACGCCCCCGACCTGCGCATCGCCCTGGACGACGTCCCGTGGGTCGCTGAGCAACTTCGGCGGCATGGGGGACGCGAGGCGTGGGACGTGGCGGCCCGGCTGTGCCGTTGACGCCCTTCCAAGCCGAGCTGGCCCGCCTGCTGGCCGGGAACCGGACCGAGGACAGCCACCTTGCCGGAGCCACCCCGCTGCTGGCCGCGCCACGGACGCGCAGGCACAGCCAGAACCTCGACTACTTCCACGACACCCCCGAGCGGGTGGCCACGGCGTACGAGACCGACCGACGGACGCTGGTCGATGGCGGCTACAGCATCACGCTGGAGGTGAGCCAACCAGGCTACATCCGGTGCATCGTGGGGCGCGCCGCCGACACCACCAAGGTGGAGTGGGCGTACGACACGCGCTGGCGGTTCCTTCCACTGATCAGGAGCGAGCAGCTCGGCTACCAGCTCCATCCGATCGACCTGGCGATCAACAAGGTCCTTGCCCTGGCTGGCCGAGACGAGCCGCGGGACATCCTCGACACGCTCCAGTGCCACGAGCATGTGCTCCCCCTCGGGGCGCTGATCTGGGCGGCGCCCGGCAAGGACCCTGGCTACTCGCCGCTGTCGCTGCTCGAGATGGTGCGGCGTCGTGGGCGCGTCCGGCCCGAGGATCTCGCACGGCTGCATCTGGCGGACCCGCCCGACCTCCACGCCCTGAAGACCGCATGGCTCGCCGCCCTGGACGCGGCCGAGGGGTTCGTGCGGAGGCGTCCGCCCGAGGAGGCCGGCTGCCTGTACTACGCGGTCACCCAGGACCGGTTCGTGGACCCCGACGAGGTCGACTCGACCGGGATCGGCCCCGGACCGGTCGTCCCCCACTACGGCGCGCCCGGAGGGGTGCTGCCCCGGGTGCTGGAGGAGCGTGGGCCCGCGGGGTGACCTCGGTGGGCGCTTGGCCTTGGCCATCCCGCTACCCTATCGGTACCAGCGAGCGTCACGAGGAGGATGGTCACCAGCCCATGGTTTCCGCCCGCCGGCCAGGAGCGGCCGTCATCGGCTCCGGGTTCATCGGCACGGTCCACGTCGAGGCCCTGCGCCGGCTGGGGGTCACCGTCCACGGCATCCTGGGCTCCACGCCCGAGCGTGCCTCTGCCCGGGCGGAGCGGCTGGGTGTGCCGCGCGCGTACGCGAGCCTGTCGGAGCTGCTATCCGACCCTGCGGTCGACGTGGTCCACGTCACGTCACCCAATCACCTGCACCACCCGCAGGTGCGGGCGATCCTGGCAGCCGGTCGACATGTGGTGTGCGAGAAGCCGCTCGCGGTGACCTCCGCCCAGTCCGCGGAACTGGTCGCTCTCGCCGCGGCGAGCGATCGCATCTGCGCCGTCAACTACAACATCCGCTTCTACCCGCTCAACCAGCATCTGCACGGTGCGGTCGGCGCCGGCGAGCTGGGTGACATCCGCCTTGTCACCGGCCGCTACTTCCAGGACTGGCTGTTCCGCGACACCGACTGGAACTGGCGCCTCGACCCCGCAGCGGGGGGCGCGCTGCGCGCCTTCGGGGACATCGGCACCCACTGGGTGGACCTCGTGAGCTTCATCACGGGCTCGCGCGTGACGGCCGTGCTCGCGGAGCTGGTCACCGCGATCCCCGTGCGCCACGCCCCGGCGGGTCCGGTCGAGACCTTCTCCACCGAGCGGGCGACCGACACGCTGGCGAGGGCGATGACGACCGACGACATCGCGCTGCTGCTGCTCCGCTTCGCCGACGGCGCCCGAGGCTCGGTGGCCATCAGCCAGGTGAGCGCCGGTCGCAAGAACTCGCTCCAGTACGAGATCGACGGCTCGCTCGCCTCGGCGGCGTGGGACTCGGAGACACCCGACCACCTGTGGCTGGGGCATCGCGACCGTCCCAACGAGATCCTCCAGCGGGGTCCCGCCCTCATGAACGCGACCGGTGTCGCGGCCGCGAGCCTGCCGGGTGGCCACGTCGAGGGCTTTGGAGACACCTTCCACGCGCTGTTCCGGGCCATCTACGCGGCCATCGAGGACGCCCGGATGCCCGAGCGGCCCATGTTCGCGACGTTCGACGACGGCCACCACGAGATGCTCCTGGGTGACGCGGTCCTCCGGTCGGCTCGGGAGGGTCGTTGGGTGGACGTCGAAGGGACACCGCCACACACCCCCTCCATCACCTGAGGTATCCCCGTGAGGCTTGGCCTGCTCACCGCCCCGTTCCCCGAGACCCCGCTCATGGATGTCGCGCGTTGGAGCGCGGAGAACGGGTTCGACAGCCTGGAGATCGCGTGCTGGCCACGCTCGACCGGCCCGACCCGCAGGTATGCGGGGACCTCGCACATCGACGTCGCGAACCTGTCCGACGCACAGGCACGCGACATCGTCGACGAGGTCGAGGGTCTCGGCCTGACCATCTCCGGCCTTGGCTTCTATCCCAACCCGCTCCATCCCGACCCAGAGCACAGGCGGGCCGTCATCAACCACCTCAAGCTGGTCATGGGTGCCGCGAGCAAGATGGGCGTGCCCCTCGTCAACACGTTCATGGGTGGGGACGGGAGGCGGACCTTGGACCAGAACTGGGAGGAGGCGCTCCGGGTCTGGCCGGACATCGTTGCCGTTGCCAACGATCACGGGGTCAGGCTGACGATCGAGAACTGCCCCATGATCTTCTCGGATGACGAGTGGCCCGCGGGGCACAACATCGCCTGGAGCCCCCGCATCTGGCGGCGCATCCTGGAGCAGTGGGGCGACACCATCGGCCTCAACTACGACCCCTCGCATCTGGTGTGGCTGATGATCGACCACGCCCGGTTCGTGGGGGAGTTCGGGTCGCACATCCTGCACGTCCAGGCGAAGGACCTGATGATCGACCGGGACGGTCTGTACGAGCGGGGCACCCTGTCGGGTGGCATCGGCTGGCAGGTGCCCCGGCTGCCGGGTCTGGGCGAGGTGGACTGGCGGGTGTTCTTTGCCACGCTCTATCGTGCGGGCTACGACGGTGACATCATCATCGAGCATGAGGATCGTGGCTTCGAGGGGACCGATGCGCTGGTCCAGCGTGGCTTCCTCATCGCGCGCGACACGCTGCGCCCCTGGATCAAGTAGTCGCACATGACCCTCTCCATCGCCTCACTCACCTATCACGATGTCGCCAAGGTCATCGACCATTCGCTCCTGCGCCCGGAACTGGACGACGCCTTCGTCATCGCAGGCTGCGAGCTGGCGGGGGCCTATGACGTGGCGTCCGTGTGCTGTCGTCCCGCGGACGTGACCCGCGCCGCGGCCATCCTGCGGGGCACGGACGTCAAGGTGGGCACCACGATCGGCTTCCCGCATGGCAACCACACCACCGCCATCAAGGTCGCCGAGGCGCGCCAGGCGTTGTCGGACGGGGCCGAGGAACTGGACATGGTGCTCCTCATCGGCGCGCTCCGGTCAGGCCGCGACTCGGACGTCCAGGCGGACATCGCCGCGGTGGTCCGGGTCGCACACGACGCGGGCGCCATCGTCAAGGTCATCTTCGAGAACGCCTACCTGACCGACGCGGAGAAGGTGCGTGCCTGCCATCTGACCGAGGCTGCAGGCGGGGACTTCGTCAAGACCTCGACCGGGTTCGCCCCCTCGGGCGCCACGCTCGATGACCTGCGACTGATGCGCGCCAACACGTCGCCCCACATCCAGGTCAAGGCCGCTGGCGGGGTCCGGACCCTGGACGCGCTGCTCGAGGTGATGGCCGTGGGCGTCACCAGGTGCGGCGCGACCGCGACCGCGGCGATGCTCGACGACTTCAAGGCACGCAAAGGGGGAGTGATGCCGGCCACGGTCACCGGCGGGCTCGGGGGAGGCTACTAGGTGGCGGGGATGGCGCGCGAGACCGTCGGCATCGGGATGCTGGGGACAGGCTTCATCGGCCAGTTCCACCACCTCGGCCTGCGTCACGTCCCCGCGGCTCGGGCTGCGGCCTGCTACGGACGGGACGCAGCGCGGCGCGAGGCGTTCGCGACCCGCAACGGCTATGCCCGTGCGTACGACACCATCGAGGGCGTGTGTGCCGACCCGGGGGTGGACCTGGTCATCGTGTCCCTGCCCAACGAGTTGCATCTCGAGGCCATCGAGACTGCCGCCCGGCACGGCAAGGGCGTGGCCTGCACCAAGCCGCTCGGTCGTACCGGTGCAGAGGCCGCGGCCGCGCTCGACTCAGTCACCCGGGCGGGCGTCTGGCACGGCTACCTCGAGAACGTGGTGTTCGGGGTCGAGATGGTCCGGATGCGCGAGATCATCGACGCGGGTGGCATCGGTCGGCCCGTCACGTTCCGGGCGCGGGAGGCGCACAGCGGTCCCCACGCGCCGCACTTCTGGGACCGCGACACGTCGGGCGGCGGCGCGCTCCTGGACATGGCGTCGCATGGCGCCGAGGCGGCGCGCTACCTGTTCGGCAAGGACGTCGCGGTGCGCGAGGCGTTCGCATGGGGGGACACGCTGGTCCACGGCAATCGGACGACCGCCGAGGACAACGCGATCATGATCATGCGCCTCGAGGACGGGCGCGCCGCGACCATCGACGTGTCATGGTCCAGCAAGGGTGGCCTGGAGGGTCGCTTCGAGGTCTCAGGGACGGGCGGTCGACTCATCTCGGACATGCTGAGCACGCCCCTGCGAGCGTTCATCGAGCGACCCGCCGGGTACCTTGGGGAGAAGGCGGACACCGAGACCGGGTGGGTCTTCCCAGCGCCTGATGAGACGTACTCGCATGGGCATGACGCGATGCTGAGCCACATGGTCGAGGCGTTCCGCACCGACACCCCGCCGCGCGAGACCTTCCACGACGGCCTGGAGGTCAATCGCATCCTCGACGCCGCGTATCGCTCCATGCGCAGCGGGCACTGGGAGCAGGTCCACGGGGCGGTCGCGTGATGGCGTCGCCTTCGCCGGTCTCGGTCCTCACCTGGATCGACCTCGCGCGCGACCTGCTGGACAGGCTTGCCGCCACGCAGGCCGATGCCATCGAGCAGGCCAGCGCGTGGTGTGCCGACGCGATCGCGAGCGGTGGCCTGGTCCATCTGTTCGGGACCGGCCACTCCCGGATCCCGGTGGAGGAGATGTTCCCGCGGTACGGCTCGTATCCCGGCTTCCACCCCATGGTGGAGTTGTCCATGACGTTCCACACCCAGGTGGTGGGTGCCAACGGCCAGCGTCAGGCGATGTTCATCGAGCGAGTGCCGGGCCTCGCCGAGGTGATTCTCTCGAACTTCACGTTCGGACCCTTGGACGTGATGATCGTCTTCTCCGCGAGCGGCCTGACCGCCGTCCCCGTGGAGATGGCCCGCGGTGCGCGTGGGCGGGGCCTGCGGGTCATCGCGGTGACGTCGGTCGCCCAGTCGATGTCCGCGGAGCCGGGACCCGAGGTGGGCGCGCGCCTCCTGGACGAGGCGGACCTGGTCATCGACCTGTGCACACCCCCGGGGGACGCCATGGTCCACGTCGAGGGTCTGGACACGCCGGTGGGCCCGGGGTCCACCATCACCAACGTGGCCATCGTCAACTCCATCAAGGTGCGCGTGGCGCAGCTCCTCACGCAGCGTGGCGCGATGACCCCCGTCATCACCCGCGCCTCCGAGGTCGGGGCGGAGCGCTCCCGCGAGCTGTTCGAGGCGGCCTACGACGAGCATGCCCGACGCATCGCGCATGCCATCGACAAACCCCAGCGAGGAGGTGCGGCAGACCCTAGCGTGGCGTCCTGACCAGGTGGCATCATCGCCCGACCCCGCGACCCAGGTGCGGCGCGGGCGGCAGAGGAGGACTCGTTCGTCATGAACCATCCAGCACGCAAGGTGCTGTCGAGTCTCGGCATCGCGGCCCTGGCGGCCGCGCTCGCGGTACCGGCCGCGGCCCAGGACGCCTCGCCCGCGGCGAGCGGCGGTGCCGGCGGCAGCTACAAGATCGGCGTCTCCAACACGCTCCAGGGCAACGGCTGGCGCGAGGAGATGATCTGCTCCATGAAGGCACAGGCGCTCGCCAGCGGCGAGGTCAGCCAGATGATCGTGGCGCACCGGAACACGGACGCGGCCGGTCAGATCAGCGACCTCAACGACCTCATCAACGCCGGGGTCAACGCGATCGTCGTCAACCCGGTGAGCCCCGACGCGCTGAACGACGTCATCAAGCAGGCCACCGGCAAGGGCATCGTGGTGGTGGCCGTGGACCTCGCGGTCACTGAGCCCTCCGCGTACCTCTTCTCCAACAACCAGGAGGAGTACGGGTACGTGGGTGGCAAGTGGCTGTTCGAGAAGCTGGGCGGCAAGGGCGACGTGTTCTACATGCGGGGCGCCGCGGGGACGTCCGCCGACACGGACCGGGACACCGGGTTCCGTCGAGCGCTCGCCGAGTTCCCCGACATCAAGATCGTGGGTGAGGTCCAGACGGGCTGGGACATCGCCACCGGCGCCCAGCAGATCAACGACTTCCTCGCGTCGGCCCAGAACTACGACGGCATCTGGACGTCAGGCATCGACTCCACCATCGTGGATGCGCTCCTGACGGCGGGCGCCAAGCTGGTTCCCGTGGTCGGCGCGGACAACGCCGGCTTCGTCAACCAGCTTGCCACGGTCGAAGGCCTCGAGGGCGCCGCCGTGACCAACCCGGGCTCCGTGGGTGGGGCCGGAGTGGCCATGGCCCTCAAGATCCTGAACGGCGAGACGGTCGATCAGCAGGTGCTGCTCACCCCGGACCTGTGGGACAACACGACCCCCGAAGGTCAGGCCACCATCGCGGAGGCCAATGACCCCGCGATCGACCCGACCTGGCCGCTGGGCATCTCGATCCCTGACTGGACCACCTACACGAAGGACCAGATCCTCGCCTGCAAGGGACCGGGCGAGTAGCCCGTCGCCAAGCGGCGATACGGAGGAGCGTCGGTGTCACCGGCGCTCCTCGCTCACCCTCGGACACCATGACCGCATCGCCGTCCCCCGAGCTGCTGTTGGACGCCAGCGGCGTCGCGAAGCGCTATGGCGCCGTGGCGGCGCTGCGCTCGGCATCCCTCCAGGTCCGGAGCGGCGAGGTGCACGCGCTCCTGGGGGCCAACGGTGCCGGCAAGAGCACACTGGTCAAGATCCTCACGGGCGCGGTCCATCCGGACGCGGGGGACATCCTGGTGGCCGGCGAGGCCCGGGACATCCGGTCACCGGCCGCGGCCCGCCGCTCCGGGCTCGTACCGGTCTACCAGGAACCGGCGCTCATCCCCGACCTGGACATCCAGGACAACCTGCGACTCACCAGCACGCCCCGCGAGGCCGTCCGCCATTGGGTGGCGGAACTGGGGCTGGGTCGTCTCGACATGCGGGCCATGGCCCGTGACCTGCCACTCGCATCCCAGCGGGTGCTGGACCTGGCGCGCGCCCTCGCCGCGGAGCCGGAGGTGCTGCTGCTCGACGAGATGACCGCCGCGCTGCCCGCGGACCTGACCGAGCGGGTCCTTGAAGTGGTGGGTCGGCAGCGGTCGACGGGTCGGTCGGTGATCTTCATCTCGCATCGCTTCATCGAGATCAACGCGCTCTGCGACCGGGCGACGGTGCTGCGGGACGGTGAGACCGTGGGGGTCGTCGACATGGCCCCGGGTGCCGAGCATCGCATCGTGAGCCTCATGCTGGGCCCAGCGGCAGCCGAGCAGGTCACCTCATCGCCCACCACGGTCGCGGACCGCAGGGCCGTGGTGGGGCGCCCACGTGACACGACACCCCGTCTGGATGTGCGTGCCCTGCATGCTGGCACGAAGCTGAGGGACGTCTCGTTCGAGTTGCACGCCGGGGAGGTCCTGGGCCTGGTCGCGCTCGAGGGCCAGGGTCAGGACGAGTTGTTCGGTGTCCTCTCAGGGTCGCGTCGCCCGGAGCACGGCGAGTTGCGCGTGGACGGGCGCCCCGTGCGGTTCGGTCATCCCGCCGATGCCATCCGCGAGGGACTGGTCTACGTGCCCGCGAACCGGGTCGAGGCGCTGCTCATGCAGCGCTCCGTGCGCGAGAACATCGCGCTCCCGTTCTCCGCTCGGGTGCGTGCCTGGGGGCCCATCCGGACTCGGGTCGAGTCCGCCCGGGTCGCCGGTGCCATCGACCGTCTGCAGATCGACACGCGCGCCCAGTCCGAGGTGCGACGCCTGTCAGGCGGCAACCAACAGAAGGTGACCATCGCACGCTGGGTGGCGCAGGGAGTGCGCACGCTGTTGTGCTTCGACCCGACCCGGGGCATCGACATCCGCACCAAGGGCGAGATCTACGGCCTGATGCGCGAGCTCGCGACGAGTGGCGCGGCGGTCCTGCTCTATACCTCGGAGTTGGCGGAGGTGCGTCTTGCATGCGACAGGGCGGTCGTCATCTTCAACGGTCGGGTCGTCGAGACCATGGATGCATCCGTCGCGGATGAGCCCAATCTCCTGCGCGCGGCGTATGGCCTGCCCCCCGGCGAGGCGTTGCCGGAAGAGGCCGTGATGGAGCCCACGCCCATCGTCCCCGCGGGAGGCGTGGCGTGACGAACGTCGCTGACGCCACGGCCATGTCGGGCGTTCCGCTGGGCGATTCCCTGCGTCTCCACTTGCGGCGTAATGCGTGGACGGTCGGCCTGTTCGTCCTCCTGGGCGTGATGCTGCTCATCACACGGGCGATCCAGCCGACCTACGGGGCCGAAGGGGTCGACTCGCTGGCGCGCGCGGCGCTGCCCGTGGCGTTCGCTGCGGTGGCACAGGCGGTCGTGGTGATCGCGGGTGGCATCGATCTCTCCGTCGGGTCGATGATGGCGCTCACCAACGTGGCAGCAGCCGCCATGATGTCGGGGCGGAGCGAGGAGTTCGCGGTCCTCGCCGTCATCGCGACCTTGGTCCTGGGTTTGCTGCTGGGCCTTGCCAACGGGGTCCTGGTGGTCGTGACCCGAGTGCCCGATATCGTGGTGACGCTCGCGATGGCGTTCGTCTGGGCGGGCGCCGCGCTCCTGGTGATGGGCACCCCGGGCGGCGGCGCTGCCGACTGGCTCAAGGCACTCCCGACGGGGGGCCTCGTCACGGAGTGGGTCCCCCGGGGACTCGTCCTGCTCCTCGTGACGGTGGGCGTCGTGTGGTTGCCCCTGCGCCGGGCCAAGGCGGGGCTTGCGATCTACGCCGTCGGGAGCGACCGGCTTGCTGCGTTCCGCAGCGGCGTGGCCATCGCACGCACCAAGGTCCTGGCGTACATGCTCACCGGGCTGTTCTGCGCGATGGGCGGTCTCGCGCTGTCGATGAGCACTGGCATCGGGACCCCGACACCCGGACCGTACACGCTCCTGAGCGTCGCCGCCATCGTCCTGGGCGGTGTCAGCCTCGCGGGTGGCCGCGGCGGGCTCCTGGGATGCATCGTGGCGGTCTACGTGCTGCGCCTTGTCCGCACGGACCTCACGTTCCTGGGCGTTGACCCCAACTACACCACCGTGATCGAGGGCCTCATCATGGTCGTGGTGGTCATGGTGGGCGCCATCGTCGCACTGCGGCGGCGGCAGGCATGAGCAGCGCGACACCCACGGTCGATGCGGTTGCCGGGTGGCGTTCCGGTGACGCCTGGCGCCGCCTGTTCCGGGAGCGGCCGGTCATCCCGCTGATCGGGCTGCTGCTGGCCCTGGTGCTGCTGCTCCAACTGGTCCAGCCGGGGACCGTGGGGCCGACGTGGCTGGCCGCGCAGATCAGGTTCGCCGTCCCTCTCGCCATCTTGGCTGCCTGCCAGACGCTCACCATGCTCACCGGCGGCATCGACCTGTCCGTGGGCATGGTCGCCTCCATGGCGGCCTATGTGATGGCCACGCTCGTCCCGGACCAGGGCCCGTGGGTCGCCATCCTCGTGGCGCTCATGGTGTGTGGGCTCGCTGGCTTGGCCAACGGCATCGGCGTGGGTGTCTTCCGGGTCCATCCCCTGATCATGACGCTCGCCATGAGCCTCGTGATCCTCGGCCTGATGACCGTGTATCAGCTGATCATGGTCTCGGTCGGCGCCAAGGTGCCGGCTGAGATCGGCTGGCTGGGTGGCGGCACGACGCCCCTCGGCGGCACCGGTGTGGGCATCCCCAACAGCCTGTTCCTATTCGTCCCCCTGGCCCTACTGCTCCTGTGGTGCCTGAAGCGATCCGGGTTCGGTCGACTGCTGTACGCCATCGGTGACAACGAGCGGGCCGCTCGCCTGTCGGGTGTCCGCGTGTGGCAGGTCCTGGTTGCCCTGTACGTCCTGTCCGCGCTGCTCGCAGGGATCGCTGGTCTCGTGTACGTCGGCGTCACCAAGGTCGCCACGGTGACGCTCGTGGAGAGGCAGGTGCTCACGTCCGTGGCGGCTGCGGTCATCGGCGGCACCTCCATCTTCGGCGGCCGAGGTGGCTACGCTGGCTCGATCATGGGAGCGCTCATCCTCACCGTGCTCACGAGTCTCCTGACGGTTCTCCAGATGCCCGAGGCAGCACGCCAGATCCTGTTCGGGGCCATCGTGCTCGCGGTCGCGGCCGCGTACACCCGGGTCACCAGCGATGCCTGACGGTGCGCGCAGACCATCCGGTCCGCTGGGCGCGCTGTCGACCGGGACCCAACATCTCGGCCTGGACCTGGGTGGCACCAACATCAAGTGGGCGGTGCTGGCATCCCATGACGGGTCGTGGACCACGGTCGGCACCGGGACCACGCCGACGCACGCGGACGAGAGCCGGGACGCCGTGGTGGCGCGGCTCGCCGAGACCGCCCAGGCTGCCATCGCGGCGCACGGGCCGGTCGCCAGCCTGGGCGTGGGGGTCCCGGGCCTGTACGACCCGGAGTCAGGCATCACCGAGTTCCTGGTCAACTTCCCCGGTGGCTGGCGTGGGGTCCCCATCGTGGGACCGATGCGTGTTGCCCTCGGGCTCCCGGTCGCGCTCATCAACGACGCGCGCGCCTTTGGCCTGGCCGAACTGCGACAGGGGGCCGGACGGGGTGTCCGGTCGATGATCGGGCTCACGCTTGGGACCGGCGTGGGTGGGGTGGTGGCGATCGACGGCCGCGTGCTCCACGGGTACAAGGGCAGAGCCGGCGAGCTGGGGCATCAGACCATCGACCCAGACGGGCCGTGGTGCAACTGCGGCAACCGCGGCTGCGTGGAGGCCTATTGCCGAGCCGACCAGATCGAGCTGGCCTGCGGCACCGCGAGCGTGGAGGAGGCGGTCCTCGCCGCCCACCGCGGGGATGCGCGGGCGATCCGCGGTCTTCGGGACACCGGTCGATATCTCGGCATCGGCATCGCCAACGCGATCGTCGCGATCAACCCGGACCGGGTGGTCCTGGGCGGTGGTGTCGCCGCGGCCGGGGAACTCATCCTTGCGCCCATCCGTGACGAGATCGCGCGCAGGGTCCATGTGACCGCGATCGGCCACATCGATGTGGTGCTCGCGCGCCTGGGGACCTTCGCGGGCGCCATCGGGGCGGGCATCCACGGCGCCGAGGCGGCACTGGTCCCTGAGGAGGTGCCATGAACACCGAGTGGCTCCATGGACGGCTGGTGCTCGACGACGAGGTGACATCCGGTCGCATGGCCGTGGAGGACGGCTTCATCGCCGCGGTCGAGCGAGACCCGACACTGGCGCCGGGCCCGTACCTGTTGCCGGGCTTCGTGGACGTCCATGTCCACGGCTGGGGCGGTCACGACGCCATGGGGGGGCGTGATGCGCTCGATGGCATGAGCCGCACTCTGCTGCGCCGCGGGGTGACCTCGTTCCTGCCCACCGGCGTCACGTCGGCCATGGCGGACCTCGTCCGGTTCGCGGAGACCGTGCGTGCATGGATGCCCCACGCGCCTGCCGATGGTGCCCAGCCGCTGGGGTTCGACATCGAGGGACCGTTCATCTCGCAGGCCAAGCGCGGCGCGCATCCCCCGGCGCTCGTGCGGGACGGTGTGGACGTGCCGCTGGGCGACCTCGAGCCCTTGGTGGAGGGCCTGCGCATCATGACCGTGGCCCCCGAGATCGACGGTGGCCTGGAGCTGATCGCCTGGCTTGCCGCGCGCGGCGTCAAGGTCTCGATGGGTCACAGCGCCGCGACGGTTGAACAGGCGCGCGCCGGGTATGCCGCCGGTGGCAGGACGACGACGCATCTGTTCAACGGCATGTCAGGTGTGGACCATCGATCGCCTGGCCTCGCCGTGGCGGCGCTCACGGACGACGCCGCGTACGTGGAGCTCATCGCTGACGGGCACCACGTCCACCCTGCGGTCTGGGGCCTCATCCGGCGCGCCAAGCCGGCGGAGCGGCTCATCCTCGTGAGCGACGCGCTGTCGCTCTCGGGCACAGGGCCGGGACGGACCACGGTGGGCGCCACCGAGGTCGAGGTGCTCGAGGACCGCGCGGTTGTGGCCGGCACCACGACGCTCGCGGGATCGGTCCTGGCGCTCGACTCCATGGTCCGGAACCTCGTCGGCGAGGGGTGCCCGTTGCCTGTCGCAGCGCGTGCCGCCAGCCGCAACCCCGCGGAGTTGCTCGAGGCCACCGATCGGGGTCGTATCGCGCCCGGCCTTCGGGCGGACCTCGTGGAGATGGACGACTCGCTCCGGGTGCGTCGCGTGATGCGCGGTGGCGTGTGGGTCGCCTGACGGCCGCGCCGCTCAGGGAAGCTGACCCAGCACCTCGTCGCGTGCCGCCTCGTCGGCCGTGCGGATGAGGAGGACCAGGTCACCGTCGACGTAGCCCGTGACGGGCACCTCCTGTTTGGCCCCGGTCACCTCCAGGACGCTCTTCCCGGCCCGGGTCGTGAGACTGGTGGTCACGCTGTCATCCCCGGTGATGAGCGCGGCGAAGGGTGTCACCAGCGCCGCGGCGTCCGCGCCACGCACCTGGAGACCCGTGATGTCGATGGGCAGCCCGCTCGGCAGGTCCACGCCAGTGACCACGATCGACACGTCCTGCAACGTCGCGCCCTGGCTCTCGGCAATCTGCCGCAGGCCCACGGTGATGGGGTCGTCAGCGCCGTACCCCTGCTCCAGGCCGTACCCCGTGATGGTCTGTGGTGCCAGGACCTGCCCGCCAACGCTGAGCGCGACACGTCGGGCCAGATCCGCGTCGGTGGTGGGTGGCGGCGCCGAGGGCTCCGGTGGCAGGACCACCTGTTCGATGCTCGTGGACTCGACGGCCACCGGCTCGAGCGCGCGGTCATCGGGTGGGCCTGAGCTGGGGCCCGCCGCGATCGCGTCCACCACCTCCATGCCCTCGACCACACGTCCGAAGATGGCGTATGTGCGCGCCGCGTCGAGTGCCGCCCGTGCCCCGTCATCCAGGACGATGAAGAACTGGCTGCCCTGGGAGTTGGGAGCCTGGGTGCGTGCCATGGCCACGATGCCCCGGCCGTACTGGCCCACGACCGGCTCATCCACGATGCTGTACCCGGCATCCCCCGACCCGGTCCCGGTGGGGTCGCCCCCCTGGATGACGAAGCCGGGCACGATCCGGTGGAACACGGTGCCGTCGTAGAAGCCGGCGGCGGCGAGGTTGAGGAAGTTCTCCGCGGCGACGGGCGAGGACTCCGTGAACAGGCCGATGACGATGTCTCCCAGCTCCGTGCGGAGTCGCACGCCGGTGCCGTCGCCGGCGGGCACCGTTGGTGGGTCCGCGAGCGGGGTCGCGGACGGAGGTCCCAGCGCGGCACCGCTCGGGTCCTGTGCGGCCACGGGCACGGCGGACGGCCATGTGGCGACCAGGGCCAACATCGCGATGGTCGACACCATGGCCAGACGCGATCGCATCAGGGCCGCACGACCCCCCAGTAGCGCTCGGCGCTCCCGGTCCCCACGCCCCCCGCGAAGGCCACTCGCCGGGCGTACCCCGCCACGTCGTCGAGCATTCGCTGCTCGTCGCCAAAGAGGCGCGGCA
Organism: Chloroflexota bacterium; assembly: GCA_034436475.1. Lineage (GTDB taxonomy): Bacteria > Chloroflexota > Limnocylindria > Limnocylindrales > CSP1-4 > JAFMJV01. The sequence continues at coordinate 12,988 of DAOTUX010000179.1, read as the reverse complement.
CCTGGGTGCCGTAGACGGCCACACCTGCGACCTTGCGCTCGAGGACATCGCTGATGTCGGCGTACCTGGCCTCGAGCACCGCATCGGATGGGAGTCGGGTCATCGCCCCCGGTAGGTCGGTCTGGCCATGGAAGTCATGCCACCATGCGTATGGGAAGTCCTCGTAGAAGCTGATCAGGCCCGCCAGGTCCGGCGCCGGCATCACCCAGCCGCGTGGCTCGGCGACGAGCGCGAGTGCCACGTCCCGACACAGCACGTGGTCCACGTGCCCACCGATGCCCAGGGGGAAGTAGACCTGCTGTGGCTCGAGACGCAGGATCTCCCGGCGCAGGATGGCAACGGGCGCCTCGTCGTCATCACGGGGCTCACCCAGTAGCTCGTCGTCCCCGACGTAGCCGCGGAAGCTGGCATCGGGCAGGCCGAGGTCGACGAGCGACACTTCCATGAACCAGGCGAAGCGTTCGTCCTCGGCACGCCGCAGCGCGATGTCATCGGCGCTGGCGAGGTTGGTCCGGACCAGGGTGCCCTGACCCGGGGTCGCGTCGGCGATGGGTCGCCCCTCGGCCTCCGCGTTGGTGATGTTGGCGTTCCGGTACCAGCCCGCGCGCTGCCAGAACTGACGGGCCTGGGTGTTGGCACGCTCCTGGGTCACGGCGATTCGCGCGGGGTCGGCGAGCCACGCCGGCACCGGCTCCTCAGGGTGGTCGGGTGCGATGTTGCCCCGGTCGAAGACCTCGGTCAGCGGCCACAGCGCCTTTGTCCCAAAGCCGCTGCTGGTGCGGGTCGGATCGTTCTGATCGGCATCCGCGCCAGATGAGAAGACCGTCACGATGGTCACCGACTGACCAAGCTCGCGAAGGCTGGCCATGAGCCCGCCGCACGACAGCGCGGCATCGTCGGGATGGGGCGAGACAAAGACGTGGGTCATCTGCGGCCGAGGATAGCATCGAGCGGGGCCTGACCTGGGCTCATCACGGCACGGCCGATGGCGTCGGCACGATCGTGGGTGAGGGGCAGGGGGCAGGCGAGAAGGCTGCGCCCGGGGATCCGACGGGCGATGCTGCTGGGCTGCCGCATGGAGCCGGTGAGACGATGGCCGACGGGCTCGGCACGGCCGACGGCGACGGGCTGGGCACGGCCGACGGCGACGGGACAGCGACCTCGGTGGGCAAGGGCTCCTCGGTCGGCTCGGGGGTCTGGCCAGGCCTGAGTAGGCCATCGCTCCCAAAGAGTGCGCCATAGGCCACGATCGCCAGGAACACCGCGACCATGATGCCGACCCACCACTTGGAGACCGGGTCGTCGATGCGCGGCGTGTCGTCCGCGCCCCCCGGTGCGGACGGGCGCGCGGTCCCGGTCGACCCCTTCGCGGGCGTGACCGGGCCTGTCGCCGCCGCCCCGGTGACGGCACGCACCGCGACCGGTGCCTCAAGGTCCGCAGATGCCCGTGTCGCCTCGGCCGGCTCCGAACCCCCCGCCTCCGATGACTCGCCGCTCAGGGCGTCACCCTCGTCGCCCCCGTCACCCCCGGAGACTCCACCCGGTCCCGCCTCGGGATCGGGGCCCTCCCCGCTCGGCGCGGCCTCATGCTGCGTCGCCGGGTCCTCGCTGGTCACTCGCTCACCTCCACAGCAGCGCGAACTGCGCCACCCTGCTCAGGATGCCGGCACCCCGGATGAAGGTGGCCAGTCGCCCTTGGGTGACGCCCTCGATCGTGCGCCGGATGGTCAGCAGCGACGCGCTCATGCCGACCAGACGCGCGTCCATGGCGGCATCCTGTCGCCGGATCCGTTCGACGTCGGCGTCGAGGCGTCCCAGCAGCAGCCTGACTCGGGGGGCCTCCCGACACAGCATGTCGCCTGCGCGATCGAGGCGAACACAGGCGCTCGTGGACCACATCCGAAGCCTTCTCGCGAGCAGCACCAGTCCCACGGCTGCGGACGCCACGAGGACGGCGCATGCCGCGACGAGGGCCGCGATGAGGGTGCTGATGTCGGGGCTCACGGGTCTCGGAGCATATCGGACGTACCGGTCATGCGTCCCGCACCGCGGGCAGGGCAGCCGCCGCAAGCCCGGCGATGATCGTCAGCAGCCCGCTCACGGCGATGATGGGACCCACGGCGAACGTCCCGGCGGCCACCGACGAGATCGCCATGGCCCCGGTCATCGAACCGACGACGATGCTGGATCGGATGGCCACCACGCGACCCAGGTATCCCTCGGGCGTGACCTCTCCGAAGATCGTCTGCGTGGGCACCACGTAGACCAGGTTCGCGATGCCGATGATGCCCGCCGCGACGAGCGCGACAGGCAGGTCCGTCGTCATGCCCAGCACGGTCACCGCGAGACCCATGGACAGGATCCCGGCGACGACCATGCGCCCCTTGCGCAACCGGGCCCCGATGATGCCGACGGCCAGCCCGCCCACCAGGTTGCCCACGCCGATGCATGCCTCGAGCAGGCCCCACGCCTCGACCGGGGCCATGTAGCGGTCCCCGAAGGCCTCCTCCGAGTATGGCAGCAGCAGCGTGATCATGGCACCGACGCACATCTGAGCGAGCGCGCTCACGATCGTGTTCTGGAGCAGGACGGGGCGGGAGCGCAGGACCTGCCATCCCTCCACGAGCTCCCCGCGGAACGTGGCCAGGGCGCCCCGCACGCGGGCCGAAGCGGCTCGCGCCGCGGGTGGCACCACGAGCGTCATGATGAGCATGGCGCTCACCACGTACGTCGCCGAATCCACCCAGAAGGCGAGCGCCAGCTCGGTGCCCACGAACGCCACGAACGCCGCGCCGATGGGGTAGCCGATGATGTCGGCCACGCTCTCCGCGGTCCACAGCGCCGAGTTCGCGGTCAGCAGGTCGTCCGGGCGCACGATGCGGGGCACGACCGCCGCTCGCGCCGGTCGGAAGAACAGACTGACGCAGGTCACCAGCAGGGCCATCGGATACACCAACAGGATGTCGATGGACGCGACGACGGGAATGAGCAGGACCAGGAGGGCCCGGAGCAGGTCACTCGCGACCATCACCCGCTTCTGGTCCCAGCGATCGACGAACGCGCCGGCGATGGGCCCCAGGAACAGGTTCGGGATCGCAGCCATGAGGAACACGAGCCCGGTCGCCATGTACGAGCCGGTCGTGGCGAACACAAGGGCGCCCAATGCGATCTGATGGAGTCGATCCCCGAACATGCTGATCGCCTGTCCCAGCCAGAAGGCCGAGAAGCGAGCGTCGCGCAGCAGACGCAGGTAGGGATGCTCATGCAGCCGTTGCCGCCAGTCCCCGGGCGCTGGCACCACCACATCGGCGGAGCGGGCGACCGCGAGCTCCGGCTCAGGCGCCAGGAGACCGGGCCCGCGGCCTCCGCCCAGCATGACGGGGCGTGTGTCGACCGCGACCTCCGTCTGCGCCGACCCGTCCCCCCGGCAGAGCGACAGGCCGCCGGCACGCGGGTCCGAGTCCCTTCGCAGCATCGCCGCGAGGACGAACCAGCCGAGGCCGATGGAGATCGCCAGGTCCCCGATGCTGATGACGTTCCGGAGCAACGGCACCGAGAGGGGGATCACGTCACCGAACGGACCTGCGCGGAGCAGGAACCCGGCACCAAGCTCCGTGGGCAGGGCCGTGAAGAAGCCCGACCCCGACACGTCAGCGACCGTCAGCCCGGCCATCTCCAGGGCTGGCGGGTAGTAGGGCATCCACCCTGCGTTGACCACCACAGCCAGGCCATTGGTGAGCACGCCCACCATCACGAGCGACAGCCCCGAGTGGGCGCGATTGAGCCACAGGACGAAGGCCACGAGTCCGAACGAGAGCGCGTACAGGGGCAGGCGCAGCGCATCGATCACCGCGACCCCGGCCTCGATGAGCCAGCTCGTCCCGAAACGGACCACGAGCGCCCCGATCAGCAGCGCCAGGTAGCGCAGGCGGACCTCCAAGAGCAGGTCGAGGCGACCCCCCGCGAGCAGTCCCGCCACAAGGCCCACCAACGCGCCGATCAGCAGCAAGGCGCGTATCCCGTCAGTTCCACGTAGCCCACGCCCTTGAGCGCGATGGCATCCCGGGTTGCCGTCACCCGCTGCGAGCCCTCCCAGTAGACGACGCCCGTGGTGCGGCGGGTGTCGAGCTCCTGCGCCGCGACCGTGGGCTCGAGCGTCATGACCAGGCGCTCACCGGGGATCTCGATGCGCCAGCCGGCGGGATAGTCGGCTCCGGTCTCGGGCGAGGTCCATCGCTCGGTCACAGTGACCTCGAAGGCGTCTACCGGCAGGTGCGCCACCGACCCGTCGGCACGCACCAGCGTGCCGTACGCCAGGGGATAGCCGCCGTCCGTGTCACGCACGAGTGACAGCGTGACGTCCGTACCGTCGTCGAGGTTCGCCGCGAACCAGTCCCAGCCACCCGATCCGACAGCGATGAAGTCCCCCCACTGATGGTCGAACCACGCGATCCCGGTCACGGGGACGGTCTCGCCATCGATCGTCAGGGTGCCTGTCGCCTCGAGCCTGGTGCGCGAGTAGTAGTAGGACCCGCCGGCTGCGCCGAAGTCGACATAGCCGTCCCGGTCGTGGAGCACCGGGTCGCGCGCGCCGGTGTCGAGGGAAAGCTCGAGCCCGAACGGCACACCGTCCCTGTCGACGCCTTGCGCGGCGAGGCGGTCCCTGCCCTCCGACCCGCTCATGGTCCAGGGCCGGACATCCGGCGCTGGGAAGCCCGGCATCATGTCGCCCCCCATGGACAGGTCGAAGCCGCCGCCCATCACGGGGCGCGACACGGACCCACCCAACTGCGCGCGCTGGTCGTAGCGGAAGCGACCGCCTGTCTCGTCAGTCACCGCGAGGTGAGAGGCCCAGGCCACGGGCATGTCGCCCCGCTCGGCCCGGAACACCACGTACTCGAAGCCGAACCGACGGCCGTCGTGCGCGACCAGGTGACCCGTGTCGTACCACCACTCCGTGAGCCGATCGTGTGGGCCGTCGTCGCGTGGGATCACGACAGGCTGTGGGTCGGGCGGCCTGCTGGCCACGAGCGCCGAGGTCGCCTGTGCCAGTGGGGGCGTGGGCACGGGGCGGGCGAGGATGCGTCCATCGCACGCCCCGAGGATGACCGCGGCCGACAGGATGAGGACATGTGACAGGCCTGGGCGACCTGACCCGCGCGAATGCCCCGTCATGCGTCCAGCATCGGGTCGGCACCCATGCGCCCCCGGAGGGTCGCGGGCACCCACCAGTTCCACCGGCCCAGGAGGCGCATGGTGGCGGGCACCAGGAGCGCGCGGACCACCGTCGCGTCGAGTGCCACCGCGATGGCGACGCCCACGCCCAGGGCCTGGATGAGGACCACGTCGGCAGTGGCGAACGAGGCCGCCACGAGCACCACGATCGCCGCCGCGCTGGTGACGATCCGCCCGCTCCGCTCCAGACCCCACGCCACCGCGAAGCGGTCATCGCCCGTGGCGACCCAGGCCTCCTTCATGCGCGTCAGCAGGAACACCTCGTAGTCCATGGACAGCCCGAACAGCACGCAGAACAGGATGACGGGCAGGGTGGTCTCCACGAACCCGAGCGGCGTGAAGTCGAGCACGGCTGACAGGTTGCCGTCCTGGAAGATCCAGACCAGGGCGCCGAAGCTCGCCAGGATGGAGAGGGTGTTCATGACCAGCGCCTTCAGCGGCAGCACCACGGAGCGGAGCAGGAGGAACAGCACGAGATAGGTCGTGACGAGGATGAACAGGATGGTCCGGGGTGCGTCCTGGGCGACTCGGTCGACCACGTCCACGACCTCCGCGGCGCCCCCGCCCACGAGCACCTCGAGGCCAGGGGGCGGGGCCAACCGACTGGCGGGGTCCCGCAGCTCGTGGACCAGGGCCCGCGAATCCGGGTGGTTGCTGCCATGGTGCGTGATGACTGTGAGCGTGGTCAGGTCACCCCGGGTAGTCGCGGCCAGTGCCAGGGCGACGAACCGGTCTCCCGGCCCGGCGGGGTTGCCGAGCAGCAACTGGTACTGGGCCAGGTCGAGACGAGGGTCGATGTCCACCACGCTCTCGACCCGCCGCACCCGAGGGTCCGTGGCGATGCGCCGGGACCAGTCGTACAGCAGCGCCACATTGGCGGGCTCGACCACCGGCCCACGCGTGCGCACGGCCAGCACCAGCGGCGCGAACTCACCCTCGGGGAACCGAGCGAGGAGCGTGTCGTACGCGGTGCGGGAGGGCACCTGGGCCGGCAGGATCGATGCATCGGGCGCGTTGAGACGAACGTGGAGGAACGGTGCGCCCAGCAGGACGAGGAAGGCGGTGGAGAGGACGGCCACGATGGCCGCGTGGTCCATGACCCATTGTGCGAGCCGCCACCACGCACCTCGCTCCGGTCGTGTCCCCTCGGCCGTGGCCCAGGACCGGTCGCGTCGTGCCCGGACCGGCAGGGCGTCCAAGCGTGGCCCGAGGATGGCCAGGGTCGCCGGCAGCAGCGTGAGCGCCGCAGCCACGGCGAGACCCACCACCACCGCGCCAGCGATGCCCACCGAGCGCAGCACCATCAGGTCGAAGAGCATCAGGCCACCGAGGCCGAGCAGGACCGTGGCACCGCTGAACGCGACGGCCCGGCCCGCCGTGGCGACGGTGCGCTCGACCGCCTCGGTCATGGCCATGCGATCGAGGGAGCCGTCCGCGCGTCGTCCCTGACCTCGCTGGCCGAGCTCCTCGCGGAACCTGCTGGTCATGAGCAGCGCGTAATCGACGCCCAGGCCGAAGCCCAGCAGGGTGGCCAGGTTGAGCACGAAGATGCTCATGGGCGTCAGCGAGGCGATGACCGTGATGATGCCCAGGGCGACCAGCACACCGAGGCCACCCACGACCACGGGCACGCCAGCGGCCACCACGCTCCCGAAGACGAGCAGGAGCGCGAGCGCCGCGAGCGGCAGGCTCAGCATCTCGCTGCGCTGGAGGTCCTCCTGGGAGACGCGCTGGATGTCGCCGTAGAACGCCGGGCCACCCGCGACGCCCACCTCGAGACCGTCCGGGGCGGTGATGGCTGCTCGCAGGGGCTCCAGCACCTCAGGGGACCGGTCGGGGGGCAGGTCGAGCGTCACGACCTCGTAGACCGTGGTCCGGTCGGCGCTCACCTGGCGGGGGGCGAGCGCGTGCGGCACGAGGCCCGTGACATGGGGGACGTCCGGGACCCGGGCGATGGCGGCGGTCACGGTGCCCTCGAACGCGGCATCACCGGCCCGCAGACCGTTCGTGGCGCGGAGGACGATGACCAGTGCCGAGGGAGGGAGCGCCAACTCGTCCTCGAGCATTCGCCGGGCACGAGCCGCCTCGAGGTCGTCGGCCGTGAACCCCCCAGCCTGTAGGGTGTCATGCGCCCTGGGCGCGAGCGGCAGCGCCAGGAGCGCGAGCAGGGCCCATGCCGCGACGACCGACCAGGGGTGTCGCGCGACCAGCCGGCCCACACCCCCGAACGAGATCACGCCGGGGCCCGAGCGCCTGTCAGGCGTTGAGGGTCGCGGTCTCGCGCTCGTCCGGGGTGGCTTCCAGGATGGTCACCTGGCTGGTCACCGTCGCCACACCCCGGAGGGTCGAGATGACCGAGCAGTAGCGGTCCACGGCGAGTTCCACGGCCCGCCGCACATGTCCCTCGTCCAGGGAGTGGCCCGTGACCGTGAAGCGCACCACGATGCGCTGGTATGGCCAGGGCGGGTCGGCGTGCTGCTCTCCCTCCACTTCCACGTGGATGTCGCGCACTTCTTCCTGCTGTTTGTGCAGGATCTGCACCACGTCCCACATGGCGCAGGACCCGGCGCCCGCCAGGAGCAGCTCCGAGGCCGAGAACCCGGTGGGGCCCTCGCGGCCGGCCCCTTCTGGCCTGAGCCGCGGCGCGTTGATGTCGATGCGGTGGCCGCGATGGGTCCCCTCTGCCACGAAGCGCTCAGCGGCCGGGTCCCAGTCGATGCTGACGATCTTCATGCGCCCATCATGCCCCGGCCGCCCGGCTCCTGCTGGCGGCGACCCTGGCGTGCCATCGGCTACAGCTGACCGGCGATCGTGGACAGGATGGTCGAGATCTGGTCGCCCATCAGCAGGAGCGCCAGGATCGAGAAGATGACGATGAGCGAGAGGATGAGGGCGTACTCCGCGAGTCCCTGCCCTGCCTCGCCACCCGCCACGGGTGCTCGCAGCGGCACCGGGTCATTCCCCGACGACGGACCAGACGAAGCCCATGAAGATGAAGATCCCCGCGAACATGCCGATGAGGGCCAGGCCGCCCTCCTGGGTGGCGGGGAGCGCCATGCTGGCCAAGAACCCCATCACGAGCACCCACATGACCACGAGGCCACCGAACAGGTACTTGGTGTTGACCTTGGTGAGCGCCTGGACCCAGCCCGTCCGGCGACGCTCCGGCACCACCATGATGGCCAGCAGCACCGCGACCATCGCGGCACCCATGAGGATGCCCCCCAGGAACGCAACCCAGTTGCCTCCCTCGATCGCGGAGCGGAACGCACCGTAGATGGAGAAGAGCATCACGCCCAGCAGCAGGAGCGCGAGCAGGAAGCCGATGTTGCGCAGTCGGTCCAAGGTCATGGCCGGCCGATGGTAGCAGAGCGCGAGGGCGCTCCGAGTGCCGGCCTCAGGCCAGCAGGCCCTCCCCCAGGTAGCCGTCCGGGGTCACGACACCAGGCAGGGCGAAGAAGAAGCCACCGCCCTGGGGCTGGATGTACTCCTGGAGCGGCTCGTACGCCAGCCGGCCCTGCACGGCCACGAAGCCGGCGTCCAGGTCCCGCTGGAAGGCCACGAACAGGAGGCCCTGGTCGAGGAGCCCCGCGCCATCGAAGCCGCGGGCATAGGAGTAGCCGCGCCGGAAGATGAGGTTGCGCTCGGTATCGGGCGTGCGCGGGTTGGCGAGCCGGATGTGCGCGTTCAGGGGCGTGACGGCGCCGTCGGGGTCCGTCGTGAAGTCGGGCTGGTCCTCCTCCCGGTGACCGCCCAGCGGCGATCCGGTGCGCTTCGACCGCCCGAAGATGGCCTCCTGCTCCGCGAGCGGTGCCCGGTCCCAGCGCTCCACGAACATGCGGATCAGGCGCACGACCATGTAGCTGCCGCCGACCGCCCAGGCGGGCTCATCGTCCCCACTCGCGACCCACACCCGGTCCCGAAACCGATCGGCACCCGGGATCAGGTTCGACGTGCCGTCCTTGAAGCCCAGGAGGTTGCGGACCGTGGTCCGGCCAGGCGTGGGGATGGTGTCGGGTCGATGGAACCCGGTCTCCATCCAGCGGAGCGCCATCGTGGGGCGGGTGCCCGCCATGAGGTGGCGCAGGGCATGGATGCACGCGATCTCATCCACGGCGCACACCTGGAGGACCACGTCGCCGTGCGTCCGAGCCGCATCGAGGACATCGCCCTGGAAGTGGGGCATCACGCGCAGGCGTCGGGGCATCCGATCGGCGAGGCCGAAGCGAGCGTCGAACACGGAGGCACCGAGCCCTACCGTCACGGTCAGGCCCGAGGGGCCGATGGAAGGACCAAGGATGCCGCTCTCGGGTGGCGGGAACTCGCGGTCGATGGGTGCGGGTGGCTCGCCCTTGGCCAGTGCGCGGATGCGCCGGGTCAGCTCCATCAGGGTGTCCCGGAGACCGGCCCGATCGCTCGTCACCAGGTCGAACGACGCCACGATCGAGTTGGGCTGAGGGATGCCTGGGCGCTCTACGCCTGCCTGATGGACTCCCTCGAAGGGGATGACTGACGGTGCACCGAGAGGCTGCTGCGCCGCGACCGTCGCGCCCGGCAGGACGCCCGGCAGGACGCCCGGCAGGACGCCGCTCGCACCGAGCAGCCCGCCGCCCACGCTCGCCACGACGGCGCCCGCGCCAGCGCTGGCTGTGGTCGCGAGGAAGGAGCGACGCGAGACCCGTCGTTGGGGCGCGGATGCGTCGGTGACGTGCGCGGGGCGTGTCATGGGGTGCTCCATACGTGGGAAATCGGGACTGGTCGGGCTCACGCGGACAGGCCAAGCGTGCCGGACAACTGCCCAAGGACCTCCGACAGCCCTGCGAGGGCCGCCTGCATCGCGGTCAGGTCCTCGGGTGTGATCGCCGAGAACGGTTGGAAGCCATCGTCGGTGCGATAGCGGTCCGTGAGGCCGTCGATGGTCGCGAACGCGGCGTCCAGACGCTCCAGGTACGCGGCGTCGGCGGCGGCGAGCGAGGGACGCACGATGTCCACGATGCGCTTGGAGCCATCGATGTTGGCGTTGATCGACCACAGGTCCGTCCCCGAGTAGCGGTCCTCCTCGCCCGTCATCTTGGTCTGGGCGACCTCGTCGATGAGGGCGCCCGCGCCCTGCGTCATCTGGTACGGGTCGATGGACAGGGTCGTGAGGCGCTGCGCGAGATCGTTCGCGTCGGCAAGCAAACGATCGGCGAGGGCGCCCAGGTCGCCCGACGCGCCGTCGACCCAGAGCAGGCGCTCGATCCGGTGGAAGCCCGTGAACGCGGGATCGTCCACGCCCCCGGCGAAGTCCTCCTCCCGGAAGTCCAGGGCCTGGTCCAGGTCGCTGAACAGCTCCGCAACCGGCTCGATGGACTCCCACCCCACGCGCGACGGGGCGTAGAGGGCCTTCGCGGTCGCAAGGTCGCCCGACCTGATGGCGTCGACGAAGCCGGCCACTCCTGTCGCGAACGCCGCACCCTGGGCGCGCACGTACGTCTCGTACTCCGCCTGATAGGCCGCCAGGGTGGCCGGGTCCACCACAGCGGACGGTGGTCGCGTGCCGGCCGGGCCGCCGGTCACGCTGAGCGTCCCCCGAGGGGTCTGGAGGCGGAAGCACACCAGCTGGTACTCGCCGCCATCGAGGCGTGACACGAGGTTGCTCTGGAACGTGGGCACGATGTTCTCGACCTCGTCGATGACGAAGTCGCCCGCGAGGATCTCGAACTCCCCCACGTCGCCACCCAGGTTGGTGACCTCGAACACCACGGGTCCCGCGGGGACCGTGACTGACGACGGCTCGCATCCCGACTCGCTGATGGTCAGCGCGACCCGGGTCCCGGCATCCTGGGCGAGCGTCGGCGCCGTCAGTGACACGCTCACGACGAGGGCAGCGAGGGCGGTGAGCCGCATGGCCCGAGGGTGGGATGGGGCGCGGACCATGGAAACTCCTACTCAACTAGTCAGATTTGACCCCGGCATCGTAGACGTGTGACGGGCGGCCCGTCAACGGTCCCTGACCGCGACTGTCAGGCGCGCCTGACCTGCGGGTCCGGCCGACCAGCATGTGAGGGGCCGCACTACAGTGCGCCATCCTCATGCGCACGCCAGACCCGGATGGCGAGCCAGCCGAGGACGGCGCCCGCCGCCACCGCCACCAGCAGCTCCAGTCCGGGGCGGTGGCAGTCGTATCATGTGTCGCCATCCGATCTGCATGATCCGTATGCATCGGTCAGGGACCGGCGCGTACCGACGGGAGCGGGAGCCGACACATGGAGACCAGCCTGACCGCCGCCACCGAGACACCCTGGGTCAACCCGCGCGACCCGGCTCGGTCACTGGGTGCGGACGGGCAACCGGCCCGCAGCAGACGCGCGGCCCCCTGGTCGGACGTGCCCGACGCGCAGTGGGACGACTGGCGGTGGCAACTCTCGCACCGAGTGAACACCCTCGAGGAGATCGAGGCGATCCTGCACCTGACCGAGGAGGAGCGCGAGGGCCTGTCCGCCCCGGGTCGTTTCCGGGTCGACATCACCCCCTACTTCGCGAGCCTCATCGACCCCGACGACCCGGACGACCCGATCCGACGACAGGTCATCCCCCTGGGCCGAGAGCACCAGGCCTTCACCGCGATGATGGAGGACTCCCTCGCGGAGGACCGACACTCACCGGTGCCCGGGCTCGTGCATCGCTACCCGGACCGGGTGCTGATGCTGGTCACCACCCAGTGCGCCAGCTACTGCCGCTACTGCACGCGCTCGCGCATCGTGGGCGACCCCACCCAGAACTTCAACCGGAAGGACCACGAGGCCCAGTTGGAGTACCTGCGCCGCACGCCGCAGGTACGGGATGTGCTCATCAGCGGCGGCGACGGCCTGACGCTCGCCCCCAGGCTGTTCGAGTCGATCCTGCGCGGCCTCCGGGAGATCCCCCACATCGAGGTCGTGCGCATCGGGTCACGGGTGCCGGTGTTCCTGCCACAGCGCATCGATGACGAGCTGTGCCAGATGCTCGAGCGGTATCACCCGCTCTGGATCAACCTCCACTTCAACCACCCGAACGAGATCACGCCCGAGGTCTCGCGCGCCGTGGACAAGCTGACCAGGGCGGGCTTGCCCGTTGGCAACCAGTCGGTGCTGCTGGCCGGTGTGAACGACTGCGTGCACATCCAGCGGGCGCTCGTCCACAGGCTCGTCGCCAACCGGATCCGGCCCTACTACCTGTACCAGTGCGACCTGGTCGAGGGCTCGGGCCACTTCCGGACGCCCGTGGGCAAGGGCCTTGAGATCATCGAGGGCCTGCGGGGTCACACGAGCGGCTACGCGGTGCCCACCTACGTCATCGACGCGCCCGGCGGGGGCGGCAAGATCCCGGTCATGCCCAACTACCTCATCAGCTACTCCGACCACAAGGTGGTGCTGCGCAACTACGAGGGGTACATCACGACGTACGAGGAGCCCGACACGTACGCTCGCCACGAACCGTCGGCCTGCGCGTACTGCCGCGACCAGCGACCCGAGCCTGGCCAGGGCGGTGTGCATGGCCTGCTCCAGGGGGACCGGATGTGGATCGAGCCGCGCGGCTTCGAGGAGGTGCACGCGCGCGGCAACCTCGAGGCGCATCGGCTGCAGGACCCATCGAAGTGGGTCCCGTACGGGGTGGGTGCCATCGAGGGACGCGCCGCTGGCCCGGGCGTGCCCATGGTGGGCGATGGGTCGGGGGTCACAGCCGTGCCGTATGGACCCGGCGAGGAGCCCCGTCCGCGCGAGGGGGAGCC
>DAOTUX010000178.1:0-6369 GCA_034436475.1 Chloroflexota bacterium | reverse complement strand
GCATCGTCGCCCACGACGATGCTCGTGCGGGTATGTACACGAGTGCCATCCAACTGTTGGAGGATGTGCTACCACGTGCGTCAGGCGAGGCGGCCCCGCTGGTCGGGTACACGCTGGGGTGGCTGGCGGAGCGCGCGGGGGATCGCGACGCGGTCGCGTCGTGGCGGCGCAGGGCGCGGGCGCTCGCCATCGAGCGCTGCTTCCCGGGCAGACCCGAGGAGCTGGAGGTGCTCGCGACGGCTGTCGCGGCCGACCCGGACGACCCGCACGCCCCGTATCTCCTGGGGCTCCTGCTCTACGACCGGAGGCGCTACCACGAGGCGATCGCCCTGTGGCGCGCATCCGCGCGGCTCGATGCGTCGTTCCCGACCGTGCATCGCGACCTCGGCTTGGCCGCGCACAACGTGGAGCATCGACCCACCCGGGCCCTGGCGGCGTATCGGCGCGCGTTCCGGCTTGACACCACGGACGCGCGGGTCCTGTACGAGCTCGACCAGCTCCGGAAGCGTCTGGGGCACGCGCCCACGGCTCGCCTGGCCATGCTGCTTCGTCACCGATCGGTCGTGGAGGCCAGGGACGACCTGACCGTCGAGCTGGTCACGCTGCTCAACGAGACCGGCCGACACGCCGAGGCCCGCGCGGCGATCGCCGGCCGGCGCTTCCACCCCTGGGAGGGCGGCGAGGGCCTGGTGTCGGGTCAGTGGGTGGTCGCCAACCGCGAACTGGCGCGCGCGGCGCTCGCCGCAGGCGACGCGCAGGGCGCACTCGCCCTCCTGAGCGCCGCGCGCGCGCGACCGGAGAGCCTGGGCGAGGCCCGTCACCTCCTGACCCCCGAGTACGAGCTGTTGTGGCTGACCGCCCAGGCTCAGCGGGCGGCGGGCGACCACGCGGCGGCTCGTGCCACGCTCACCGAGGCGTCCGTCCCGGTCACCGACCCGGCGGCGGGCCCGGTGCCCGCCGATGCGTGGCGTGCCCGCGCGCTCCGCGACCTGGGAGCAGACCACGCGGCCGAGGCGATCCTTCGGGACATGCTGCGCATCGCGCGCGCGCGGCGCCGTGAGCGCCCGCGCGTGGACTACTTCGCGACGTCGCTGCCGTCGTTCCTCCTGTTCACCGACGACCTCGAGCGGCGCCAGGCCATCGACACGCGCTACCTGGAGGGCCTGGCGCATCAGGGCCTCGGTCGCCGGGGCGCCGCACGGCGCGCCTTCCGGGAGGTCGCCCGCCTTGACGTGGACCACCTGGACGCACGGCTGCGACTGCGCGAGCTCGACTGAGGACAGAGCCGCAAGTCCCCCATCGCCGGCCGTGGGGCCTCTGGGCTCGAAGGCCGCGAACCAAGATGCCCCCTCGTGTCGTATGGCGTCCCAGGGGATGGCCGCCATCCGCGTCGCCGACCCACGCGAAGGAGGACACGCCGTGTCGTCACACGTCGTCCCATGGGGGCCCGCGCGCCCACGATCGCTCGTCCTGGCCATAGCGAGCGTCAGCCTGCTCCTGACGTCGGGCGCCGCGCCCAGCGTCGCCCAGGGTGACGCCCCAGCCGAGGAGGTCTACACCGTCAACGCCGCCACCACGGACCTGGGGACCTTCCTGACCGGCGAGGACGGCCTGACGCTGTACTACTTCGCCAAGGACACCGCGCCCGGGGTCAGCGCCTGCGAGGGCCAGTGCGTCACCAACTGGCCGCTATTCAGCGTCGACGCGGATGAGACTGTCGCGGCCGGTGCTGGCGTGACCGGGGTCCTCGCCACCTTCATCCGCGCCGATGGCACCGTGCAGGTCGCCTATGACGGCCGACCGCTGTACTACTTCGCGGGTGACCAGGCCGCGGGTGACGTCAACGGCCAGGGTGTTGGCGACGTGTGGTACGTCGCGGCCGAGGACGGGACGCTCAACGGTCCGGCAGAGCCTGTCCCAGGCGGTCTGGTGGTCAACACCACCACCACCGACCTGGGCACCTTCCTGGTCGATGTCGACGGCCGGACGCTGTACTTCTTCACCCCGGACGTCGCGCCGGGCGCGAGCGTGTGCGAGGGCGATTGTCTCGCGAACTGGCCCGCATTCGGGCCGGCCGAGGGCCAAGGGTTCGCGGCCGGCGAGGGGGTGACGGGCGTCCTCGGGTCGTTCACGCGCGCCGACGGCACCCGGTTCGCGACCTATGACGGCCGACCGCTCTACTACTTCATCGGGGACGCGGCCGCGGGCGACGTCAACGGCCAAGGCATCGGTGACGTGTGGTTCGTGGCCCTGGTGGACGGCTCGGTGCCAGCACCCGTGTCACCGGCGCCGATGGGCAGCCCCACGGCCCTCGTCCAGGCCTCCTGACCGCACCGACCGGGGGGTGGTCCGCCTCTCCCGCCATCCCTCGGTCGGACCCCCTGTCACGCCGCTCCGCGGTCACGAAATCAGGGGTCGTCGAAGGACCCATCGCCCCGTATCATCCCGAGCCATGAGACGAGCACCTCGCACCATCCTGTCCGTCCTCGCAACGGTGCCGTTCCTGATCGGCGCCACCGCCCAGGCCCAGACCCCCGGACCAAGTCCCACCCCGGTGCCCGTGCTGGACACGGAGTGGGCGCTCACCCGCATGGACGGTGAGGCGGTGCCCGCCGACCCCGCCATCACCGCCACCTTCGCCGCGAGCGGGTCCCTGACCGGCTCCGGTGGCTGCAACGACTACAGCGCGACCTGGACGAGCGATGGGTTCTCGCTCACCGTCAGCAACCTCCTGGCCACGTTCGCGGCATGCTCCGACGAGGTGGACGCCCGCGAGCGACGCTACTTCGAGCTCATCGAGGACGCGGCGGGCTGGCGCCTGGATGGCTCCGCCATCACCATCTCCACGACCTCGGGCTCGACGCTGGTCTTCGGAGGCGACGACGGGGCCCCGACCGGGCTCCTGCTGGTCGGCTCATGGCCCCTTGCCATGGTCGATGGCGAGGCCCCTCCGGCGGGCATGACCGTGACCCTCGACATCCGGGCGGACGGCACGCTGGGCGGCCAGGCCTGCAACAGCTACTCCGCGAGCTACACCGCGACCGATTCCGGCTCTCTGGCCATCGAGCCCATCCTGTCCACCCGCAAGTCCTGCGGCGAGGACGCCGACGCCTTCGAGGCGAGCTACCTCACCGCCCTCCAGGGCGCGACCGGATGGGGCACCGAGGACGGGCAGCTGTTCCTGGACGGTGCCGGGGACCTCGTGTTCGGGGAGGGTGGGGCGAGCGACCTGAGCCTCACGGGACAGGAATGGTCCCTCGATTCGCTCGGCGGGGCACCCATCCCGCCGGGGTCGGGTGTCACCGCGACGTTCGGCGATGACGGGTCGGTCACCGGGTCGGGTGGCTGCAACCGCTTCATGGGGCCTTACACGACCGATGGTGGCAGCATCACCATCGGCCCGCTCGCGGCGACCCGCATGAGCTGCGGCGCCACCGCGGACGACCTCGAGCGGACCTACCTGGGCGCCCTGGAGGCGGCCTCCGGGTTCGCCATCGCGGGCACCCACCTGGCGATCGCCACCACCAGCGGCGTCAACCTCGCGTTCAGCGCGACCGCGGGGCCCGCGGCCACTCCGGTCGCCACGCCGGCCGCCACGCCGGCCGCCACGCCGGCCGCCACGCCCGCGTCCACGCCCAGGGCGACCGGGACCCCGGGCTTCACCGAGCCACCCGTCGGTGGCGACATCGTGGGCAGTTGGGCCATGACCAGCTATGCCGGGACCGCCCTGCCCGGCGGCCTCCTGAAGATCGATATCACGTTCTCGGACGATGGTACGTTCAGCGGCTTCGGCGGGTGCAACGACTACTCGGGTCGCTGGACCCTCGACGGGACCCGGCTCGCCATCAGCGGCTTCGAGTCGGCCTCGTCGGGCACCTGCGACCAGATGACCCAGGGCCTCGAGACGGGCTACTTCTCACTGCTGCCGTTCCTGGACAAGGCGGAGCTCGGCGCGGACGGCAGTCTCAGCCTCCTGTCGGAGCTCGCCGGCAACCAGGGCTTCGTGTTCGCCCCCGCGCCCTGAGGCCATAGGGGGCCCCGGCGTACCGTCGATCGCTGGGGCCCCACGCCCGCCTTGCGCTCTCGGGCCCGGCTGGGTCCCGAGCCCACGGGTCGAGCACCCGGGTCAGCGATCGGTGACGCGGACCTCGTACATCGTGGGCCACAGCTTGCCGGTGACCAGGAAGGTGTCCGACACCGGGTCGTGGGCGATGCCGTTCAGCACGGCGCCCGGGTCGCTCGCCGACGGGTCGGGGTCGGCGAGGCCGGTCATGTCCAGGGCGCCGGTGACCGTCCCGCTCGTGGGGTCGATGCGCACGATGTACGGCGTCTCCCACACGTTGGCCCACACGTCCCCGCTCACGCACTCCAACTCGTTGAGCTTGGCCAGCGGCTGGCCCGCCGCGGTGACCTCGACACGACCCGTGACCTCGAACGTCGTGGGGTCGCGGAACGTGAGCGTGGCCGAGCCGTCGCTCATGACCAGGCGCCCGCCATCGGAGCACAGCCCCCATCCCTCGCCGGTGTACGCATGGCTGCCCAGTGGCTCGAGCGTGTCGGGGTCCCATGCGAGCGCCACGCCGTCACGCCAGGTGAGCTGGAGGAGGCGGTCCTCGGCCATCGCGAGGCCCTCGCCGTAGACGGCGTCCGCAGGCACCGCGCTGCGCAGGACGGCGCCCGTCGTCCGGTCGACCTCCCGAATCGAGGTCCGGCCCACGATGCCCGTGGACTCGAACAGGCGACCCTCCCGATCGATGAGCAGCCCCTCGGTCCACGCCTCGGGGTCATGGGGGAACGACGAGACCAGGTCCCATGACAGGCGGGCGGGTGTCGCGGTGTCGGTCGCGGCCGACGGCCCGGCCATCGATGGCGTCGGTGTGACGCCCACGGGGGCGGGGGTCAGGGCACTCGCGCGCGCGGCGATGACCCACAGGGAGAGCGCCACGGCGAGGCCGGCCAAGCGGAGGGCGCGTCTCACGCTCGTAGGGTACCCGGTGCGGGCCCTCGGGCGCGCAGCCGCCACGCCGGCAGCATGGCGAGCGCGAGGAACGTCGCCGCGACCACCCACAGGACCCGCATGTCACCACCGCTCCGGGCCAGCACCTCGACCGCGAGGAGCGAGCCCACGATGCCCGAGAGGTACATCGGCAGGAGCGACAGGTTGAGCACCGAGGAGCGGACCTCTGCCGGCAGCTCGGTGGCCAGCAACGCGAAGAGCATCGCGCTCGCCGTGGCGATGCCGATGCCCAGCACCGCGTAGTCGAGCACGAACGGCGGCAGCGAGGCGAGCACGGCCCCCGCGAGGGCGGCCAGGGCCGCGACCGCGATGGCGCCCAGCAGGACGGGTCGGAAGCCGGTCCGGTCAGCGAGCGCACCGGCGCCCGCGGAGCCCACAGCTGCCGCGAGGCCATTGACGCCCGCCACCAATCCCACCGTGGAGGCCAGCACCAAGGGCCCAGCCAGGGCCTCCACGTACAGCGCCAGGAAGGGCACCACGATGCGCTGCCCCATGAGCACCAGGAAGTACGTCAGGAACACGGTCCGCGCGACCGGGGTGCGCACCACCGCCACGAGCGAACGGCGCACCAGGGTCATCACCGGGTGCGGACTGCGGACACGGTCCGGGCGCTCGTGATAGCCCAGGACCAGGGCGCCCACGGCGACCGTGGACAGGATCGCGTCCAGCAGGAACAGGACCTGGACGCCGGCGGCGTCCACGACCGGCCCGCCGAGCGCAGGGCCCAGCGAGACGCCCAGCGGCCCCGACGCGCCGACGACGCTGATGGCGAGCCCCAGCCGCGCGCGCGGGACCCGGTCCGACAGCTCGGCGAGCATCACCCCGGTGTTGCCCAGCACGAGCCCGACGAGCGGCACCAGCAGGAACAGCTGACTCACGTCACGCACGACGGCCAGCAGCAGGAACAGCGCCGCCTCGACGACCGCGCTCCGGACCACCACCGCCTTGCGGCTGTAGCGATCGGCCCACGCGCCCAAGAACGGGACCAGGGGCAGTCCCGCGAGGAGCGCCGCGCTCGACAGCAGACCCACCATCCCGGCGACATCCGCATCCGGCACACCCAGGTCTCGGACCAGCAGGGGCAGGAACGTCAGGTAGTGGGCGAAGGCCATCGACTCGACGAACCCGGTGAAGCCGAACAGGATGGTGAGGCGCAGCCAGCCAGGGTCGGCGGCCGGGGGCGGTCCCTCGGGTCGGTCAGGCGTCGCGATGGTCCGCCGTGGCGGCCTCCAGCTCGTGGCCCAGCTCGTCGGTGCGCCGATAGGCCGCCCAGACCGCCTCGGACAGGACGGTCCGCAGTCGCCCCCGCTCCAGCTCGGCGATGGCCGCCGCGGAGGTGCCTCCCGGCGAGG
>DAOTUX010000177.1:0-1815 GCA_034436475.1 Chloroflexota bacterium | reverse complement strand
GGTTGCCGCTGTAGGGCCGCCCGTTGAAGGTGTTCGCCTCGCAGTCGACGCCATCGCCGTAGTTGGGATAGCTGGCGATGTCCGCCGTGGGGGCCGGCGGCTGCTCGACGGGATCCGGGTAGTACGGCAGCGCCGAGGCGCCAGGACTTTGGGCGAACGTGCCGCCTAGGGACGCCACCAGCAGGGTGGCCGCGCCCAGGGACGCCACGGCAGCCCGTGTCGTACGTCGGGTCATGCTGGAGAGATCCTCCTCTCATCCGTCCATGCGTGAGACGTCACGCGGCGTTGGCCGGATCGGGCGGTCGGTGCCGCCGGGACGCTCCTCCGGCGCCCCCGCGATGCTGACTGGGTCCCGACGCGGCCGACCGTCGAGATGCCGAGCCCGCCCAAGCGGCGCGGACACGACCCCCGGCGGCAGGATCGCGGGAGCGTACCACCGGGAGGGTCGAAAGTCACCGTGGTCGCGCGAGCCGGTCCGTGCCGGGCGGTACCGCTGGTGACCAGGGCGGGCGTGTGGTAACATGTGACCACATGGCCACCACGCGCATGGGCATCCGCGGGCGGCGGGACACCCTGACCACCACCATCCGCCGGGTCCGCGCGGGCGAGCCCATCGAGGTCACCCATGACGGGGTGCCGGTGGCGCTCGTGATCCCTGTGCCTGACGACCCCGTCGAACGCCTGGTCGCCCTCGGCATCGTGTCGCGGCCCGTACCCACCGACCGCCCGCGACGTCTCCTCCCAGTGACAGGCGTGATGAGCGCCAGCGAGGCCATCGCGGATGACCGGTCTCAAGACCGCTGACGAGGACCGAGAGGCGCACCCCACGGTCCCCGGCCCCCGACCTGCCGACCACGCGGAGGGGGAGCGCGGCGCAGGCTTCATCTACCTTGACGCATCGGCCCTCGCCAAGCTGGTCATCCATGAGGCTGAGAGCCTCGCCTTGCGCGATCACATCGCGGCCAGCGGGCGGCCGGGCGCGAGCAGCGCCATCGCACGGGTCGAGGTTCGTCGCGCGGCCATGATCGCGAACCCGACGACAGCGGGGCGTGACGAGGCCGAGGACCGGCTCGCCGAGCAGTTCCTCGTCGCGGTCACCGATGCCGTCCTGAGCGATGCCGCTGACCTTGCGTCGCTCAGGCTCCGATCGCTCGACGCCATCCACCTGGCAAGCGCGCGGGCGATCCCGACGCACGAGTTCATCACCTACGACGAACGGCTCGCGGAGGCCGCCCGCGGACAGGGGATGACCGTCGTCCAGCCGGGCCGCCCCGCCTCGCGTCGTCATCGCGTCCACGATCGCGACGGCTGACGCGGGTCGTCCTTCGCGCACGCTCTACACTCGCGGCGATGCCGTCCATGCACGTCGCCCTGGGTCAGGTCGCACCGCGCCTGGGTGCGCTCCACGACAACCTCGAGCGGCACGCGGTGCTCATGGACCAGGCTCGCTCGGGTGGCGCCGGTCTGGTGGTGTTCCCGGAGCTGGGGCTCACGGGCTACCTGCTCCAGGACCTCAACGCCGAGGTGGCGATGCGTCTTGACGACCCCCGCCTGGGCGCGCTCGCGGGGCACGCGCGGGGCATCTCCGCGGTGGTCTCGTTCGTGGAGGAGTCCGACGACCACCGGCTGTTCATCGCCGCGGCTCTGCTCGAGGACGGTGCGATCCGGCACGTCCATCGGAAGGTGTTCCTGCCCACCTATGGACAGTTCGACGAGCGACGCTTCTTCGCCGCCGGATCGGTGTTCCGAGCCACGGACAGTCGGCTGGGCGTCCGCCTGGGCATCGGTGTGTGCGAGGACTGGTGGCACCTGTCC
>DAOTUX010000176.1:0-4809 GCA_034436475.1 Chloroflexota bacterium | reverse complement strand
GCCCCATCGTTCGGCGAGCGCGGCCGACTCCGCCGAGGCCCGCCGGTCGAGCCACAGGATCGCGGGTGCCAACGGGCGGTCGTCCCGGTCCACCGCCACGATGCCATCCACCTGTGCCGAGACCCCGATGGCGCGCACGTGCTCGGGCCCGGCCGCCGTCGCGACCTGGCGGATGGTCGAGGAGAGGCTGGCGAGCCAGGAGGTCGCATCCTGCTCGGCCCAGCCGGGGTGGGGATACTGGAGCGTCTGGTCGCTGCTGGCACGCGCCACGATCGCGCCTGACTGGTCGAGGGCCACCGCCTTGCTGCTGCTGGTGCCCACGTCACAACCGATGACAATCTCCTCGCGCCCGTGCGTCATGGTCTCAGCCGCATGGTCTCAGCCGCGGGTGCCGGTGGTCGCGATGCCCCGGATGATCCAGCGCTGGAAGATGGCGTACGCAAGGATCACCGGCAGGATGGCCATCGCAGCGGTCGCCATCGCCACGCCCACATAGATGCCCTGGCTTCGCCCCGCGATGGCGAGGCCCTGGGTCACGGTGTACATGCCTCGCTCGGAGTTGACCAGGAGGGGCCACAGGACATCGTTCCAGCGCCAGAGGATGGAGATCACTGCCAGCGTCACCAGGGCAGGACCGCACAGCGGCAACATGACCGTGCGATAGATGCGGAACTCGCCCGCGCCGTCGAGGCGCGCCGCGTCTACGAGGTCGTCGGGGACGGATTGCATCGCCTGGCGCATGAAGAAGATCCCGAAGCCACCCACAAGGAACGGCAGTACGAGCCCCGCGAGGCTGTTGTTGAGGTGAAGGTCCCGCACAAGCAGGTAGAGCGGGATCATCTGCATCGGGAACGGGATGAACAGGGTCATGAGGAACACCAGGAACAACAGGCCCCGACCGGGGAACCGGCCCTTGGCGAACACATAGCCGGCGAGCGAGCAGAGGAACAGGTACCCGAGCGTCACCGCGGTCACGGTGATGACGCTGTTCGCATAGAACTGGACGAGCGGCAGGTTCGTCGATGCGACCATGTAGTTGAATTCGGACGGGTCGGGCGGCCAGAACGTCGGGATCCGGGGCATGCCCTGGTTCGCCTTGCGCGACAGCGAGGTCGTGAACATCCACACGAAGGGCACGATGAACACGAGCGCGCCAGCGATGAGGATGGCATAGGCGCCGAGCTGCCGTCGGGTGCTCCAGCGGACTCCGCTGCGTCCGCCGTCGACCTCGCCTCCCGTCCGCCGCGAGCGCCTCCATGCGGTCATGGTCGGTCCTGGGTCACGAGACGGTCGTCGTGTGGTCGCGCCGCAGGAACAGACCGTAGTTCACGGCGGTGATGACCAGCACGATGAGGAAGAAGACGACCGCCACGGCTGATGCCAGGTTGATGTTGCTGCTCTCGAACGCGGTCCGGTACATGTACATCACGATCGACTGCAGCGAGCGTGCGGGCGTGCCGTCCGGCCCACCCAGCATCCACAGGTCGCTGAAGCGGGCCATGGCGTCGATGACGCCGGTCATGATCAGGAAGATGAGGATGGGCCGGAGACCGGGCAACGTGATGTGACGCCAGCTCTGGACAGGGCCCGCTCCATCCACGGCCGCCGCGTCGTAGAGATCCCTGGGCACGGTCTGGAGCCCGGCCAGGATGACGATCACGAAGTACCCGAGACCAGTCCACACCGCGAGGATGGTCACGGCGGCTCGCGACCCGGTGAGCGAGAGACGTGGCTCTGCCAGCCACAGCGGGGTGTCCTCGACGCCCAGGCCGTGGAGGATGCTGTTGAGCAGGCCCCAATCAGGCTGAAAGATGTAGTTGAAGATGAGCGCGATCGCGACCGCGGAGGTCACCTGAGGCAGGAAGTAGATGACCTTGAGCGGCGTCGAGAAGTGCCGGATGCCGTTCATGAGCGACGCGAGCACGAGCGATAGCGGCAGGACTATGGCGAGGAACGCGACCCCCAGCAGGATCGTGTTGAGGGTGGCGTCGATGAACACGTGGTCGTTCAGCAGACTGGCGTAGTGGTCGAGGCCGACGAACACCTCGTCTCTGCCTTCCATACGGAAGAGCGAGAGCCGGAACGCATTGACCGTCGGCCAGATCACGAACAACAGGAATAGGGCTAACGGGAGCGCGAGCAGCAGGTACCAGATGCGCCCCCGCCAGATGCGTTGTCGCGTGCTCATGGGTGGATATCGGGCGAGGGCGACGCTGCGCGCGCCGCCCTCGAGTCCTCGATCGTCAGGGATGTCTACTGCTGGGACAGCCAGTAATCGGTCTCACGCTGTGCCTGGGCCATGGCCTCCTCCGCGGACAGGGATCCAGCGAGTGCCCCCTGCAGAGCGGCCTGGAGCGCCCAGCGCGGGCCCGACGCCGCCCACGGATACCGCGGCTCCGCGAAGCCAGGCGCGCTGACGACGATCTCCGCGTCAGGCAGCACCGACAGCTCCGGGATCAGACTCGCGCCATCCTTGAGGGTCGGCAGGACGCCGCCCTGCTGGAAACCGTACTGCTGGACCTCCGGGGTCTGGGTGATGAACTTCATGACCTCCCACGCCGCCAGCTTGTTGGGGCAGCTTGCCGCCATCGTGTAGCCGTCGACCGTGGACAGACCGCCCAGGCCATCCGGGCCCCGCAGGTTGTGGGACACGCGGAGGCGCGCCCGCTGCTCGTCCGTGCCGTTGACGAGCTGCTTGATGAAGTAGCCGGGCTCCCCTTCGGGCATGATGGCGACCACGTTCTCATCGCTCAGGTAGCCTGCCGGCATGGCATCCGCCGCGAGGGCGCCGGCGGGGGCGTACTGGGCGAGCTCCAGCAGCTTGTTGAGCGCCGCCACGTATTCCGGCGTGTTCCAGTTGATGGTCCACGTGCCGTCCTCGTTGACCTGGCCCCAGTTCGCACCCATGGCATTCGCCAGGGCCTGGAACTGCCAGTTCAGGTACTTCCCCTGGTACCAGTAGCCGTAGTTCTCCTCGCCAGTCACCGGGTTGGTGCCGGTCATGGCCTTGGCCTTCTCGGTGATCTCCTCCACCGTCGGCTGCGCGCTCAGGGGCTCGACCCCCCAGTCCTCGAATAGCTTGGAGTCCCAGAGGGTGACGCGGACGCCGGTGTGAGGGGGCAGGTATGCGGTCGCGTTGGGGTTGTCCGGCATCCACGCCTTGGCGTTCTCGAGGAAGCTCCCCTCCCACACGTCCTGGAAGGTGGGGTCCTGTGCGATGAGGACATCCAGGTCCTGGAGCTTGCCCTGCTTCGCGTAGTCGAAGTAACCCGGCATGAGATAGATGCATGCCTCGTTCGCCTGGATCATCGACTCCGTCTTGGGACCGTAGCCGGTCGACCCCGACCCCCATGGGATGTTGACGATCTTGAGGTCGATGTCGGGGTGCGCGGCCTCGAACAGCTGTTCGACATAGCCGATGCCCACCTGCGGATTGCCGTCCGGGTCGATCCCGTCCTGATCCGGCCAGCCGATCATGAGGATGGTGACCTCGCCGGTCGCCGGTCCGAGGTCGGTCGCGTCCTGGGCCACAGCGGTGCCCGCCCAGAGGGCGCTGCCCGCCATCAGAGCGGTCGCTACGACCGCGAGGCTCGCTGTCCTGCGGGGTGCCTGCATGTTCTCCCTCCCATACGCTCGTCTCGATCGCGATGCCCGGCTGCGGGCGATCGTCGCGCGGCGTCTCCTTGTCGTCGCCGAGTCAGCCGGGTTCCCTGTCGCTCCCGCCCGATGCTCCTTGGCCGCCCTCCCGCTCGTGGACCCGCCCGCCTCATGCGGTCGCGCTGGGACGTGGGTCATGAGTCATCATATGTATGCTGACTTGGCAACGTCAATGGGTCAACGAGTCGGTGGAGCTGCACCGTCCCTCCCGCGGCCCGACGGTCGCTCGCGGGCGGCGCTTCGTGACCAGTCATCAGACGTATGATGTCAGGATGAGCTCCACGCAGGAACGGCCGATCCTCGCCTTCAGCACCCTGGCTTGTCCCGAGTGGCGTGCGCTTGAGGTCGTCGCACGAGCCAGCGCCATGGGCTTCGACGCCATCGAGTGGCGAGGTGGTGAGGACGGGCATGCCGGGTCGCACGTGCACCACGCAGAGCGCCGCTCCATCCGGCATGCGATGGACGATCACGGCCTCGTCGCGATCGCGGTGACGTGCTACACGGACCTGGTCCATCCATCCGCGACGGTGCGAGCCGCAACCCTGGAGGACCTGCTCCGCCATGCCGCGGTCGCTGAGACGCTGGGTGCGCCCACGCTGCGCGCCTTCCCAGGGGACCGCATCGACGACGTGTCCGACGAGGTGATCCTCGACCGGGCCGCCGACACGCTCCTCCGTGCCGCCGAGCGACTGGACGGCAGCGGGATCGCCATCGCCATCGAGCCCCACGACGCCCTTCCGTCGTCGACGGCGGTCGCGGACCTCCTGGCTCGCCTCGACCATCCGCAGGTGGGTGCCATCTGGGACGCCGGCAACTCGTGGTCCGTCGGCGAGCAGCCCGAGGACGGGATCCGCGCGCTCGGCCGGTGGCTGCGCTATGTCCAGGTCAAGGACGGCATCAGACGCGGGCGCGACTGGCGGCTGACACTCTTGGGCGAGGGCGAGGTCCCCTTGGACCGGGGAATCGCGCTCCTGGCTCGATCCCACCCGGACGCCCCCCTGTCCATCGAATGGGAGCGCCCGTGGCACCCGGACCTGCCGCCCGCGGAGCGGGCGCTGCCCGACGGCCTCGCGCATCTCCGCGACCTGTACGCTCGCTTGGACGACACGACGCAGGAGGTCACATGAGGTTCGGCATCATCCCCACCGAGGG
>DAOTUX010000175.1:0-18746 GCA_034436475.1 Chloroflexota bacterium | reverse complement strand
ATCAGCCGACGGACGACCCTGTGGCACCTGCTGTCCTGGGTCCGACAGTGACGTCGGCTTCCTGACCCCAACGTCCTCGAGGATGACGCGTGGCCGTTCGCTCTCCGGCCCTCTCCACTGCTCCACCACGTCCCGGGACACTAGCCGACGCCCGGGGTCGCCATGCGCGAAGGTTCGCGCGATCGGGGGCCGCGATCCCGGTCGACGCCGCGGGCCGAGGGGGCCCATGCGCGAAGGTTCGCGCGATCGTGGGGCGCGGGGGCCGCCATGCGCGAAGGTTCGCGCGATCGCGGGCCGGGGCACGCCGGGGCGGGGCACGGCGGTCGGGAAGTCGCGCGAAGGTTCGCGCGCGCCCGGGGCCGACCGATGCCGGGGGCGGGGCCGGAGGCGGGTCGCGGGCCCCGGGCGGGGCCGAGGGGGCCGCCATGCGCGAAGGTTCGCGCGATCGGGGGCCGGTCGACGCCGCCGGCCGGGCGCGGGCACGACCCTGGGGCGAGCACGGCCCGGAAACCGGGCGGGGCGAGCCACGTACATGCCACCGTGGCGCGGGACGCGACGCGACACACGGAACCCCAGGATGTCGGCACCGGCCGGCGCGCCGGGGACGGGCTATCGTTGGGATGCCATGTCCCGGTCCCGGTTCCGCGAGCTCGCTCCCCATCTGGTCGGCCTCGCGATGCTGCTGCTCAGCGTCGTCGGGCTGGTCGCGGGCCTGCTCGCCTCATGGGCCGGCAACGAGAGCCTTGCGTGGTGGGCGTGGACCGTGCCCGCGGTCATCGTGGGGCTGCGACTCGGCTGGCACATCGTGCGCGACCTGCTCGATCACGAGGCGGGCGTTGACGTCATCGCCCTGCTCGCCATCGCCGGGGCGCTCGCGGTCGGCGAGTCGCTCGCTGCGGCCATCATCGCGGTCATGCTCGCCACCGGCGAGGCGCTGGAGGACTACGCCCAAGGGCGTGCCCGACGCGAGCTGACCGCCCTCCTCGAGCGGGCGCCGCATCACGTCACCCGCTACGCGGGAGCGGACCTCGAGGTGGTCCCCGTGGCCGAGGTGGCGGCAGGCGACCTGATCCTGGTCCGACCCGGCGAGGTGGTCCCGGTCGATGGGGTGGTCACGGGCACGCCGGCGGTCCTCGACGAGTCGGCGCTCACAGGCGAGAGTCGGCTGGTGACGCGCCCGCGGGACGATGCGGTCGCGAGCGGTGTGGTCAACGCCGGGGGCCCGTTCGACCTGCGCGCGACGGCCACGGCCGAGGCGAGCACGTACGCGGGCATCATCCGGCTGGTCCGGCAGGCCAGCCGCTCCAAGGCGCCCTTCGTGCGCCTCGCCGACCGCTACGGCCTGCTGTTCGTGCCGCTCACCCTGGCTATCGCGGGCATCGCCTGGCTGGTGTCGGGCGACCCCATGCGCGCCCTCGCGGTGCTCGTCGTGGCCACCCCCTGCCCTCTCATCCTGGCCGTGCCCATCGCCATCGTGAGCGGCATCTCACGGGCGGCGCGCCGGGGCATCATCGTCAAGGGCGGTGGTCCGCTCGAGACGCTCGCGCGGGCCCGGGTCATCCTGTTCGACAAGACGGGCACGCTCACCGCCGGACGCCCACGCCTGGCATCCATCGAAGGCCCCGGTGACCCCGACGATCTGCTGCGGATGGCCGCGGCGTTGGAGCAGGCCTCCCCGCACGTGCTCGCTGCGGCGCTGGTCTCGGAGGCCCGGGCACGCGGTCTCGAGCTGCCGGTCCCCACGGACGTCGTGGAGACGCCCGGGAGCGGCGTCACGGGCATGGTCGATGGGCGTGCGGTGCGCGTGGGCTCGCCCTCCCTGGCGAGCGACGGTGGGCCCCAGCCCCACTGGGCCCGAGATCTGCGTCGGCGGGCCGTCGTGGATGGCACGACCAACGTCTATGTCGGGCTCGACGGGCGGATGGCCGGGGCGCTGGTCCTGGACGACCCGGTGCGGCCCGAGAGCCCGCGCGCGGTGCGTGGGCTGCGACGAGCCGGCTTCACGCGCATCGTGATGGTCACGGGTGACCACGCGGCGGTCGCGGAGCTGGTCGCGTTCGCGGTGGGCCTCGACGGGGTCCTCGCCGACCGCAAGCCGGACGAGAAGGTGGCCGCGGTCCGCGAGGAGGCGGAGCGCTCCGAAGGGCCCGTGGTCATGGTCGGCGACGGCATCAACGACGCCCCCGCGCTGGCCGCGGCGGACGTGGGCGTGGCCATGGGCGCACGGGGCGCCACATCTGCGTCCGAGGCCGCGGACATCGTGGTCACGGTCGATCGGCTCGACCGCATCACCGAGGCGGTCCGGATCGCGCGACGGGCTCGGACCATCGCGCTCCAGAGCGTCCTGGTGGGCATGGGTCTGTCACTGGGGGCGATGGTGGTCGCCGCGTTCGGCTACCTGCCGGTCATCGTTGGCGCCCTTCTCCAGGAGGCCATCGACGTGACGGTCATCCTCAACGCGCTCCGGGCGCTCCGGGGCGGTGGCCCGGCCCCCATCACGGTGCCTGGGTGGACCGCGATCAGCGCGACGCTGGTGGAGGAGCATCGGCGCCTGGCGGGGGGCATCGCCCGGCTGCGCACGACCGCCGATCGGCTGGGCACCCTGACACCCGCGGAGACGATGCGCGAGCTGCGAGCGCTCGGCGCCTTCCTGACCGACGACCTGCTGCCCCACGAGCAGGAGGAGGACGAGACCGTCCATCCCGCGCTCGCGAAGGCCATGGGCAACGACGAGGCGACGGCCGCGTTCCATGGCACGCACAACGAGATCTACCGTCTGGCGCGCACCTTCGGGGAGCTCGTGGAGATGCTGCCCGATGAAGGACCCGAGCCCGAGGATCTCGCCGAGCTGCGACGGGTGCTGTACGGCCTTCACGCGATCCTGCGCCTGCACCAGTCCCAGGAGGAGGAGTTGTACGCTGCGGTGTCCGACTCGCAGCGGGCGGCCGAGCGGACCCCGGTCAGTCGGCCCGCACCGGGCGCGCCCGGGGGATGATCTCGGGGATGCGCCCGAGCAGGCCCACGAAATGGGCCACGATCTCGGGCCGCTCCCGAGCCCCCTGGGGTTCCACCAGCACCATCCGGCGCTCGATGGGCTCCACGCCCACGAGCGTCACCTCCGAGAGGGCGCCCGCGACCAGGGACTGGGCCACCGCGGTGCCTGGCAGCAGGGCCACGCCCAGTCCGCGCTCCACCATCCGCTTGGCGGCCTCGATGTTGTCCAGCTCCATCACGCCGCGGGGGATGACTCCCGCGCTCCGGAACAGGGCGTTGGTGAGCTCGTAGTAGGACGATGTCCTGTCGAACAGGATGAGCTGCGCCCCATGGATCGCCGAGATGTCGATGGCGCCCGCCCGGGCGAAGGGGTGGTCGGGCCGGGCCACCAGCACCAGCTCGTCCTCGAACAGGGGCCGGCTCACGATGCGCGCGTCGCGCAGCTCCCGCACGATGGCCAGGTGGACCTCGCCCCGCACGACCTGGTCCACGAGTTGCTCCGAGTGGGAGGTGCGCACGAGCAGTCGGACGTTGGGGTATCGCTCCGTGTACCGCGCGAGGAGCTCGGGGAGCACGTACGCGCTGACACCGGGGGCGCTCCCGATGGCGAGCTCGCCCGCTACCCCTGCTGCCAGTTCTGCCACGAGGGCCGCACCACCGCGCAGCGACTCCAGCGCGCGCTGGGCGTAGGGCAGGAACGCCCGACCTGCGTGCGTCAGCTCCATGCCCGAACGGGTGCGTCGGAAGAGGGGTGTGCCCAGCTCGGCCTCCAGTCCCTGGATGCGCGCGGTGAGCGCCGGCTGGCTGACGTACAGCAGCTCGGCGGCGCGTCGGAGGTTGCCCTCCCGAGCCACGGCCACGAACCCCTCCACCTGCGCGTTCAGCATCCCGTGAGGATAGCGAGGCCCGATTGCCAGGCCCTCTCCGATCGACGACGCCGATCCGCGGGACGACGCGATCAGCCGGCCGCGAGCCCCTCGGCAGGTGGCGTCGCGCCCCGGTGGGGCGCGAACGCGGGACCTCGCAGCCCACGCCATGCGATGACCGCGCCAGCCGACAGGAGGGCGGCACAGAGGACGAACAGGGCGGTGCCGCCCAGGCTCCCGTACACCGCGCCCGCGAATGGACCCGCGATGATGGCCGCGAGTCCGCCACCCACGAGACGCGTCAGGGACTGACCGGTCGCGCGCAACGCATGAGGCAGGATGGCGCCCACGATGAGCACCGTCCCTGTGTAACGCAGCACGTACGACAGGCCACCCAGGCCGTTGGCGAGGGTGATGACGAGCGGCTCCTGGGCGACCGCGATGATGAGCACCACGCCCACCGATAGGACCAGCCCCACGACGTAGAGGCCCCGCAGGCCGAGACGCTCACCCAGCCACCCCGTGGTGGGGAACAGCGGGACCTCCACGATGGCGGGCATCGCCGACGCGAGGCCCACCATGATCGCGCCGCCCCCGATGTCCAGGATGCGCAGGGGCGTGAAGCTCCCCACCGCGCCACCCGCGACCCATTCCAGGAACGTCGCCACGAGCAAGGGCACGAGGACCGGCGCCACCGCGAGCGCACGCCGCAACTCGGGCAGGAGCGGGCGCCGCTCCGTCAGGTTGCCGGGCCGACGCCACGACCGCGCATGCCGCGGACGCGCGGTGACCACGACCAGGAGGAGTGCCCCCGCCACGAACGCAACCAGGACCGCGGGCGGTCCCGCCACGGCGTACAGGACGCCACCCACCAGGGCGGTGACCGCCCATCCCACCGAGGTCCAGAGCCGGAACCGACCATAGCGCCGCGACGCGTCGCTGCCGAGCGCCTGGAGGACGAGCGCATCCGCGACGGGCTCCCAGGGTGCCATCGCGAAGGGCAACAGGGCCACGCCCACGCCCATCAGCAGCGGGTCGCCCTCGACCACGAGCAGGACGGCACCGAGGGCCGCAGCGAGCAGGGCCGCGAGGGTGACGCTCCGCTCGCGTCCCAGCGGCCCATCGGCGAGCAAGCCCCAGGTGGGATATCCGATGAGCGCCGCCACCGCACCCGCGCCGAGCACGGTCCCGATGGCCAGGGCATCCAGGCCGCTGTCCAGCAGCAGGAGGGCCACGAACGGGTACAGGAAGCCCATGGTCGCACCCGTCAGGCAGCACAGCACCCGGAGACGACGGAACGACACGTGTCCAGCGTAGGGCCCCTCGCGGTAACCTGCCGGGCGCCGCTGAGGGGTTAGCGGAAGCGGTTGCGGGGGAGGCTCAGGGCATCGCCGCGAGCGTCAGGTCGATGGCCGTGCCCGCCGACGGCGTCGAGACCTGGTAGCGCATCAGGACGCCCGTGCCAAGGTCGTACGTGAGGTGGCCGGACGTGCCGGGAAGCTGCGTGTCGATGTCGATGGTGGGCCCGCCGGGTCCCATCCCGCGTCCACCCACGACGAGCCGGAGGCCGGTCACCGGGTCCTCGTCGAGCAGCTGGCCCTGGGTCATCCCGGCGAGCGCGTCCGGCGCCCACCAGAACGGCCCGGTCCCGCTGACCACGCCGTCGTACCCGCCGGGGTTCCGCAACTCCCCCACGATCGTGATGGTCCGCAGCGCGTACATCGCCCACGTGGCGCCCACCTGGGAGAAGGTGACGGTCGCCTCGGTGGGCCATGTGACCGA
The DNA here is from genome assembly GCA_034436475.1 of Chloroflexota bacterium. Taxonomy (GTDB): domain Bacteria; phylum Chloroflexota; class Limnocylindria; order Limnocylindrales; family CSP1-4; genus JAFMJV01. Next base: position 13,104 of record DAOTUX010000175.1, on the reverse strand, counting down.
GAGCGACGCGTCGAACGGGTTGGTCATGACTGTGACCCCCTGGTATCGGAGGCCGGCCGGGTCGGTCATCCATGAGGGCACTGCGCTCCCGGTCCCGGGCACCTGGAGCGAGCGTGTCGCCACGTAGCGGCTGATGCCCAGCGCATCCGCAGCGCGGGGCGGGTCCTGACCCGGGAGGCGCACGGGCGACGCCTGTCCCGCCGTGCGGGTGGTGGACGCCACCAGCACGCCACTCACCCGATCGAACGTCGACGAGGCGTAGGCACCCTGGGTGGGGTTGACGATGCTCACCGTGTCATACGTCGTGCCGTTGAGCTCGTAGGGGCCCTGGAGCACCAGGAGACCGCCCACGTCGCCGGTCCGGAGGGTCGCGAGGTATTCCGGGTTCGCCCAGACCCCGTCGAGCACACCACCCGGCTGCCGCCAGCCCCCGATCGGCTGCGCGTGGAGGACCCCCGCCGTGCGGTCGATGGTGTAGAGCGTGTAGTTGATGACCACGTCGGGGCCCTCGACCGCCACGACGTCGATCTCGTAGAAGCCATCCCCGCTCGCGCCGCCCGTCGACTCGCCCGTCTCGTCCGTCTTGCGGTAGCGCTTGCCGGTCGTGGGGTCCTCGTAGGGCCCAGTGGGGTCCTCGATGAGCTGGTAGCCGCTGCTGCTCACCGCCGCGCCGGCCGCATACCCCGTGACACGTGTCCCCGGCGTGACCCAGTCGGGTGGTCCGTAGCCGGACGCGTCGATGGGGGCCTGGGCCGAGACCGCCGGGGCGCCCAGGGCCATGATCAGCAGGACCACCGCCGAGAGGCGCCATGGGGACCGTCGACCACCGGTCATGCGCATGATCATATCGGAGCCGACAAGAGCCTCGAGGCGTTCAGACTGCCGCCCTGTCACAGGAGATGGGCGACCGGAGCGACATCGACGTGGACACCACCGACGGCATCGTGGTCAGCGGCCAGGTCCTGGTGCGTGCGACCGGGACCATCGACCTGGAGCGTCGGCTGCGCCCCCGATGCCCCCCGTCGAGCGGCTCGGGTGCCTGAGGGGGCGCCTCAGGCGGCGACGTCCTGGAGCGCGGCTGCGAGGCCGTCAACGAGGGTCCTCACCTGCCCCTCGGTGATGACGAACGCGGGCGACAGGTGGAGCGCCACGCCCCGCAGTGACCGCGTCGCCACGCCATGGTCCCAGGCCTTGGCGACCACCTGGTCCACGACAGCCGGATCGGCGGCGCGGGCCTCGGCCGAGAGCTCGACCGCCGCGGTGAGACCCACGGTCCGGACCTCACCCACCAGCGGGGACGCCTCCAGGCGGCGGACCTCACGGTCGAACGTCGGCTCGATCGCCCGGACGCGATCCACCAGGCGCTCCCGCTCGAGGATGTCCAGGTTGGCCATGGCCACCGCGCACGCGGCCGCGTGCCCTGTGTAGGTGTAGCCGTGACGGAACACCCCGTCAGGGGTCGGCGTGGTCCAGAACGGGTCCGCGACACGTGGCCCCACGAGCAGCCCGCCGAGCGGCATGTAGCCGGACGTCACCCCCTTGGCGAAGATGACCATGTCCGCGGGGATCTGGTACCGCCCACTGCCCCACCACTGGCCCGTGCGCCCGAAGCCGGTCACCACCTCGTCGGCGATGAGCAGCACGTCGTGCTCGCGGCACAGGCGGGCGACCTCGCCCCAGTAGTGCGGCTCGGGCGGGATCACGCCACCCGCGCCGATGACCGGCTCGCCGATGAACGCGGCGATCTCATGGCCCCGTCGCTCGAGCAGCGCACCCAGGGACTCGGTGTCGCCGACGCCCACGGTGACCACCTCCTCGATGATCTCGCCCGCGTAGCCCGCCTTGTTGCCCGCGATGCCCGAGAGCGCCGTGCCCCACGCATGCATCCCGTGGTACCCGTGCTCGCGGGACACGATGACCCGGCGCTCCGGACGGCCCATCACCTGCCAGTAGCGCCGGGCGAGCTTCGCGGCGGTGTCCACGCTGTCGGACCCGCCGGACGTGAGGAACACGACCGCGTCATCGATGGGCGCGAGGGCCGCGAGGCGCTCCGCGAGTTGCACCGTGGGCTCGGTCGTGTAGCGGCCGAACGAGGAGTAGGCCACGAGTCGCTCCATCTGCGCCGCGGCGGCCTGCGCGATCTCAGGCCGCCCGAAGCCCACGTTGCAGTACCACAGCGCGGCCGTCGCGTCGATGTACTCGCGACCGGTGGTGTCGCGGATGATCACGCCCTCGCCGGACCGGAACACGATCTCCGCGTCCTTCACCATGTGCATGTCCGCGAAGCCGTGCCAGAACCGGGTCATGGATGCCTCCCTCCTCAGTGCGTGACCGATGGTGCCATGAGGTCGGCCATGGCTGCCGGCCCGGGACGTGGGGTTCCGACCACGGCTCGCACGCCCGGGTCCGAGGCAGGTCGCTGGCCACGACCGCGGACGTATGCTGTCCGATGTCCCTCATATGCGAGATCCAGGACCCAGGAGGCGCCCATCCCCATGAACCCCTGGCTGGGTCGTCCGCGCCCACTCGCGCTCGCCCATCGCGGTCACTCGGCCGCGTTCCCCGAGAACACCATGGCCGCCTTGCGTGCCGCCATCGCCGCGGGTGTGGATGGCATCGAGTCGGACGTCCACCTGACGGCCGATGGGCACCTGGTGATGCTCCATGACGCGACCCTTGACCGGACGACCGATGGCCATGGCCCGGTCCGCGATCGGAGTCTCGCGGAGGTCCTCGCCCTCAGCGCATGGGGCGCGTTCGGCGAGCGTTTCCGGGGCGAGCGCGTGCCGACCCTGGAGCAGCTGCTCGACCTTGCGGTCGGATCGGGAGTCGTCCTGGTCCTCGAGGTGAAGGGCACAGACCACACGGAGGCACTGGCCATCGGGCACGCCGTCGCATCTCGGCTGGCCGACCGAGGCGAGCTGGGGCGGCATCTCGTCTCATCGTTCGACCATGCCATGCTGGCCGACCTGCGGGCGCGTCACCCCGCCCTCGACGTGGCCCCCGACCGGGTGCCGGAGGTGGGGCACATGTCACCGGAGGCCGTCGTCGCCCAAGCGCAGGGCATGGGCGCCCGGGTGATGCAGGTGCGCCACACGGAGGTCAGCCCCGAGCTCGTGGAGGCGCACCACGCGGCGGGCATCGCCGTGTGGTCCTGGACAGTCAACACCCAGGCGCAGATCGCCCGCTCCAAGAGCGCTGGCTGCGACGGGCTCATGGGGGACGATGCCGTGTCCCTGGTGGCCGCGGTGCGCTGAGGGCGATCGCCGCCGCCGACGGGCGGCCCGGCCGCGCTGTGGCGGATCGGGGTGCGGAACCTACCCGCCGCCAGGCTCGAACGCGCCGGGCCCGCGTCGGTACACCCGCAGCTCGATGACCGCCGGCACGTGCCACTCTCGCGAGTACATGACTGGTCGACCGGTGTGGTCGATGTCGATCTGGACCACCTCCTGGAGGGGAGTCCCCACCACCACGTCGAGGATGCGCGCGAGGTCCCGGTCGGCCACCGTGGGGTTGAGCACGGCCTCCCCATGATCGACGGGATGCCCTCGCTCCGCGAGGAAGCGGTACAGCGACCCGGTGAACGCCTTCTTGTCCTGGACCGGGTCCACGATGTCGGTGGGCAGAGCATCGACCGAGTAGATGGCCGGCCGACGGTCGGCGGTGCGCACCCGACGCAGCTCCACCACCTCGGTCCCAACGGGCAGCGCGAGGGCCCGCGCGACGTCCTCGTCCGCGCTGACCATCCGCGTCCCCAGCACCTGCTTGCCCGCGGGCAGGCCGGAGCTCTCGATGTGCTCGGTGTAGCTGAAGTTGCTGTCGAGCGAGTTCCGCAGGTTCGGGCGACGTGTCACGAACGTCCCCGACCCCTGGCGGCGCACCACGTACCCATCCTCGATGAGGCCCCGGACGGCCTCCCGTACGGTCACCCTGCTGACCCCGAAGCGGTCGGCAAGCTGGTCCTCGTTGGGGAGCTTCACGCCGAACGGGAACTCTCCGGAGACGATGGCGCGCCGCAACTCGTTGCGCACCACGTCCGCGAGGAGCGGGCGGGACCGGACACGGGCCATCTCGACGCCTCCCTGGCTGGTGATACGTCTATCGTCCCATGAACCGGCCCGGACCGGCTGCCCACGCCGCTCGCCAGCGCCCATCCGGGCCATCCGGCGCGGGACCTCCGTCAATCGGCTTGACGCCCACGACCAGTGCGGATAGCGTTCGCTTGAGTCATCATACGACTAGCGAATCTCAGCATCCGTTCGTGAGGTCACCGATGTCAGCCATCAGGGATGGTGCGGCTGCCCGCACGGCCTCCTCGCTCGAGGACGCCGAGGCGCGCCTGTCGCGCGATGGCGGTCGAGAGCGACGGCGGCCCATCGGCCTGCGTCGGATCGTCCAGGGCGACGATGTCCTCGACAGCCTGCCGGGCCTCGTGACGGACCTGGCCACGACCGGCCCGGTGCTCGTCCTGGCGGACGCCATGCCGATGCGCCGCGGAGGCGTCGACCTCAAGCGGCACGTCGTGACGCTGCTGGAGGGCCACGATGCGCGACTCGTGACCCTGGGGACCGCGGGCGAGGAGCTCCACGCGGACATGGTCGCGGTGGATGTCGCGCGGGCGGCGCTCGCGGGGGCGGGGTGCGTGGTTGCCGTGGGCTCGGGCACCCTGTGCGACATCGGCAAGAAGGCCACCGAGGGACCACCCACGACGCCCTACATCGTGGTCCAGACCGCCTGCTCGGTGAACGCGTTCTCGGATGACATGGCGGTGCTGCTGCTGCATGGCGCCAAGCGCACCATCCCATCGCGCTGGCCCGACGCGCTGGTCATCGACCTGGGTGCCATCGCGGATGCGCCCCTGGAGCTCAACCAGGCGGGCGTGGGCGAACTCACCTCGATGTTCACCGGGCCATCGGACTGGCGCCTTGCCGACCTCGCGGGGCTCGACCCGAGCTACGACGACGCGGTGGTGGGCATGTTCCGGGAGGGCGGCGAGGAGCTCGAGCGGGTGGCGGCCGGGGTGCCCACCGGCGACCGCGACGCGCTCGCATGGCTCTGCGACCGGATGACCCTCTCGGGCCTCGCACTGGGGGTGGCCGGGCGCACCGCGCCCATCTCGGGCGCCGAGCATGCCATCAGCCACCTCCTGGACATGGCGGCCATCCGGGCCGGCAGTCCCATCGGCTACCACGGCGCGCAAGTGGGCGTGGCGACCGTGGTCGTGGCCGCCCTGTGGGAGGACCTGCTGGAGGGCATCGAGCCAGCACGACTCCTGGACGCCCCACCCGACCCCGATGTGGCGCGCGCGGACATCGAGGCACGCTTCGGGGTGTTCGACCCATCGGGGGAGACGGCGGTCGAGTGCTGGCGGCTGTACCAGCGGAAGCTGGCCGCGTGGACGGCTGGGCTTCCCGCGCGGGAGGCGATGGTGAGTGGCTGGGACCGGCACGTGCCACGGCTCACGGAGGGCCTGCGCTCGCCCGCGTCGATCGTGGGGACCCTGCGGGCCGCCGGGTCGCCGGCCACGTTCGGGGACCTGGGTGTGGACGAGCGGACCGCGCGCTGGGCGGTGGGCAGCGCGCACCTGCTCCGGGACCGGTTCGGCGTCCTCGATCTGGCCGATCTCGCGGGGCGGTGGCGCGACGTGGACGTGGAGCGGGTCCTGGAGCGGGCGGCCGCGGCGGGTGGCGGCCTGTGAGCGGCCTGTGAGCCGGGCGGTGATCGGCACCCGTGCGACGCGGCGGTACGCGGGCTACGTGTTCGACCTCGACGGCACGCTCTACCTCGACGAGCGCCCCACACCCGGCGCTCGGGAGGCGCTCGCATGGGTGCGCGCGACCGGTGCCGCAGTCGCGTTCCTGACCAACAACCCGCTGCGGCGCGGGACGGCGTACGCGGACAAGCTGCGCTCGCTGGGCATCGACGCGCGTGACGACGAGGTGGTCACCTCGCTCGACGCGCTCGTGGGATACCTGGGGGCGCGCCCGCCCGATGGGCAGGTGCTCGCCCTGACCGAGCCGCTGGTCCGGGAGGTCCTCATGGAGGCCGGGCTCCGGCTCACCGAGGACCCGGCGCGCGCGGCGATGGTGGTCGTGTCCTGGGACCGTGGCTTCGACTACGCCAAGCTGCTAGCCGGCTTCCGCGCCGTCCGCGGTGGTGCGCGCATCGTGGCCACCAACCCTGACCCCTTCTGCCCCACCGCGGATGGCGGCCTGCCCGATTGCGCGGCCATGCTCGCGGCGCTCGAGGCGTGCACGGGTGCCACGGCGGAGGCGGTCGTGGGCAAGCCGTCGGCGCACATGGCCGCGGCCATCCTGGGGCACCTGGGCGTGCCCGCGGCGGACGTGCTGATGGTCGGGGACCGGCTGCTGACCGACGTGGGCCTGGCGCGGACGGCGGGCATGGCGAGCGGGCTCGCGCTCACCGGGGCGACGACCCTGGCCGACGCCGAGGCCGCCGAGCGACCACCCGACCTGGCCCTGGCGCGTCTCACCGACATCGTCCCCGAGGGCGATCCCCTGGGTCCCGCCCTGGCCACTCCTGTCGGATCGGAGGCACGCTCGTGACCGAGTTCATCTTCATGCTCACCCACAACGACAGCACGCTTCCCGATGCACTCGAGGTGTACGCCGGGCTGCGCGAGGTCGAGGGGCTCCGCTACGTGGGATTCAAGGACGTCGGCGCGCCGCTCGAGCGACTCAGGGCGCTCACAGATGCCATCCATGCTGATGGGCGGACCTCGATGCTCGAGGTCGTCTCCGAGAGCGCCGACGACGAGCTGCGGTCCATCGAGGCAGCGCGGCGCCTGGGCGTCCAGTGGGTCCTGGGCGGCACCCATCCGGACGAGGCGCTCCCCATCCTCGCGGGCAGCGGTGCCCGGTACTGTCCCTTCCCGGGCACCGTCATCGGCCATCCGAGCCTGTTGCGGGGCACCATCGACTCCATCTGCGAGTCCGCTCGGGGGCTCACGGCGCGCGAGGCCGTGCATGGGCTCGACCTGCTCGCGTACCGCTTCGATGGCGACGTGCCGGCGCTGGTGCGCGCGGTGGTCGCGGCGTCCGCCGGCCCGGTCATCGCCGCCGGCAGCGTGGACTCCTACGAGCGCATCAGGGCGCTCGCCGAGGCGGGCATCTGGGGCTACACCATCGGTGGTGCCATCGTGGAGGGCAGGATGCCCGGCGGACCTTCGATCGCGGACCAGGTTCGCGCGGTGCTCGACCTCACCGCGGCGGTGGACGCCGAGGTGTCCGCGACGCTTTGACCGGGGCGGGCCCGTGAGGCCCGCCGGCGCGCCCCCTGTCCGAGGCACCGCCCGGCAGCACCCGGGCTACCGGAAGGCCGGCATGACCTCATCCGCGAGCAGCCGGATCTCGGACATGATGTGGTCGTGAGGCATGCCCGGGAAGAACAGCCGGCAGATGAGATGGTCGATGCCCAGCGCCTCGCGGAAGCGGGCGATGCGCTCGACGCAGGTCTCGGGCGACCCCACGATGAACCGGTCGCGCCCGATCTCGTCGAGCACGTCCACGCGGGTCTCGTCCTGCGCCCCGATGAGCGGGTGCTTCCAGGTGCCCCCGCCGTACTCGTCACGGTAGTTGACCATGAGGTGCCGCTCGGCCAGCTCGCGTGCCTGCGCGTCGGTTGGTGCGATGATCACCTCGCGGGTGATGGGTCGCGGCACCGCGCCCACATCCTTGCCCGCCGCCACCAGCGCCTCGTCGTAGGCCGTGCGCAGCTCCAGCAGCTTCTCGAGACGCGCCGTCGGCCCGGGCACCCATGCGTCCGCGAGCTCCGCGGCACGCCGGATGGTCATGGGGCCCCAGCCCCCGACCCAGATCTGCGGCGGCGTCGCGGGCACCGGCTCGATGCGACCCTGGACGGTGTAGAAGCGGCCCGCGTGATCCACCGACTCGCCCGCCCAGAGCGCGCGCAGCAGGCCGATGAGCTCCTCCAGCTGGGCACCCCGACGCTCGAACTCGGCGTCGTACAGCGCGAACTCATCGGGCCGATAGCCGATGGCCGCGCCCAGGATGAGCCGACCATCGGTGAGGGCCTCGATGACCGCCACGTCCTCGGCCAACCGGACCGGGTGGTAGAACGGCGTCACGATGACATCGGTGCCCAGCAGGATCCGACTCGTGCGCGCGCCGAACGCGGTCAGCACTACCAAGGGCGAGGGCCAGTAGTGGTTGGTGATGCCGTGGTGCTCCTCCATCCACACGGAGTCGAAGCCGAGCTCCTCGGCGAGCTCCACCTCCGCGAGCGCCTCGCGGAACATCGCACCGCCCTCGGTGGGGATGATGCCGAACCTCATGTGACCTCCTGCGTCGTGTCGTCCAAGCGAGCGTACAGGTCGCGCAGGTGGGAGAGCGCGGCAGGGAGCGCAATCGCCGCCGGTGCGAGGCCCGGATGCCACGGGCGCTCCCACTCGACGGACACCAGCAGCGCCCTTGGGTCGCGCTCGAAGGCAGCGTGCCGGCGGCCCTCTCCGTCCGGCGCTCAGTCTGTGACATCATACGTCTGATGACATCCGAGGACCCCGCCAGAGTGCCCGACCACCCACCACCGCGGCTGGTCCATTGAGGGCAGACTGATGGGCGACATCGTCATCGGCATCGATGTGGGCACCAGCAGCAGCAAGGCGGTGGCCCTCGACCAGTCAGGCGCGATCGTGGCGCGTGCCAGCAGCGACCAGACGCTCCAGCATCCCCACCCCGGCTGGGCCGAGCAGGATGCGACCTCCTGGCTCGCCAGCCTCTCCTCGACCATCCGCCAGGTCGCGACGGCGGCCGGGCCCGAGCGCGTGCGCGCCATCGGGGTCTCGGCACAGGTGGATGGCATCGTGGCGGTGGACCGGGACGACCGCCCGTTGGCACCCGCGATCCTGTGGCTCGACCGGCGGGCCTCGGCGGAGTCGGCCGCGCTCGCCGAACGATGGGGCGCCGACGACATCCGACGGCGGACGGGCATCAACCTCGATGCCTCGCATGGCGCGCCCAAGATCGCGTGGCTCCGGGGTCAGGCCGGGCCCGCCGCGGCCGCCGACGCGTATCTGCTCCCCGGCGCGTTCATCTCGGCCTGGCTATGCGGTGTGCGTGTCGCGGATCCCGCCGCGGCGTCCTCGACGATGCTGCTCGACCTCGCATCGCGCGCCTGGGCCACAGACCTGGTGGCCGACCTCGGGCTGGAGCCTCGTCAGCTGGGCTCGATCGCGCAGGCGCATGCGCCGGTTGGCGGTCTGCGACACACGGTCGCCGAGGCGCTCGGCCTCCCGGCGGGTGTGCTCGTGGTCACGGGCACCGGTGACGAGTTCGGGGCGTGCCTCGGGGCCGGGGCGACCAAGCCGGGCCTGGTCTGTGACATCACGGGCACCGCCGAGCCGGTGGCGGCCGTGGCGACCACGCCGCTCCTCGACCCGACCGGCCTCGTGGAGACCCACCCGCACGCGGCACCCGACCGGTGGCTGCTGGAGAACCCTGGGTTCGTGTCGGGCGGCGCCCGGCGCTGGCTCGCAGACTCGATCCTGGGCGTTCCGGCGGAGCGCATCACCGAGCTTGCTGCCGACGCGCCGCCCGGGTGCGATGGCCTCGTGTTCATCCCGGCTCTCGGCGGGGCCGTGACACCCCGCTGGAACGATCGGGCCCGCGGGACCTTCCATGGTCTCCGGTTGGGGCACGACCGGCGTCACCTCGCCCGCGCGGTCCTCGAGGGGTGCGCGTTCGCGCTCCGGGACCTGGTGGACCGGCTCGACGAGCTCGGGCTGGCGGGTGACCGGGTGCGCGTCCTGGGTGGCGGTGCGCGCGACGCGATATGGCCGCAGATCAAGGCGGACGTCACGGGCAGGGTCATGGAGCGGCTCGTCGAGCCCGAGGCCACGGCCCTGGGTGGCGCAGTCCTCGCGGCCGTCGGTGCGGGCTGGTATCCCGACGTGGCCATCGCCGCAGCGGCGAGCGCACGGATTGCCCCGGAACTGGCCGAACCCGACCCCGCGCGGCATCGGCTCTACGACGACGCCTACGCTCGCTATCGCGCCATCTTCGATGCCCTCGAACCCATCAGCATGGACGCATGAACCCACTCGATGCGCGCAGCGCCTCCCTTGGGCGGCTCCGGAGTGAGCGCTTCGACGTGCTCGTCGTGGGTGGCGGCATCACGGGCGTGGGTGCCCTGCTCGATGCCCGGTCCCGAGGGCTGTCCGCGGCGCTCATCGAGCAGGACGACCTCGCGGTGGGTACCAGCTCCCGCAGCTCCAAGCTCATCCACGGTGGCCTGCGCTATCTGGAGCAGTTCCGGTTCGGTCTGGTGCGCGAGGCGCTCGCCGAGCGCGCGACGCTCATGCGCATCGCGCCGCACCTGGTGCACCTGGTGCCGTTCACGGTGCCGCTCCACGGCTCGCCGCTCCTGGTCCCGTACATGGGCGCCGGTCTCACGCTCTACGGCCTGCTGGGTGCGGGCTTCCCGCGTTACCTCACGCCCGGTGCGGCCAAGCGGCACATGCCGGCGCTGCGCACCGAGCGATTGCGCGGTGCGCTCGTCTACCGCGACGGGGTGGAGGACGATGCCCGACTCGTGGTCGCGGTGGCACGCAGCGCGATGACCCGGGGCGCGGTCGTGGCGACGCGGGTCCGCTCGACCGGGCTGGCGACCGGGGCGGACGGGCGGGTGGCAGGCGTCGAGGCGGTGGACCTCGTGACCGGCCAGGGAATCCAGATCGCCGCCGAGGCGGTCATCGACGCCACCGGCGCCACAGGCGGCCCGGGCGGCCCGTTCGCGAGGGAGGGGGGAGAGGTCGCGGTCAGGCCCAGCCTGGGCATCCACATCGTCCTCAACCGCGCCCGGATCCCGGCGGGACAGGGCGGCGGCATCACGATGCGGGTCCCCGGTCGGGTCGCGTTCCTCATCCCGTTCGGTCGGCGCTGGGTCGTGGGCACCACGGACCATCCCTGGGACGGCCGGGTGGACCGGCCGGCGGCACCCGCGGACCAAGTGGACGAGGTCATCGACAACCTCAACGCGAGCCTCGACGTGGGCATCACGCGCTCGGACGTCGTCGCCACCTTCGCAGGAATCCGACCGCTCGCGGCGACATCGGACGAATCGACCGTCACGGCGTCACGCGAGCATGTCGTGGGGAGCCCGGTGCCGGGCCTCGTCACGGTCCGGGGCGGCAAGTACACGACCTACCGGCGGATCGCGGCGGACGTCGTGGACGCGGCGCTCGGCGCCAGGGCGAAGGGCTCGCCATCGGGGACGGCGGACCTGGTGCTCGTCGGCGGCGATTCCTCACGCGCCCCCGATGCGGCAGCCACCGTCGAGCCGGAGGTCCGCGCCGCCCTCGTCGGTCGCTATGGCTCCGAGACGCAGGACCTGCTTGCGATGGGCGCCGAGCGGGGCCTCGTTGGCCGATTGCACCCCGATGCCGACTACCTCGAGGTCGAGGTCGCCTGGGCGGTCGAGCACGAGCTGGCGCTCTCGCTCGACGACATCCTGGCCCGTCGGATGCGCCTCGCCATCGAGACGGCCGACCACGGCGCATCGGTGGCGGCGCGCGTCGCGGCGATCGTGGGTCCGAGCCTCGGGTGGGATGATGAGCGGCGGGCCGCCGAGGTGGCCGCGTACGCGACATCGTCAGCGCGGGAGTACGGCGTGCCGGGCTAGGAGGTCGGCTGTCCGATGCCCCGGTGGGGTCGCAGGGACCCGCGACAGGAGCGCGACCGCATGGTCGACCACCAGCTCCGAGACCGGGGGATCCGGGACGAGCGCGTCCTGGCCGCCTTTGGCGAGGTGCCCCGCGAGGCGTTCGTGGGTGACGACCATGTGCGCTCGGCGTATGACGACCGGCCGCTCGACATCGGACTGGGCCAGACCATCTCCCAGCCGTGGGTGCTGGCGCTGATGCTCGAGGCGCTCCACCTGCAGCCGACCGACCGGTTGCTGGAGGTGGGCGTCGGGTCGGGGTACGCGATCGCCCTCGCGTCGCGGCTGGCGGGCGCGTGCTACGGGATCGAGCGCCTCCCCACGCTTGCGGATGCAGCGCGGGAGCGTCTCAGCCGGTTGGGCTTCGCCGACATCCATGTTCGGACCGGCGACGGCACCCAGGGCTGGCCCGAGGAGGCACCCTTCGAGGCCATCCTCGTGTCGGCGGGTGGGCGGGACGTGCCCGCGGCGCTGGTGACCCAACTCGCACCCGGCGGCCGGATGGTCATCCCCGTGGGTGGCGAGCACGACCAAGACCTGCTGCTCATCACCCGCGACGCCTCGGGCGAGGTGTCGCGGCGGTCCCTGGGCCCGGTCAGGTTCGTGCCGCTGATTGCCGGCTGAGTCTCTCTGGAGACTCGCGCAGGTAGTCGACGAGTCCGCGCGAGTCCGTTCGGGTAATCACCCCCGGGCGTCCGCCACCTGCTCTGCGCGCGGCTGCCGAGCCCACGGCGATGATGATGCTCCGAGCGGACTCGCGAAGGTCGCGCAGGGGGCCACGCGAAGCGCCCAGGCGGACTCACCTTCGGATCCGCGTCCCCCACGGCCCGGCGCGGCGACGCCGCGACGCCTACGCCGACAGCAGCCCCGCGGTCACCAGGGCGGCGCGCACCCGGGCGCGCCCCGCGTCGTCGATGGGCAGCAGGGGCGGGCGGGTCACCGCACCCGGGATGACGCCCAGCATCGCCAGCGCCTCCTTGGTCCGGGCGCGGTAGTCGGCGACCGGCGGCGCGAAGATGACGTCCGCCAGCCGCTGGATCCGCGTCCCCAGCTCGCGCGCCCTCGCGACGTCGCCCGCCTCCGCGGCGGCCTGGAGCTCCACGTGCTGGCGGGTGAGCAGCGTCGCGAAGCCCAGCAGCGCCCCCTGCGCGCCCAGCAGGAACGACTCGGCGATGAAGTTGTCGTTGCCCGTGAGGAGCGTGATGCGCCGGTCGGCCGCGTCCAGGTGCGCCTTGAGCGCCAGCCAGCGCAGCGGGTCGAACGAGGCCTCCTTGATGGCGACCACCTCGGGGATGGCCAGCAGGCCGTCGAGCACCTCGGGCGGATAGAGCACCCCGCCGAGCATCGGCTGGAGCTGGAACAGGACCATGGGCATGCCCGTGGCGTCCGCGATGGCCCGGTGATAGG
>DAOTUX010000174.1:0-3598 GCA_034436475.1 Chloroflexota bacterium | reverse complement strand
CGGAACCTGTCAAGCCCAGTGAGACACGGGATCGCGATCAGCTCTGTGCAGGCGGCTCCTTCGGCTTGTTGATCCAGGCGGGGCCCGGCAGCCTCGGTGGCTGCGGACGCTTGTTGGCGAAGCGCTCGGGATGGGCGGCATAGGCGGCGTCGAGGACCAGGGCCCGCTGGTCGCGGACGAGCGTGGCGGTGCCGAGGTGGACCGAGGCGGGGGTGTGGTATCCGATGCCCGAGTGCCGGTGCTCGTGGTTGTAGAAGTCCAGCCAGGGTCCCACGAAGGCCCGGGCCTCCTGGGGGCTGCCGAAGCTGCCCGGGAAGTCCGGGGCGTACTTGAGGGTCTTGAATCCCGATTCGCTGTACGGGTTGTCGTTCGATACATGGGGCCGGGAATGGGTCCGCCCGATGCGCAGGTCCGACAGCAGCTCGGCCACGGTCTTGGAGCGCATCGCCGAGCCGCGGTCGGCGTGGATGGTGAGCGTGCCCTCGGGGATCGGACCATTCGCCGCCACCACGCCCTCGATCCAGTCCCGCACGACCTGTGCGTCCTGGCCCTCCACGACCATCCAGCCGGTGCAGTAGCGGCTGAAGATGTCGAGCATCAGGAACAGGTCATACCAGACGCCCCTCCGGGGACCGCGCAGGGCGGTCGCGTCATAGGACCAGACCTCGCAGGGCCGGGTGGCCACGAGCTCCGGGACGGTGCGTGGGGGATGGGTCGCCTGGCGCCGGCGCTCACGGATCCCGCCACCAGACCGCAGCAGCCGGTACATCGTGGCCTCGGACGCGAGGTACGTGCCCTCGTCGAGCAGCGTCGCCCAGACCTGGGCGGGCGCCCGGTCGACGAAGCGTTCGGCGCCGAGCACCTCCCTCACCGTGTCCCGCTCCTGTGGGGTCAGCGCGTTGGGCGGCGTGGGCCGGGGCCTCGGTGGACCCTGGCGTGGTGGCCGGTCGCGACGATACCAGGTGGCCCGGGAGCGACCCACCGCCGCGCAGGCACCCTTCGTGCCCACGATGGGCTCCAGCTCGCTGAACGCGCCCTCGATCACCGCGGCTGCCTCGTCTCCTCGTCGCCCTCGGCCAGCAGCCGTCCCAAGAGCTCCGATGCTTTTCCCTGGATGTCGATGACCAGGCGCGCCCTGGCGAGCTCCGCCTCCGCCCTCTCGGCACGCCGGCGCAGACGGGCCAGCTCCGCCTGCTCGGGCGACGATGCCCGTGGCCGGGGCCTCGGGGCGAGCCCCTCGAGGATCGCGGCGTCCCGGGCCCGGCGCCACTCCACGATGTGGGAGCTGTACAGGCCCTCGCGGCGGAGGATGCCGCCCCGGGTGCCGTCGGCGATGGCGGCCTCGTACTCCGCGAGGACGCGCGCCTTGTACTCCGCGGTGAAGGTCCGGCGCACCGGGCGCTCGGGCGGGGTGGGGTCTCCGTCCATGGCCGCATGATGCGCGCGCTCCATGGTCAGCGTGGTGAGGGTCATGGTCGTCAGGCTGGTTCCTTCTCGCCCCTGTGGGATGACGGGTCGGTGCCCGTGTCTCACCTCATCCTGACAGACAGGGTCGAGAGCACGCGTTCGTCGGGGCCGACGCGGCCCGGTGCCGAATCGGGGCCGACGCGGCCCGGTGCCGGGTGGCCATCCGACACAACCGGACCCTCCTCGCAGGCTGCACGAAGGGGTGGTCGGGTCTGACTGGGGCATCCCATGACCGTCGGTGACGCCGCCCTCGTCGAGCTGCGCGCCCAGGGGTTGTCAGTGCGCGCGATCAGCGAGCGCACAGGGATCGCGCGGAGCACGGTCGCCGACAGACTGGCCCAGCTGCCGCTCGCCAGTCCCGTCCGCATCCTGGGCCGCGACGGGCGCCGGTACCTCGCGGTCCGCGACCCGCGGCTCGACGAGCCCGCGCCCGGCTCATGGCCCGTGGATGCCACCGGCCCGGACGCGCCGGGACCCGTCGATCCCGGCCGAGAGCTCCGGCGGCTGCTTCTCCTCGGGTCCCTCCGCCAGGCCCGGGATCTCCTCCCGGACCTCGTCCCGCTCGCGGAGCACGACCGGCTCCGCGTGGCCCTCGACCTCGCCGCGATCACCCGGATCGCCGGTGTCCGGGAGGGGGACGTCGCGAGGGCCCGGATGGCTCGCCGGCGCGCCTCCGGTGACGACCGGCCATGATCGCCATCCACGGTCGGCACGAGGCGAGTCGGCGGGCAGGGTCCGACGAGGTGCGGGGCCCTCAGTGGGCCGTCCAGGCTCGGACCCCTCCCCCGAGGGGAGTGGCGGTCAGCTCGCTCCACCTCATCCCCGCGGTGATCCGGGGGGAGCGGCCGCGGTGAGACCCATGGGTCTCACCCCGGTGGTCGGTCGGTCCCCCATGTCCCCCAGGGGGGACACCGAGGACCCTCGGTCGACCCTGGATGCCCTCTGCGGAGCGCCACGGCCAGCCGATCGCCGTTTCTGCCGAGAACCCCCATCGCGAGGAGCCGGCGATGGACCCCTCGGCGGACTTCATGGCAGAAAGTGCCGAGGACCCCATCCCCGCCACACATGGACTGTTTTCGGCACGTTTCCACGCTCAGGAGCCGGGTCACGACGAGGGGTTCACGGCACCTCCGCCGTTTGTGCCGGATACCCCTTCGGAGCACCCCCGCGCGCGAGTGGCAGAAACGGACGAGCCGGGCACGGACGAGATGCCGCTCTTGTCGGCGTGGTGACGGTGGCCCCGCCCCGGATCGTCCCCGCGATGATCCAGGGGACGGCTGCGTTGGGACCGATCGGTCCCACCCCGGTGCTCGGCCGTCCTTCCGTGTTCCCCACGGGTGACACGAGGATCCCCTCCGCACTCCGACCGAGGCGGAGGGACCCCGATGAGACCCATGGGTCCCATCTCCCGGTCCGCGCTCGCGTGTCCCCTGGTGAGTCCAGTGGCCACGCGCGTCGGGCCAGGCCATCTCGCCTGTCCACCATGGTAGACACCGCCCCATCGGTCCCGGCCGAGGGCGGCCGGGCGCTGGTGGCGCGCCTCCGCGCCCAGGGCCTCTCGATCCGGGCCATCAGCGAGCGGACGGGCATCCCGCGAAGCACCGTCGGCGATCACGTCATCGCCCTCGGGGAGACGGCGCGACCGGAGCATGTCGTCGGGCGCGACGGCCGCCGTTATCGCCCCGTCCGTGAACCCCGGGACCACGTGGCCGAGGTCCTGCGACAGGAGCTGCTCGACACGATCGCCTCGGGCCGGGCGGCGTGCCCACGGGACCGGGGGGACCGGACGCTCCAGCGCCTGCTCGTGGTCGATCAGCTGAGGATGGTGGCGCGGAGCGTGGTCGATGCCGCCCCGTTCAGCGACACCGAGCGCGACGTGACGGACGATACCTGCTGCGCATCGGGCGGGGCGCCGGCCTCCCGGCGACCGCGGGAGCCGAGCGCGGGGAGCCTTCGGACGCGAGGCGCGCGAGGACGGCTCGAGCCCGGCGATGATCAGGGGAGCGACTCCGTTGGGGCCACGTGGCCCCAACGGGTGCTCCCTCGTCCACCCTGGTGGGGCGATGCGGTCCAGACGGGGCCCATGGGCCCCAGACCACGTTCGGGGGCGCGGGTCCCCTGATGTCTCCCG
>DAOTUX010000173.1:0-2232 GCA_034436475.1 Chloroflexota bacterium | reverse complement strand
GGGCCGCACCCGGGGATCCCGACGAGACCGATCGGGTCATTCGCGCAGCCGCGAGCGCGGAGATCAGCCAGACAGACTTCCGCGAGTGGATCGCCACAAGGTGCGGTTGACCGACCCCCGCTCCTGCCTGTGATCGCAAGCGCCCCTACCCATCGAGCAGCTCCGCGGTGACGAGCGCGGCGCGCACCCGGGCACGCCCCGCGTCGTCGATCGGGAGCAAGGGCGGACGGGTGACCGCGGACGGGATGACGCCCATCATCGCGAGCGCCTCCTTGGTCCGGGCACGATAGTCGGCGACCGGCGGCGCGAAGATGACGTCCGCCAGGCGCTGAATCCGCGCCCCCAGCTCGCGCGCCTTCGCGACGTCGCCCGCCTCCGCGGCAGCCTGGAGCTCCACGTGCTGACGGGTGAGCAGCGTCGCGAAGCCCAGCAGCGCTCTCTGCGCTTCCAGCAGGAACGACTCGGCGATGAAGTTGTCGTTGCCGGTGAGGAGGGTGATGCGCCGGTCCGCGGCATCGAGATGCGCCTTGAGCGCCAGCCAGCGCAGCGGGTCGAACGAGGCCTCCTTGATGGCCACCACCTCAGGGATGGCCAGCAGGCCGTCGGGCACCTCGGGTGTGTAGTGCACGCCGCCCAGCATCGGCGGGAGCTGGAACAGGACCATGGGCATGCCGGTGGCGTCCGCGATGGCCCGGTGATAGGCGACCACGATGTCGGTGCGCAGCGGCTGCGACAGGAACGCGGCGATGGGGAACACCAGCAGCGCGTCGGCCCCCGCGTCCCGGGCGATGCGCGCGTTGGCGACCCCGTCGGCTGTCGATGGCCCGCCCACGCCGGCGACCACCCGCACCCGACCCTTGGCCACGCTCACCACCCGCTCCAGCACGGCCGCGCGCTCGTCGCGCGTGAGATGCGGCCCCTCGCCGGTGTCCACGTTGACGGCGAGCCCGAGGCAGCCGGTGTCGATGAGCCAGTCCACATAGGGCTCGATCGCGGCGAGGTCGAGCCGCTCCTCGTCGAGCATGGGCGTGACGATGGCGGGGATGATCCCCCCGAGGTCGATCATGCGATCCTCCCGATGGACGTCTGCGATGCGGAGGCGTACAACTCGAGCACGGCACCCAGCGCGGCCGCGGCGTCCTGGGCGCCCACCGGTGCGGGCCGATGCTCCCGGACCGCGGCGGCGAACGCGTCGATGGTGACCCCGAACGGGTCCGTGGGTGGCGAGGGCACCTCGGTCCACGCGCCAGCCGGCAGGTCAGCCCACCCTCGGCGCAGGAACACCGAGCAGCTCCCCGAACCATACAGGTCGGGCATCCGGAGCGAGCCGTGCGTGCCATCGACCTCGATCGTCTCGCCCTCGGTCATGCCCGCGACATGGGCGCCCGCCGCCAGCGACCCGATCGCGCCGTTCGACAACCGGAAGACCGCCGCCGCCGTGTCCTCGACCTCGACCAGCCCGGGGTCCGCGACCAGGGTGCCCACGACACCCGACACCTCGACGAGCTCGAGCCCTGTGACCATGCGCAGCACGTCGATCATGTGGATGGCGTTCATGAGGACCACGCCCCCGCCGGCCTCGTCGCGACGAGCCCGCCAGGCGGACCGCACGCGGTCGGAGTAGCCCGACCGCCAGTAGCCGAACGGCTTGTCGATGAGTGTACGCATGCGTACACACGTGACCGGGCCAAGGGCGCCGCCAAGCACGAGGTCGCGGGCGACGAGCGCAGGGCCAGTCTGGCGCAGCTCGAACATGACGCCGAGCGCGAGCCCACGCTCCCGGGCCAGACCGTCGAGATGGGCGATGGTGTCGACCTCGAGCGCCATCGGCTTCTCCACGAGCGCGGCGCGCCCGGACCCCAGCACCCGTTCCGCGGTCGACGCGAGGAGGTGATGCGGCAGCGCGACATAGACCGCGTCGATGCCATCGTCCGCGAGCAGGCCGTCGAGGCTGTCATGGACCCGGGCGCCGGACGGCCTCCCGACCTCGGCCGCGCGCGACCGGTCGAGGTCATGCGTCCCGGCGAGCGTCGCCACATCTGATCTGGCCAGCGCAGCGGCCACATCCAGCGCGGCCCCGCCACAACCGACGAACCCGAAGCGGACCTGGTCGGTCATGCGGCGCGAGCCGCACCCGCGGGTGCGAACCGGGGATGCGTGGTGGGGGCGGGGCCAAGGGTCTCGGCGTCCACCCGACCCAGCCGCCAGCGGTCCATGCGATCGGTGGCGGTG
>DAOTUX010000172.1:0-2177 GCA_034436475.1 Chloroflexota bacterium | reverse complement strand
GGCGTCAACGGCAGGCCGTCGGCGTTCCTGATGGAGCCCATCCAGGGCAACGGCGGTCACATCGAGTTCCCGCGCGAGTACTACCAGCTCGTCCGCCAGATTTGCGACGAGGAGAACGTGCTGCTCATCTGGGACGAGATCCAGACGGGCTTCGGTCGCATGGGCGCCTGGTGGGCGTCTGACTACTATGACGTGATCCCCGACATCGCCATCTTCGGCAAGGCGGTCGCGGGCGGTTACCCGCTCGCGGGCATCCTGGTCCGCAAGGGGCTCGTGGGCTTCGACGTCGCTGACGAGGCGCTCACGTTCGGTCAGTGGCCAGTCTCGCTCGCCGCAGGCATCGCCACGCTCGAGGTCCTCGAGGAGGAGCATCTGGTCGACGCGGCCCGGGACATGGGCGAGTACGCGACCGCCGCCCTCAGGGACCTCCAATCGCGGCACCGGCTCATCGGTGACGTCCGAGGGCCCGGCCTGTTCTGCGCCATCGAACTGGTCAAGGACCGCGAGACCAAGGAGCCGGCCCGCGAGGAGACCGGCCGCCTGTACACGCTGGCCATGGAGCGCGGCGTCCTGTTCGGCACCAGCCGTTACGCCGGCCTGGGCAATCTCGTGAAGGTCAAGCCGCCCCTGACCGTCACCCGGGACGAGATGGACACCGTCATATCCGTCCTGGACGACGTCCTGACTGAGTTGGAGAGGTAAGGCATCGTGTCACACACCATCCGACGCTCCCTCGGCGCCACGGGCGCCCTGGTCATTGCCGGGTCCATCCTGGCCCCCGCCTCAATCATGGCGCAGGATAGCTCCCCCGCCTGGTCCCAGGATCATGCGGGAACGACCCTCAGCATGATCGCTGAGGCGACCCTCAACACCCAGATCCTCAACGACCTGCTGCCGGATTTCACCGAGAAGACGGGCATCACCGTCAACATCGAGCAGGCGCCCTACGACAGCGTGGTCCAGAAGGTGACGCTCGACGCGAGCACCAACCAGGGTCAGTACGACGTGGTCTCGCTGCCCTACGAGTTCCTCGGCTCGTTCGCGACCAACAACTGGATCACGCCCGTCGACGACCGGCTCGCGGCCAGCTCGAGCTTCGAGCCCGGCTTCGACCCGACGAGCATCATCCCGGCCCTCCAGACCGCGTCCGGGGTGTGGGACGGAAAGACCTACGGCGCGCCCTCGAACAGCGCGGTGATGATGATGTTCTACCGCAGGGACCTGTTCGAGGATCCGACCGAGCAGGCGGCGTTCAAGGAGAGGTACGGCTACGACCTGGCCGTGCCCACGACCTGGGACCAGTACCGTGACACTGCCGAGTTCTTCACCCGCAAGGCGGGCGACCTCGCGGCCGGTCAGCCCTTGGCGGCCGACCTCGCGGGCGTTGCCATGACCGGCAAGCGCCACGTGGCGACCGTGCTGGAGTGGATGGACTACGGCTGGACGTTCGGTGGCGGCATCCTCGACGACGAGGGCAACCTGGTCATCGACGGCCAGCCCAGCATCGACTCGCTCCAGTACATGGTTGACCTCACCCCGTTCGCGCAGCCGGGCTACACCAGCGCGACGTGGGACGAGACCACGGCCGCGCTCCAGCAGGGCCTCGCGGCCCAGTCGATCACCTGGGGGGACACGGCCGGGGCGATGGAGGCAGCCGACCAGTCGGCGGTCGCCGGGAGGATGGGCTACGCCAGCATCCCGGTCCTCAACGACGGGGACACCAACATCGCCCACCTCGGCAGCTGGACGTACGTGCTGCCGACCGCCGGCGCCCAGCAGGACGCCGCGTGGGAGTTCATCCAGTGGGCGCTCTCTACCGATGTCCAGACCGAGCTCGCCAAGCGCGGCGGGCTGCCGGCCCTGACGTCGACCTTCGAGGATCCCGAGCTGGTGGCCAGCCTGCCCTACTGGAGCCAGGAGCTGGACAGCCTCTCCGAGGCCAAGAGCCGTCCCCGCATCCCCGAGTGGGGCGCCATGTCCGACATCCTCCAGCAGCACATCTCCGATGCCATCTCGGCCCAGGCGTCACCCGCCGATGCCCTCGGTGCCGCCAAGACCGAGCTGGAGGGGATCCTCACGCTGCCGGTGACGCAGCAGTAACCCCCTCGGCCATCTACCGGCCCGTCCCATGACGGCCGCCAGGGTGTCGGCAGCTCCTCCAGCCGATGCCCGTCAGC
>DAOTUX010000171.1:0-2008 GCA_034436475.1 Chloroflexota bacterium | reverse complement strand
CCTATCTCAAGGTCCGTGACGCGGGCCGGATGGTGTCCATGGCGGCGCTCGTGGCGGTCGGCGTGGCGATGAGCGGGGAGCGTCGGCTGATCGGCCTCGAGCTCAGCCCGGGTAACGACGAGGGGTCGGCCTGGCCGGCGTTCATCCGGGGCCTCGTCGAGCGCGGCCTCCATGGCGTGCGCCTGGTCGTCAGCGACGGCCACCCTGGCCTCGTGCGGGCGGTCCGGGAGCAGCTCCTCGGCTCGGGCTGGCAGCGCTGCCGGGTCCACTTCACGCGCAACGCCCAGGACCTCGTGCCGCGCTCGGCGCGGAGCATGGTCGCCTCGGCCATCCGCTCGGTGTTCGAGCAGCCCGATGGCGCATCGGCCCGGGCCCAGCTCGACCGGGTCATCGACGGCATGGCGCGGCCCTATCCCCGGTTCGCCGAGCTGCTCGCCGATGCCGAGCCCGACCTGCTCACCCACTTCGCGTTCCCCGAGGCCCACTGCTCGCGCATCCGCTCCACCAACCCGCTCGAGCGCCTGAACAAGGAGATTCAGCGCCGGACCGCGGTCGTGGGCATCTTCCCCACCCGCTCCTCGGTCATCCGCCTGGTGGGCACGGTCCTCGCCGAGCAGGACGACGAGTGGCAGGACGGCCGGCGCTACTTCCGGCCCGCGACGATGGGCGTCATCGACGCCCTCGTCGCCATCGAGGAGGTGGGTTGGGCTGACTCCGACCGAGCGCTGGTCGGCCGAGCAACTGGTCTGAACGCTAGCATGGGGTGAAGCAAGATCGGCAACGCAGTGCAGTGAGGGACTTCATGCGGCTCGCGGACAAGGTCTGCGTCATCACCGGGGCGGGCAGCGGCATGGGCCGCGTGGCCGCGACCATGTTCGCGGGCGAGGGCGCCCGGGTCGTCGTCGCCGACGCCAACGCGACGGCCGCCGACGAGACCGTCGCGACGGTGACGGGCGCCGGCGGCCGGGCCATCGCGATCCGCACGGACGTGTCCCAGGAGGCCGACGCGCGCGCCATGGTCGAGGCCGCGGTCGACACGTTCGGCCGAATCGACGTGCTCTACAACAACGCGGGCATCATGCCCGAGGCCGACCACTCGGTCATCGACACCGACGTCGACACCTGGGACAGGGTCATGGCCGTCAACGTCCGGGGCGTCTTCCTGGGCTGCAAGCACGCGATCCCGCACATGGCCGCGCAGGGCAGCGGGTCGATCATCAACATCGCGAGCTTCGTGGCGCTGCTCGGATGCTCGGTGCCCCAGGACGCCTACACCGCGTCCAAGGGCGCGCTGCTGTCGCTCACCCGGAGCCTCGCGGTCCAGTTCGGGCCCAGGGGGGTGCGCACCAACGCCATCTGCCCCGGCCCGGTGGAGACGCCGCTGCTCATGGACTGGCTGCTCAAGGACGAGGCTGCGAAGAACCTGCGGCTCGCACGCAACCCCACGGGTCGCTTTGGCAGGCCCGAGGAGGTCGTCAACATGGCGCTCTACCTCGCCTCCGACGAGTCGCGTTGGACCAACGGCGCCTCGCTCGTCGTGGATGGCGGCATCTCCGTCAACTACTTCTAGGCGACCCATGACCCCGCTCTCCATGACGCTCGGCGGCCGGCCCACCCAGGCCGCCGACGGGCGCACCTTCGAGGTGGTCGAGCCGACCCACGGCGCCGTCATCGCCGAGGTGCCGAGCGCCGGCGTCCCCGATGTCGATGCCGCGGTGGCGGCGGCGCAGCGCGCCTTCGAGGGCCCCTGGCGCGCCTGGTCGGCGGTGGAGCGTGGTCGCGCGCTGCTCCGGCTCGCCGACCTGATCCGAACCAACGCCGAGGAGCTGGCACAGCTCGAGTCGCGCAACATCGGCAAGCCCATCACCTCCGCGCGCTGGGAGGTCGGTGCCGCCGCCGGCGTGTACGAGTTCTACGGCGGTGCGGCGGACAAGCACCACGGTGAGACCATCCCGGTCGCCAAGCCCGGTCTCGACCTGACCCTTCGCGAGCCCATCGGGGTGGTGGG
>DAOTUX010000170.1:0-3426 GCA_034436475.1 Chloroflexota bacterium | reverse complement strand
CGTCTCGCCCGCGTGGGCGCCCCAGGTCGAGCCATCGATCCGCCCGAGGCTGGCGACCTGGGCCTTGGCCCGCTGGACACCGCGGCCGACCTCGCCCGGGATGGCGTAGCCCGCGGTCCGGAACTCCGCCTTGATGTCCTCCATGGTCTTGGTGGTCGTGCCCCGGAGGGCCCTCTGCCCGTCCCGCACGTTCATGTACTGCTGCTGCCAGTAGGCGGCGTTGACCGGGTCGTTCGCGGCCACCGCTCGCTTCATGTTCCGCCAGGCCGTGCGTGCGGCCTTGTCGAACATCGCCATGCGCTTGCGGAAGCTGATGAGCTTGGGCGGCTTGGCCATGGCGGTCTCGATCGCCGCCATGCCCGCATCGGCGGCCGACGCCGCTGCCTCGAGGCCCGACCGGAGCGCCGCACGGATCTTCGCGGTGCCGCCGGCGACCCGCTTCCCCGCGGCGTCGAACGCTCCCTCGACGGCCGAGAGGTCGACGGCCCCGAACGCGATGTTCCCCGCCGTCCGCCTCGCCTCGCGGAGGCCCTTGCCCATGCCCGACGCGACGTGCTTGCCCATCGCCTCGCCCGCGTCCTCCGCCGCCGGTGCCGCGACGGGAGGGAGGGCCTCCAGATACGCCTCGAGCCTGTCCTTCTGGTCGGCGGCCACCGCCGCGGGGTTCTGGCCGGCGAGTAGGTCGAACGCGGATCCGAGGATGTTGCCGCGGCCCACGTCGCCGACCGCCATGATCCCCTTCTGGAGATCGGACATCTGGTCCTTGGCGGTCTGCAGGCCCGCGAGGCGCGTCTCCACCTCGGCGCGCGACGGCATGCCCGCGAGGAAGTCGTCGACATTCCGATCGATCTCGCCCGCGAGCTTGGTGTTCTCCTCGCGGATCCGCCCGATCTCCTGCAGGCCCTCGACGATGATCGCGCCCATGGCCACGAGGGCGACGCCCTTGAAGGCGGTCATGAACCGCCCGCCGGCGATGCCACCGAGCTTGTCCCAGCCGCCCGTGATGGCCCCGCTGAGCTTCCCAGCCACCGCGGCACCGGCGGCGTACGCCCGGCCACCGATGGCGCCGGCCGCGGCCGCGGCGGCCGTGACCGCCTTGTTGCCCGCGACGACCTTCCAGACCTTCGACAGGGCGCCGCGGTCGAGGCCCATCGCCCGCAGGATGTTGACGCCGGCGAGGGCGCCGGTGAGCACCGGGCCCAGCTCCATGCCGAAGCCGCGCACCAGGCTGGTCGCGAGGTTGAGGCCCTTCTTGAGCTTCGCCCCGAAGGTGTCGTCGAGCGCGTCGGCTGCCTGCTGTGTGGCGCCGGTCACCTCGTCGAGCCCCATCCGGTACCCCTCGAGGCCACCGTTGGCGAGCGCCTGGGCGAGCTTGAGGCCGCCCCGCGATCCGAACAGGTCGATGGCCTTGGCGGCGCGCTCGCCGTCGTCGGGGATGGCCGCCAGCTGATCGATGAGGGTCTCGAGCTGCTCGGGCGAGTCGACCTGGCCGAGCGCCTTGGTGAGCGCCGGCACCGTCTCGGCGGCGTCGAGGCCCGACGCCTTCGCGGCGTTGATGAGTGCGACCGCGTCCTGCCAGTCCATGTTCGCGCCGCGGAGCACAGGCGCGAGCTTGGCGAGGGCGTCTTGGTCCGAGCTGACCGCCCCGCCG
Organism: Chloroflexota bacterium; assembly: GCA_034436475.1. Lineage (GTDB taxonomy): Bacteria > Chloroflexota > Limnocylindria > Limnocylindrales > CSP1-4 > JAFMJV01. The sequence goes on along the minus strand of DAOTUX010000170.1, from coordinate 1,775 downwards.
TACTCCTGGTGCGAGCGCACGAGGGTGTCCATGACCTTCTGGGTGTCGCCCGCCGTGAGGTTCCAGGCGTCGAGGATGTCGTCGTACGCGAGGACGGCGTCGGCTCCCTGGTTGGTGGCCCGCTCGTAGGCCAGGAAGCGGTCCGTCTGGGCGACGAGGTCGTCGCCCATGAGGCCCATGTCGGTCCGGACCTTGGTGGCGGTGTCAGCGACCGCGTCGAGCCCGAGCACGGTCTTGCCTGACGCGGCGTTGACGTACTCGGCCCACCGCTCCGCCTCCTCGGCCGAGGCGCCGGTCTCGGCCCGGAACTTGGCCGCCCGGTCCTCCATCTCGAGGGCACCCTTGGCGGCCCAGCCGAGACCGGTCGCGAGACCCGCCGCGGCCGCGCGCATGACGTTCCCCTTGGTGATGCCGCCGATGGCCGCCTGGGCCTTGGCGGCGCCCTGCTCGACGCCGCTCGCATCGAGCCCGAGGGCGATGAACAGCTTGGCGATCGGCCCTGCCATCTACCCGCGCCTCCGGGCGCCGCGGCGGGGCACGCCCGTCGCGCGCAGGGCACCGAACACCGACTCGGCCTTCAGGCGGAGGGCGTCGCCGTCCGCGGGCACGTCGTCACCCGGGAGGAGGTCGGCGAGCCGCGTCCCCTTCCGCAGGTTGCCGGTGGCGAGCAGTTGCTGGGCCATCATCAGGTGGAGGTAGTCCTGTCCGAACGGCTCGAGACGGTGGTAGGCCATCCAGCCCGTGAACTGGTGGCTGTCGATGCGCCGTTGCGCCTCCTGCACGGTCGGGATGCCGAGCGCCAGGGCTAGCCGGTACCAGAACCGGAGCTCCGGCCTTTTCCCAGCTCGGCGGTGGCCTCGTCGAGCGACGAGGCGCGCTCGGGCGTGGCGTCGCGCATGCCCGAGAGGTCGAGCACGACGTCGTCGATGCGGTCGATGATCGCGCCGTTGTGGCGGCCGAGGGCGGCGACGTCCTTCTCGCTGAACAGTGACTTCCCGTCCTCGTCGACGATCGCCAGGGCGACCCGTTTGGTGCGCCAGTTGGGCGGGATGGCGCCCCGCGCCAGGGCCGCCCCACGCTCGCCGTCGAGCGCATCGCGCTCGGTGCCCGTGAGGCTCCGGACGCGGATCTGGCCGCCCCACTCGGGCACCTCGACGTACGCCGCGCGCAGGTCGTCCGCGGCCAGGATGGCCTCGCGCGTGAGGAGCTTCCGGGCCGGCACCGGGGTCTCCGGTGCCGGGGTCTCACGCGCGCTCATGGGGTGAAGTCGAGGACCGGGGTCGGCTCGGACGTGATGGTGATGGTCACGGCTGCCGAGAGGTGGCCCACGACGGGCGCCTGGCGGGCGATGTTGGACACGAAGCCCTCGAACCGCTCGCCGGTGCCGTCGGGGTACTCCAGCTCGTACGGGTCGATGGCCTCGTCCGACCAGGCCTTGTACAGCCCGGTCAGGTGGTCGTGCGTCGGGTCGTTGAGGTTGAACACCAGATCGAAGGACACGTCGCCGGCGTCCTTGATGGACGGCCGCTTCTCGCGCACCCCGCCCGGGCTCGAATGGTTGGTGATGTCGTCGACCTCGGTCGATGACCCGGGGCCGTCGATGTCCTGGACCGAGGCGATCGCGACGGGGGGCGTACCCCTCCGCAGGATCGTCCCGAAGCTGTTGATGTACTCGGTCGCCATGGCTGGCGCTACCTCCTGCTGCTCACGATGCGTACTGGACCATCACGTCGATGACCCGCCGATACGTGCCCACATCGGGGTCGTGCTCGTCG
>DAOTUX010000169.1:0-4723 GCA_034436475.1 Chloroflexota bacterium | reverse complement strand
CATCCCGTTCCTGCTCGGCTCGCGGGAGCTGCCCCGCTCGGTGCTGTACTGCCTCGAGGTCGCGGAGCGCCAGCTCGTGTCCCTGGCGCGCGGTCCGCACGGTCGGGACTCGCTGCGGGCGATGGGCCGGGTGCGGTCCCGGGTGGAGTACGCCGAGCCGGGCCTTGCGGGCGAGGAGCTGGCAGCCTTCCTGACCGAGTTGGTGGAGGGCATCGGGGAGCTGGGCACGCTCATCGAGGCGGACTACTTCCGGCGAGTCGACTTCCGGCTGCACGCCTTCGAGGCCAGCTGACCCCGATGCGCCTGGCGATCCGCTACGTGAGCCGGTTCCGCTACCCCGAGTCTGCGTGGGACTCGCACAACGTGCTGCGGGCGTGCCCCGCGAGCGACGGCTCGCAGCGCCTGCTCGACTACCGCCTGGACATCGAGCCCGCCGCCCGCGTCGCCACCCACGTGGACGCCTGGGGGACGCGAGTCGATGAGATCCACGTCCGTGAGCCCCATCAGGAGCTCCTGGTGGCTGCGCGCGCGACCGTGGAGACGACCGCGCGTCCCGACCCGCGCGACGCCCCCGGGCCGATCGGGCTCGGCGTGGACGCGTTCCGGGATCCCTCGTTCCGCGACGCGCACTGGGTCTACCTCCAAGGCACCCGTCACGCGGGCCTGTCGCCATCGGTGGTGGACCAGGCCCAGGATGCCGTGCGGGACCTCGACGGTGCGCTCGATGCCGTCGACGCCATCCATGCCCGCGTCCACGGCTCGCTCACCTATCGACCGGGCACCACGTACATCGGGCAGGACATCGGGGCGGTGCTGGCGGGCGGCACGGGCGTGTGCCAGGACTTCGTCCATGTGGGGCTCGCCATGTGCCGTGCCGTGGGCGTGCCCGCGCGCTACGTCTCGGGCTACTTCTATGCCATCGATGGCACGGAGGGCGAGATGCCGCGGGACGCCGAGATCTCGGTCCAGACGCACGCCTGGCTGGAGGTCGCGGTCCCCGGCTGGGGGTGGTGGGCGATCGACCCCACGAACCACGTGGCCGCGGGCGAGCGGCACGTCAAGATCGGGCATGGCCGCGACTACGACGACGCGCTGCCCTTGCGAGGCGTCTACTACGGCACGAGCGAGCAGCAGCTGCATGTCGAGGTGGGCATGAGCCGCGGTGAGTTGACGCCGTTGACCCCGCTTGCGCTCGGGGGTCGCGAGCAGGAGCAGCAATAGGGCGGCGAGCCGCGTCCCGACGCGGACGGGCAGCATGGGCCGCAGAGGTCGGACGCGCTCGGCTCGCCAGCGGTGCCCGCGCCGCGTCCGGCCCGCCCCGCCCCGCGTCCGGCCCGGCCCGCGTCCGGCTCGGCCCGCGTCCGGCCCGCCCCGCGTCCGGCCCGCCGCCCCCGGCGTGGGGTCCCTCGCCCGGGCCCACTGTCACGGCCCCGCTATGCTCGGCGCGTCATGTCACCTCGCTTGCCCGGCCGTCCGACCCTCCCTCTGGGTCGCAGGGCACGTCGCCAACTGCGCACCGCGCTCGAGGAGGCAATCGCGCTCCTGGGTGGCGACAGCGGCTTCGTGTACCTCCGAACGGGCGACCCGTCCACCCTTGCGATGACCATGTCGTCGGGGCTTGATGGGCGGGCCAGCGCACGCGCGCTCCGGCGGATGCGGTTGCCTGCGACGTCGGGCATGGTGGGCCTTGCATTGCGGGAGATGCGGGTCACCTGCACGGACGACTACGAGCGTGACGATCGCTTCGACCACTTCCCACAGGCCGACCGGTTCATGCGCGAGGCGGGCGCGCGCTCGCTCATCGTGGCACCCCTGGCGCACGGCCGGGCGGCGACCGGGGCAATGGGCATCTTCGCGGGGCGCGAGGCCGCCTTCGACGCGGGCGCGACCGCGCTTGCCAAGACACTCGCCGACCACGTCACCGGTGCCATCCGCACGGCCGCCCTGGTGCGCCAGCTCGCCGTGTCGCGCCGGGAGCTGGCGCGGCGCATCGGCATCGAGCAGGCGCTCCGCGAGATCGCGGCGGGCCTGACCGCCCTCCACGACCAGGAGAAGGTGCTCCAGCGCGCCGTGGATGCCGCGGCAAGCCTCCTCGACGCGGATGGCGCGCGGATCGACCTGCTGGACGAGCGCGACGGTGGGCTGTACTGGGGCTATGACGCGAGCACCGGGCGGAGGCCGGGACTGGGCCCCATCGACAGGGAGGGCGCGGCCGAGCCCGGCGAGGGGATCTCCGGGCGGGCGGTCCTCCTCCGCGGTCCGGTGTGGACCGGCGACTACCTTCGCGACGACCGCTTCGTCCATGCCCCGCAGCCCGACGCGTTCGCCGACCGGCATGCCATCCGGTCCGCCCTCGCGGTCCCCATCACCGCCCAGGCGGGTGTCCTGGGGACGCTCACGGTGTACACCCACGCAGTCGATGCCTACGGGCCAGCCGAGGCGGAGCTGCTGGGGATCCTGGCCCACCAGGCGTCGGTCGCCATCACCAACGCCCGGCTCATCGAACAGCTCGACCGGTCCCGCGCGGAGCTCGCCCGCCAGGCCGCCGTGGAGCGGGCGCTGCTCGAGATCACCGCGGAGATCAACGCCGTGCGCGACCCCGTGGAGGTGCTCCATCGGATCGCCGCGGAGGCCTCGGGGCTGCTGGACACGGAGCGGGTGTTCATCAACGTCATCGAGGAGGACGCCGAGGGACCGGCCTGGGCGTGGTACTCCCCCACCGAGCACGGGCGGGACCCGTGGCCTCGCGAGGAGGCCATCACGGCTGACGAGGGCATGACCGGCAAGGCGATCGCGGAGCGTCGGCCCATCATCACCGGCGACTACCTCCACGACACCCGGTTCGTCCACCGGCCAGGACCCGACCGCTACACGGCCGAGCACGGGCTGCCGTCCGCGATCGTGGTCCCCGTGTTCGACGGTGACCAGCCCTTGGGCGCCCTGCTCGCAGAGTCGCCCATCCCTGACGCCTTCACCGAGGCCGACGCCGCGCGCCTGGAGGTGCTCGCGCGACAGGCGGGCATCGCGCTCGGCAACGCCCGGCTCATGGAGCGCCTGCGCCGCTCCGAGGAGCAGCTGCGCGAGTCGGAGACCCGGTTCCGGTACCTCGTGACAGCCTCGCCCGACGTGGTCTGGGAGGTGGACCTGGAAGGGCGGTTCACCTTCGTGAGCGACGTGGTCGAGCGCCTGACCGGATACCGGCCCGCGGAGATCGTGGGGCGGCACATGTCCGAGCTCATCTCGCCAGAGACGCTCGGGCACGCCGAGCGCCAGCTCGGCGACATCATGGCCGACCCAGGACGAGTGGCGGTCGCTCGCTTCTCGCTGTGTCGCCGCGACGGCACGAGCGTGCCCGTCGAGAACTTCGCCACGGGCATGGTCCGCGATGGCGTGCTGGTGGGGGGCCACGGCGCGGGCCGCGATCTGTCCGAGCGCAATCGGCTCGAGCGCGACCTCCGACGCCAGGCAGCGGAGCTGGCCTCCAGCGCGGAGCGGGCCCACCTGGCCCGGGAGCTCCATGACTCGGTCACCCAGGCGCTGTTCGCGATGACCCTGGTGACACGCTCCATCGAGGTGCTCCTGCCGCGCGACCGTGAGGCGGCCCTGGAGAAGTTCGAGGAGCTGCGGCAGCTCCAGCGCGAAGCGCTCACCGAGATGCGCTCGCTGCTGTTCGAGCTGCGACCCGCGTCGCTGGAGCGGGACGGCCTGGTGCAGGCGCTGCGGACCCACGCGGCCGCGTTGGAGAGCCGGGTCGGGCTCTCGATCCTGCTGGAGGCGGACCTGCCGGACCGGCTCCCGCTCGAGGTCGAGGAGGCCCTATACCGGATCGCCCAGGAGGCGCTCCACAACGTGGTCAAGCACGCGTCTGCGGGCCAGGTCCGGGTAGGCCTCGAGCAGCGCGCGGGCGAGGCCTGCCTAGTCATCGAGGACGATGGTCGGGGCTTTGACGAGCGGGGCGTCTCCGAGGCCCAGCTCGGGGTCGCGGGGATGCGCGCCCGGGCGGGTCGCCTGGGAGGCACCGTCACCATCCGGTCCGCGCCCGGCGCCGGCACCACCGTGGAGGCGCTCATCCCGGTGCCTCACGCTGTCACGACCATCACCCAGGGGGCGTCTTCCTGAACCAGACTGGGTTGGGCGTGCAGGGGCTTGCGCCGCCGGGGCGCTCGCTGGTGGGGCTTTCGCTGCCGGGGCGTCGGCCATCGCCGCCGGGGCGTGCCTGTCAGGCACGAGAATCGCCAAGGCCGCGCGACCGGCGCGGGCGCCATGGGCCGGGCCGGCGCGAGGCTCTGGCCATCGCCGCCGGGGCGTGCCTGTCAGGCACGAGAATCGCCAAGGCACCGGTCCGAGTTGAGCAACGGGCGTCGCGGTCGGCCGTCAGGTCCACCTGAGACATGCTCTGGTGTCCGGCACGCACGACACGGCAGGCCGTAGGAGGCGCTCCGGCCTCGTCAGCGCCGCACATCATGGCCGGCCCGCGATTCTCGTGACTGGTGGACACGCCCGACGGTGGGCCGACCGGCCCCCTGGCGCGGAGGCCTCGCCCGCGAGCGACGCCGCGGGGCAGGCGGTTGCCGGCCCGCGATTCTCGTGACTGGTGGACACGCCCGACGGTGGGCCGACCGGCCCCCTGGCGCGGTGGCCGACTGGCGCTCAGGCGGCCAGAGCACCGACGTGCACCCAGGCGACCGAGGGCACCGCCCGAGGATCCGCCGAGCGGAGCACG
>DAOTUX010000168.1:0-15325 GCA_034436475.1 Chloroflexota bacterium | reverse complement strand
CGTCGCGGATGGCACGCTGGCGCTCCGCGACCACGGTGGTGGCCAGGTCATGAGTGAGCATGTGTCGCGTCGTCCATGTGCCTGTTCCTCCAGCGCGACCGGCCGGTGCCAGTCACGCGACGCCAGGAGACTACGCGCTGGACATGCCAAAGATTGTCATGTTCATAGCCCGTCGGACCAGCCCATCCTCGTGGCTCGGCGCATGCGGCAGTCGGCGTGGCCGGTGCACGAGGGGACGCACACAGCGGTCATCGGCCCCGACAGCCGCATCGGGCGTACAGTCCGCGTGGCGCGTCGCTGGATGCTGGCATGCCGCGACAATCGGAGGGGCGGACGGGCATGCTGATCGAGCAGGACGGGTCGGTCCGGATCGAGTGGCAGGCGGATGGCTACGAGGCGATCCACGTGCGCGCCCGGTTCCGGACCCCCGTCGAGCTCACGGGCTGGGCTCAGGGCATCGCCGATGAGGCGCTCCTGGAGCGCACCCTCCGTGGGCTGCACACGCGTCTGCGGGAACGGTATCCCGGCGCGTTCGACATCATGACCACCGCGGCCGTCGGACGACCCGGCAGCGTGGTCATCACCTTCCATCCACCCAAGGGCACGCCCAGGCCGGACGACTGAACCGGCACATGACGAGACCCACGCCGCCCATGACGTGGGTCCTCCGTTCGATGCTGGGTGGCGAACGGCCAGGGCTCATGCCCCGACCGACCTGATCAGCCAGCCCGCGTGTCAGTGCTGATGTTGCCCGCTCGGGGCCTGGTCGCGAGGTTCGTCATCCCGTGCGTCTCGTCCGCGGTGCATGGCAACACACTCGAGCGACCGGCGAACCGGACCGTCTCGATCGTGCTCCTGCGATCCCTGACAGGGCTGCGGCGAAGTTCGATGGCCACGGGTGGCACAACCTCCACACAGAGCGTACACCCTGCTGGCAAGCGTCCACTGGCTGCACCCCGACGGGCCTCCGAGCCGGGCGATCGATGGAGCGCAGGGCGCTCGGCGGACAGGGCGACGAGCCGGTCGGGCATCGGTGCCTCCCATGCGCCCAACTGATGGCACCCCTGATCCGGCGGGCGCCCCCGGCGAGGCACCGCACGGTGCGCATTGTCACCGTCCCACTAGATGTAGTACCTTCGACGTCCACCGCTCCGCTACATGTCGGGGGATCGAGTGTTACGAACGCTGGCCCACGCGACCCTGCTGGTCATCGCCCCATCAGCGCCGGTCGCCTGGTCGCCGGGCAGCGCGCCCTTGAGCGAGTCCCTCAGGGCCCGCATACGGGCAGGCGCCGGCTCCATGGCCGACCGTGCCGTGGCCACCCTGCCCGGCTCCGGCCGGCGGGTCGTGGGTGTCGCAGTCCGGGGCGAGGCCCAGCGTCCCACCAGCATCGCCCCAGCGGGACCGGTCGCCGGCACGCCATCGGCGCGGAGCACGCCACAGGGCTCGCGATCGGGCCTCGGACGGCCGGTGCCCGTAGCCCATGCACCGTGGCGCGAGGCGGACCCTGTGCCCGGCGTGGTCGTTCGCACCAGCCTTGTGCACGGCAGTTGGCTGCGAAGACCATCAGCGACGCAGCCGACCGAGGGTCGCGGCGCGTCAGGCCAGACGACTCACCTGCACGTCCATCACCCGAGCAGCCAGCGCGACCCGGTACCTGTGCCCACTTCGGTGCGCATCCGCCGGGCCGCGATGATGGCCTTCGGCCTGGTCGTCTCGCTCGTGGCGGTCGAGGCCGCGGCAAGGGTCGGACGACGCTGATCGGGGGCATGGGCCACGGTCTCCCAGGAGGCGTGGTATCGTAGGTCGCGGTTCGAACGCAGATGGGCGATGGTTGACCAGCTCCCGCGCCACGCGAAGGACCTCGAAGCACCCGCTCCGGTCGATACTGGACCGTCGAGCGGCCACCACCCACCGACAGGCGGCCCGGCACATGCATCCGCTAGGGCCCCAGGAAGCAGACCAGATGTTGACTCGTTCCATGAACACCTCCACCGCGCTCGGACAGCGCGCGGTGGCCCAGCGCCGATTGCGGCGCTCCGCGGCCGACCGGGCCGCGGGCAGGCGGCTCCTGTGCGTCACCAACGGGTGCGCAACCTATATGACCCTCGACGCGACCGGCACGCTCACCTGCCCGATCTGCGGCAGTCATCGGCAGCGGCGGGCGCCCAGCCTGTCGGCCCACTGACCCGACCGGATGAGCCTCGCCGCCCGGCCATGCGGCATGACGCTGACGGTCGCGTCCGTATCGGGCCGACGTGGGAGTCCATCACCGAGCGGCTGATCCGCGAGGCGCAGGAGGCCGGCGAGTTCGACGACCTGCCGGGTCGAGGCCGTCGTCTGGAGCTCGATGACGATCCCCGCGAGGGCGAGATGGGCCTCGCGTTCCACCTCCTTCGGACCAACGACACGGTGCCACCCTGGATCGCCGCGGACCGCGAGGCGCGTCGCTGCGCCGCCCGGATCGAGCGCCTGCTCGCGGATGCGGCGCACGTCGGACGAACGGCAGGCGCCGGGGGCGCCGCCGAGCGACGGCGAGCCTGGTTCCATGCTCGACTGAGGGAGGCCATGACCGCCCATGCCCACGCTGTCGAGGCGCTCGACAGCAGCGCGCCATCGGTGCGGCTCCATCGTCGTCGATTCGATGGGCTCACGCTTCGGGCACGCCTCGAGCATGCGCTCGACGGCCTCGCTGCCGAACCGGGGCCCACGGGCCCCTCGGCCGCATGACCGTCGACGGCCTCGACCCGGTCGCCATGGCGATGGCCGAAGCCGGTGACGTGCTCGTCATCGAGGTCCCCGGCCGGCGCACAGGTGAGCCTCGACGGACCGCCGTCGGCTATGTCGCCGAACCTGACGGATCGCTGCTCGTGGCGGCCTCATCCGAGCACACCCAATGGGCACGCAACCTGGAGGCAGCCGGCACATGCCGCGCGACGCTCGGCGCGGTGAGTGCCGAGTACGAGGTCCGTCGCCTGCCCGACGAGGGGCGCGGCCCGGTCGTGGTCGCCCTCATCCTCCGCTACGGCACCCCCGCCGAGCGACTGGGTGCGGGGCCCGCCTTCCGCCTCGTCCCACGCACTTGAGCCGTGACCGCGTAGACTCCCACCAACAGGAACAGCGGCGACGTCCCTCGGTCGACGTCCATGCCACGCAGCTCACAGCCATCCCGCCCGACCCTGGACCGAGCCCCAGGTGGGTCGCGGCAACCGACGGAGCATCAGCGTGTCATTCGACCACCTGGGCCTGAGCCCGGAGATCCTGCGTGCCGTGGCCGACGAGGGCTACAGCACCCCCACGCCGGTCCAAGAGCAGTCCATCCCGATCGTCCTCGCCGGGCAGGACATCATGGCCCGCGCCCAGACCGGCACGGGCAAGACCGCGGCCTTCGCGCTGCCCATCCTCGAGCGCCTCAAGGCCCATGCCAACACCAGCTTCTCGCCCGCACGCCATCCGGTGCGGGCGCTCGTCGTGACGCCCACCCGCGAGCTCGCGGTCCAGGTCGAGCGGAGCTTCCAGGCGTATGGGCGCCATCTCCCGCTGCGCATCGCGGTGGTCTACGGCGGGGTGCCGATGCCACCCCAGGAGAAGCAGCTCCTGGGCGGCATCGAGATCCTTGTCGCCACCCCGGGCCGCCTGCTCGACCATGCCGGCAGTCGCACCGTCAACCTCGGTCAGGTGGAGGTCCTGGTGCTCGACGAGGCCGATCGGATGCTCGACATGGGCTTCATCGAGGACATCCGGCGGATCATCGCGCTCCTGCCGCCCAAGCGCCAGAACCTCCTGTTCAGCGCCACGTTCGACCCGGAGGTGCGCGCCCTCGCGCACTCCCTGCTGCACGACCCGCAGCAGGTGGACGTCGCACCCAAGGTGTCCGCTGCCGAGTCGGTCGAGCAGGTGGTGTACCTCGTGGACGCGGACCGCAAGCGTGACCTGCTGGCGCACCTGGTGCGCAGCCGTGACCTGCGACAGGTGCTCGTGTTCACGCGCACCAAGCACATGGCGGCACGGCTGGCCGCGTGGCTCGACCGGGTGGGCGTGGACGCGACGGCGATCCACGGCGATCGCAGCCAGGCGGACCGGGAGAGGGCGCTCGAGGAGTTCAAGTCAGGCGAGGTCCGGGTGCTGGTGGCCACGGACGTCGCGGCTCGTGGCCTGGACATCGAGGGCCTGCCCCAGGTGGTCAACTTCGAGTTGCCCTACCACGCGCAGGACTACGTCCACCGCATCGGGCGCACCGGGCGTGCCGGGATGACCGGGCATGCCATCTCGCTCGTCTCGCTCGACGAGGAGGAGCAACTCAGGAACGTCAACAAGCTGCTCAAGCGCGACCTGCCGCTGCGACAGGTGCGCGGCTTCGAACTTGACCCACGAGCCGTCGTGCCCGCGCGCTCCGCTCGTTCGGGTGGGTCGAGCCGCGGCCGGGCCTCCGCGGGATCGCGGCGACCTCGGGCGGCCGCCGCGCGCTGAGCCCGCCTGGCCACACGCCGGGGTCGTGCCAAGGCACGCGTACGAGCTACCGAACGGTCCGCGGCCACCCCCGCGAGCGACGGTCGGTCGCGTGGCTCAGCGCATCGCCCACGGCGCGACCGGCCCTCGGTGCGCCGGGGCTACGCCCATGACCCCGGTCGTCAGCCGGGGACCGACTCCGCGAAGGCGCGCACCCGGATGACCCGCTCCAGGTCGTCGCGCGCCTCCATCACATGGCGGCGGAGCTGGACCTCGTCGGGGCCAAGGTCGTGGAGCAGACGCGTGGAGCGCTCCGCCACGGCCGGCTCCCCCCATGTGGCGGGATAGAGCCAGCGCAGGTACGCCTGCGCGAAACCCAGGTCCCGCTCGCGATACACGCCTCGGACCCGCTCGAAGAACCGCTCGTGCCACGGCTCCAACAGGGCTCGCTGGGAGCGCCACACGAAACCGGAGAGCGCGGCACGCGTCAGGTAGTCCGAGCCGTAGCCCTCCCCATGGATGCGCTCCCAGGCAGCGTCCTTGGCTCGACCGTCAGGCACCGAGACGCTGCCCCTGATCGCCTCGCGCTGCCCTCGGTCGGAGCCATCACGCGCATGCTCGACCGCGAGCCGGTCGGCCGCACCCGGCAGGTCCAGCGAGCTGGCCTTGATGGCGACGCCCCAGCGCATCTCCTGGTCGATGGGCAGGCCGTCCGACGCGCCGTCGTCCACCAGGTCGCCCAGCGCGGCCACGTCGTCGGGCGTGTCGGCAGCCGCAATCGCGAAGCGCAGCCAGACCCGTCGATCGTCCTCCTCGCGTCCAGCCTCCGCGATCACAGCACGTGCCGTGGCCACCAGCGCGCGGCTCTCGTCCTCGATGCGAGACTCGGGGACGTAGCGACGGAGCACTGGTAGCGCCTGTTCCAGGATCGCGTCCAGGAGTGTCGCGTCGGTCTCGCGCGGACCATGCCGTCGGATCATCGCGAGGTACTCGCTCGACGCCAGGCGAGCATCCCGGACCATGTCCCACAGCGACGTCCACACCAGCTGTCTGAGGAAGGGGTCCTCGATCTCGTCCAGACGCTCGCGCGCGAACGCGACCGACACAGGGTCGAGCATCACCTTGGCGTAGTCGTGGTCCTCATGGTTCGGGAGGACGAAGGCGGGCACGGGCAGCCCGACGAGGGCCGGGACCTCCGCGGATCGTCCATCGATGTGCGCGACCTGCGTGGTGAGCGCGTCCCCGCCCAGCGTGGGATCGAGCAGCGCGATGGTCATGGTGTGAGGCCGAAGGGTGGGATGCGCCGTGGGCGCCCCCTGCGCGAGGGTGAAACGGCTGATGCGACCTTCGTGCGTGTCCCAGGTGGCCTCGATGGTGTTGAGACCCGCGGTGCCGATCCAAAGGCCCGCCCAGTCATGGAGCGGACGTCCAGCGGCATCCCCCAGGGCGTCCAGGAAGTCAGCGAGCGTGGCGTTCCCCCAGGCATGGCGTCGGAAGTACTCGCGGACGCCGTCCTGGAACGCCGCGCGCCCGATGGTCGCGACGAGTTGCTTGAGCACCGATGCACCCTTCTCGTAGGTGATGCCATCGAAGCCCAGCTCCGCCTCGTCAGTGTCCCTGACCTCGGCGGCGATGGGGTGCGTGGTGACACGCTGGTCGTCCCGGTACGCCAGGGGCTTGAGCGTGCCGTTGAAGGCTTGCCAGGCGGCACGGAAGCGAGTGGCCTCGTCGAGCGCGAGGAAGGACAGGAACGTCGCGAACGACTCGTTGAGCCACAGGTCGTCCCACCAGCGCATGGTGACCAGGTCACCGAACCACATGTGCGCCAGCTCATGGAGCACGACCTCGGCACGCGTCAGGCGCTCCGGCTCGGTGGGTGGGTCGCGGAACAGGAACGAATCGTGGAACGTCACGGCGGCGACGTTCTCCATGGCGCCGGCGTTGAACTCCGGCACGAACAGCTGATCGTACTTCTCACCGAACGCGTAGGGCTGCTCGAACAGCGTCGTGTACCAGGCGAACCCCTGGCGTGTCACCTCGAACAGCTCGGCCGCCTCGCGCTCCAGGAGCCCGGCCATCGAGCGCCGGGCATACAGCCCCAGGCTCAGGCCATCGCGCTCCTCGCGGACGGCGTGCCATTCGCCCGCGATCACGGGCAGCAGGTAGGTGCTGAAGGGTGGCGTGGGGGCGAAGCGATGGCGTCGCCCACCCGTGGGCAATGCTTCCACCTGCGCCTGCGTCGCGCTCACCACGACCCAGTGGGCCGGCGCATCGACGGTCACCAGGTACCGGGCCTTGATGTCCGGCTGGTCGAAGCACGGGAAGAGGCGATGGGCCTCGAAGGGCTGGAAATTGGAGTAGACGTACTCGGTCCCATCCTCGGGGTCCACGAACCGGTGGAGGCCGTCACCCGTGCGGTCGTATGCGTGTCGGTACTCGACCCGGACCTCGACCCGGCCAGGTGGCAGGTGATGGGGCAGCTCGATCCGATGGCCCATCTGCGCACCGACGAGCGGTTCGCCATCGACCAGCACCGTCGGCTCACCGGCACTGGCGGTGTGGTCGAGCCACGCCGGCCCGTCACCCGGCAGGAGGTCGAACGCGATCACGGCGCTTCCGGTGTACAGGTCAGAGCCGGCGCACAGTGTCAGCGTCAGCTCATAGGTGACATCGCGGATGCGCGCGGCACGCGCGGCCGCCTCGTCGCGGCGCAGCACATCGCGCCGCGCATCCGTCGTCAAGGAGGATGGCATGACCGGACGACACCTCGCATGGTCGGACACGGCTGGCCCCGGTCGCCGTGGAACGACCGACAGGCTACCGCGATCGATCCGTGCGCGCCAGTGGTCGGACGCGCGCGCTGGCGCGCTGTGTCACCCTGTCTGTCATGTCCTCCCCTCGTTCCGCCGTGGCGCTCCTGCGCTCGCTCGACCTGATGCCCGATGGCCCCACACGCTGGGGTGAGCCAGTCCGCAGCCGGGCTCCCGGCGTGCTGCTGGTCGAGGTACCCGCGCGTCTGGACGCGGCTCGCATCGACGTCACGGTGGTCCGGGCGTGGATCGAGCGGGTCCCGGGCCTGCGACTCGACAGCGAGCGACCGACGCCCACGCAACTGGCCGATCGCCTGGCCGCCTTCTGGCTGCCGCAGCAGACCGTGGTGTACGTGGGCCGGACGGCCAAGACCCTCAGCGCGCGGGCTGCCTCGCTCTTCGCGACGCCCCTGGGGGACCGCAGGCCACACGCGGGTGGTCACTGGCTGTGGACGCTGCTCGACCGGGACCAACTGCGCATCTGGTGGGCAGAGACCGCATCCCCCGAGGAGTATGAGGACGGTCTCATCGATGCCATCGCGGCTGACACCGATGCCGGGGCTGCTCAGCGCCTGGGCGCCTCTGGTCCCATCCTGCCGTGGGCGAACCTGACCGCGGCGACCGGTGAGGCCAAGCACACCGGCATCACGGGCTCGCTGCTCGCCGAGAGCGATGCGAGGGCGGCCACGAGCCCCCGGGCAGCCCCTGGGTCATCGGCCGGGCGGCCCGTGTCGCCGCCGCGTCGGGCACCCGGTGCCGCGTCGCCGCGCACACCCCCCAGGGCTGCGTCGTCGCGTGCGCGTGTGACCAGTCCGAAGGCCGCCCCTCGGCCAGCCAACGCGCCACCCGCGGCGCAGCTGACGGCGTCGGGTCTGGCCACGCTCCAGCAGGAGCTCCAGGAGCTCACCACCGTGAGGCGGCCTGAGGTGATCCTGCGCGTGAAGCAGGCGCGAGAGCTGGGCGACCTGCGCGAGAACGCCGACTATGAGGCCGCTCGGCGCGAGCAGTCGTTCCTCGAGGGACGCGTCCAGAAGATCGAGCAGACCCTTCGCAACGCCGTCGTCATCACGACACGGGACTCCGGTATGGTCCACCTGGGCTCTCGGGTGGACGTGGAGGTCGAGGGCGAGCGGAGCACGCTCCACCTGGTGGGCCCGTCCGAGGCGGACCCGCTCGAGGGGCGCATCTCGGATGCGTCTCCGGTGGGTCGGGCGCTCGTGGGGCGACGTGCCGGCGACGAGGTCGTGGTCCAGGCGCCGGGACGCCAGGTTCGCTACCGCGTGATCGAGGTGCGCGCCGACTGACCAGGGCGCGGGCACGACGGGCGCCCGCAGACCGGGTCGTCGGGCGCCACGCGGCGGGGGCCAGTGGCCCCAGGCGCATCAGGCGGTCGCGCGGCCCGGCTCGATCTCGACCATCGCGTGGTGGATGCCGTCGCGATCGAGGATCGCGAGATAGGGGTCGGGGTCGAACGCCTCGCAGCCGAGCACACCGGCGCCCTGCCAGACGCCCTCGGCCAGCAGTTCCATCGCCACGACCGGGTTGAAGCCGGTCTGCCACGCCACTGGCTGGAGACCGAAGCGGGCCATCGTCTCCTGGGCATCGCACATCTGGTACAGGTAGACCTCGCGCGGTCGACCGTCACGGATGCCCGTCACGTGCGTGCCCACCACCGCCCGACCACGCATGTGCTCGCCCAGCGTGGCCGGGTCCGGCACCAGCGCCGCGACCACGTCGCGGGGTCGCACCTCGACGTCCCGCACACGGATGGGGTCATTCCGGTCGAGCCCGATCGCGTGGAGCGTGCGAAGCACGCCGATGAACTCATCGCCAAGGGCGTACTTGAAGGTCACCCGACGCGCGTCGACCCAGCGCGGCAGGAGCGTCACCTCCTCGTGCTCGACATGGACGCACTCGACGGGCCCGATGCCCTCCGGGAACACGAAGCGCTCCGGCTCCGAGAAGGGCTCGAGGGTGAAGAAGCCACGGCCCCGCTCCCACACGATGGGCGGGTTGAGGCACTCCTCGATGGTCGTCCATATGGAGAACACCGTGGCGAAGCGATACCCCTCGATGCGCAGGTCGCCGCCGTCTCGGACGTTGAGCTCGTCGATCTCATCGAACAGGTGCTTGCGAGCGTGGGCCGCGAACACCTCGGACAGCCCCGGGTCCATGCCCGCCCCAACGAGCGCGAGCCGCCCCCGCTCCTCCCAGCGGCTCGCGAGCTCGAACTGGCGGTCACCGAGCTTGACACCGGGCAGTCGGTACGGGTCGGTGGGATGGGGCTCGGACAGGCTCACCGCCATGTCCATGTAGTCCACGTCCGCGGCCAGGGCACCCCGGAAGATGGGCATCAGGAACCGTGGGTCCACGGCGTTCATCACCAGGTCCACGTCCTGGGCGCGCGCCAGTTCCGCGACCGCTTCGGCATCAGAGGCGTCGATGCGCGCCACGGGGTGGCTCGCGGCGTCCCCGACGACCGCCGCGACCCGCCTTGCGCGATCGATGTCGTGGTCCGCGAGCACCATTCGCTCCAGCCAGGGCCGGCCCGCGCTCAGGCGCGCGATGGCCTCCCCGACCGTGCCCACGCCGATGAGCAGGACCTTCATGGCGAGCGCCCCTCCCCTGTCATTCTCGTGCCCCCACGGACGATGGTGGGGCTTCCGAGGCGGCCGTGCTGGGCGCGCTCGCATCGGCCACCGGTGCCGCGGGCGGGGGTGACACGACCGCTGGTCGCGGCGTGCCGCGCGGGTCGCGGGTCAGGAGTCGCACCGCGCGACGCAGTTGGCTGTCCCCCGACCGGCGGAAGGCGCGCGGACCCATGTCGCCGACCGAGCCCGGGTCGAGGATGGCGCCGGTCGCCGGCAGCCTGACCGGGACGTCCGGTGGGAGGCCCGTCTCGAACACGCTGACACCCTCGGGCGTCAACCAGCGCAGGGTCCCCAGGCGGATCGCGGAGCCGTCCGACAGCGGGAAGAACCCCAGCACGGTTCCCGTCCCGAAGGTCCGCTGGCCCACGAGCCTGGCGCGCCCCGCATCCCGGAGCGCGGCCGCCACGATCTCCGCGGAGCTTGCGCTCCCCTCGTCGATGAGCACGACCAGCGGCACGTCCGGCGCGACGGCCTCATCCGGCGTGGTCACCCTGCGCCGCTGCCCGTCGCGACCCTCCTCAAGATAGACCACGCTGCCCTTGGGCAGGAACAGGCGCGCGACCCCGATGGCCTCATGGACGAGGCCCCCGGGGTTCCCGCGCAGGTCGAGCACCACGCCCGTGGCGCCTTCGGCGATCGCACGGCGGACGGCCCGCCGAGCCTCGCGCGAGGCCCCATCGGAGAACTGGGTGATGCCCACGACCGCGACGCTCGTGCCGGGCACCATCGACCATGCGACAGGCGGGATGCTCACCTCGGCGCGCACGATCGGGACGTCCTCCCGGGAGCCGTCCTGACGCAGGATGCCCAGGGTGACCGTGGTGCCAGGCTCGCCCCGGACGCGGTCGATGAGGTCGGCGATCCCGACTCGGTCCACACGTCGGCCGTCGACGGACTCGATGACGTCACCGGAGCGCAGGCCGGCACCTGCGGCGGGGGATCCCGGGAAGACCGAGATGATGACCGGCACCCCACCGCGGGTGTCCACCGAGACGCCGATGCCGATGACCCGCCCGTCGAGCGCGTCAATCTCCGCCTGCACCTCCTCCGCGGTGAGGTATGCGGTGTGACCCGTGTCGCCGAGCGCGTCCACCATGCCCCGGATGGCACCCTGCGTGAGGTTCTGGTCGGTGAGCGCGCCGGTGTCCACGAAGTTGTCCCGGACGATCCGCAGGGCCTCCCAGAACAGGTCGAAGTCAGTCGGGACCTCGCTGCCTTCCGCCCGCGACGGTCGGGGCGTCGGGACCTCGCCCGATGCGGCCGGACGGAGGGAGGGCTCGGCGGCAAGCGCCGGATGGGTGGGCGCCAGCCGTGCCGCGCCCAGGGCCAAGCCCAGGGACAGTGCGAGCAGGACGCCGGTCGCGCGTGTCACACGGACAGCGCGCGGGCGCGGGGTCATGCCCCAGGAGGTCGTGCTGTGTCGGGTGACGATGCGGGGACGGTCGGGCGATGGCTCGGGCGAGCCCACGGGGGGCTGGCTCGCAGGGGACTGGATGGACATGGGACTCCGGGCGGTGGCGGGATCGCGCCATGATGGCCCGTCGCCGCGGAGCGCGCCGAGAGACCCTCCCGGGAGCGCGCGGCACGGCCCTGCTGCGCGGATCCCACCATGCGCGGTGGATGGATCGTGGATATCTCGGACGCTCCGAGCCGATCCCGTGGATGCGCGTCCTTGTGGCGATGAAGGGGGTCCGGTATGGTGGCATCAGCCCGGAGGGGCCACGTGGTCGCCGATCGGCGGCTGGCTTGCCAGCCAATCGGACGGTACCGCGGAGGGTCCTCCGGGTCTTCCGTGTCGCGGCATGTGCCCCAGCACCCTGCCGAGCCGACCCGGACCCCGCCGTGTGCGTGCCACCCTAGGTGGCACGCGTCCGCGTGACGATCCGCTTGGCGACCCGACCTGGGTCCCCCGAGCGGAGGTCAGCCGATGGTCACGTTCCACTGCCCCTGGTGCGAGCACGAGGTCCCCTTGGCGCTGGACACGGCAGCCGCCACACAGGCGCGCTGTGACGCGTGCGCGACAGTGGTCGAGATCGCGTCGAGCCCACCGCCCCGCGCCGAGGGCCGAGCGGCAGCATGGCCCGCGGCGGCCTGAGGCAATCCCCGGTCAGGCGAGCGTGGGCGCGGCAGCGGCCTCCTGCGCCATGAGCCGGTCATAGCCGGGCTTGATGACGCCATTGATGAGCAGCAGTCGCTCAACGAATGAGAGGAACGAGCTCTTCATGGCATTGAGGGTCAGCCATTGCAGCTCGGAGAGCCCGAAGCCGAACGTCCTGGCCAGCAGCCCCAGTTCGCTGCTCAAGGTGACGCCGCTCATGAGCCGATTGTCCGTGTTCACGGTCACGCGGAAGCGCAGGCGGCGCAGGAGGTCCACCGGATGCTCCTCGATGGATGCCACCGCACCGGTATGCACGTTGGACGTGGGGCACATCTCGAGGGGCACACGCGTGTCACGCACGAACGCCGCGAGGCGGCCCAGCGTGTAGCGCCCGTCGGGCGCCTGGTCGATGTCGTCCGCGATCCGGACGCCGTGCCCCAGGCGCTCGGCACCGCACCACTGGAGCGCCTCCCAGATCGAGGGCAGGCCGAATGCCTCCCCGGCGTGGATGGTCACGTGGAAGTCCGCCCGATGGATGAGCTGGAAGGCGTCGAGGTGCCGGCTCGGCGGGAAGCCCGCCTCCGGCCCGGCGATGTCGAAGCCCACCACGCCCATATCCCGGTAGCGGACCGCCAGCTCCGCGATCTCCACGGAGCGGGCGTACTGGCGCATCGCGGTCACGATGGCCCGGATGACGATGGGGTGGCCCGCGGCCTCGGCTGCGGCCGCACCCCGCCGGAACCCGGCGAGCCAGGCATCCATGACCGCGTCGAGGCCAAGGCCCTGCTGCGTCGACAACTCCGGGGCGTAGCGGACCTCTGCGTACACCACGCCATCGGCCGCGAGGTCCTCGGCGCACTCCGCGGCGACGCGCTCGATGGCCGCCTGCGTCTGCATCACGCCCACGGTATGGCGGAAGCCCTCCAGGTACGACTCGAGGCTCTTCCGGTCAGCGCCCTGCCGGAACCACGCGCCCAAGCGCTCGGCGTCCTCGGTCGGTAGCGCCGCGTACCCGGTCGCACGCGCCAGGTCGATCACTGTGGCTGGTCGCAGCCCGCCGTCGAGGTGGTCGTGGAGCAGCACCTTGGGGGCTCGGCGCACGACCGCGGCATCTGGCGAAGAGATCGACACTGCCATGCCCATAGCGTACGTCGTCACGCCGAGCGTCTGGCGGCGTCCCCTGATGCCACGGGGCCCGGAGTACGGCCCGCTCCCCTGACGAACGCCCTGCGCGAACGTCGAGACACGCACCCGACCCGTCGGTATCCTGCCTTCCGAGGCCGATGCGCCCGCATCGGGAGAGAAGGGACAACCGAACAGCCGTCCGACACGGGACGACGTCATCCGGCCGAGGGAGGCGGGGGCGTCCCAGGCGCCCTCGTGGCGCGGCCCGCGATCGCCGGCCCGGCGTCCGCGAACGCCATGCCCCGTCCGGCTGCCCAGTCGAGCCGTGGACCGGTCGGGATCGGGTCGTCGATGGCGACCGCCCAAGCATGCCCCGCGGCATCCCTCCCCGGCACCGGACCCCAGTTCCTGCGCCCGGTCGGCGGCCACAGCCCCACCGTCGTCGCGTGCGGCCACGCGACGCTCCGGCAAGAGAGGAGGCGACGTATTGCCCGAGCCAGCGCGGGTCAGCCCGGCCGCGACCGAGCCACATGACCGGCCCTCGATGCGCCCGCGACGCCTGTGGCTGGCGCTGGCACTGGTGCTCACGATCATCGCCGCGACGGGTGCGCTCAGCCCGATCGCGGCCGCCGGCCCCCGCCCGAAGGCGGTCATCATCGTGGGGCCCTCCGGTCTCGACAAGGCCAACAAGGAGGACGCCCAGCGGATCGCCAGGCAGGCGGCGGCGGCGGGCATGCGGGTCGTGAGCATCATCACGCCCAAGGCAACGTGGAAGCGCGTGGTGCCCGCGCTCCAGGGCGCGAGTCTCGTGGTCTACCTGGGCCACGGCAATGGCAATCCCGGTCCCAACGGGTCGGGGGACGACACGCACAACGGCCTCGGGCTCAACCCTCGAGTCGGCGTGCGCTCGCCGGTCGACTACCAGGGCGCCGACCGACTGCGCAAGCGCGTCCGGCTGGCCCGGAACGCGGTGGTGCTGCTGTATCACCTGTGCTACGCGGCCGGCAACGGCCAGGAGTACATGGGTCCTGAATTCCGCCGATCGGTCGCGGTGCCGCGCGTGGACAACTTCGCGGCCGGGTTCCTCGACATCGGCGCGCGCGCCGTGTTCGCCTACGGCACCGACCAGGACGTCAACCTGCCCAAGGCGCTCATGCGCACCGACGACACGATGGACCGGATCTTCAAGGCCCGCACCGGCACGGCCCTCATGGCCTATGACGGCTTCGTGGGCCGGCGGGACTACTACCGCGACTCGCGGCGGGTGGGCTGGGCGCGCCTCCATCTGGACCCCCATCCGAGGCGCGGGCACTATCGGGCGCTGACGGGTGACCTGACGATGCGCGCCTCCGCGTTCCGGGAGGGCGCGGGCACGACCTACGAGCCTCCCCCGCCCGATCGCGAGGCCCCCGAGCTCGCCTTGCAGCGGGGGGACGGCACAGCGATCGCGGGCGACACCCTCACGCTCACGCCCAACGGCGACCGCTCTGGTGACTCCCTGCGGGTGCGGCGGACGCTCTCCGAGAGGGCCCGCGTGCGCACGGAGGTCCGGACCCGCGGTGGTCGGCTGGTGCGGGTCATCACACGGGATGCCGAGCGAGGCAGGGGCGTGGTCAGTTGGGACGGACGGGATGATGACGGGCGCATCGCCCGTGACGGCCGCTACGACGTGACGGTGACGGCCCGTGACCGTGCCGGCAACCGGAGCGGGTCGAGCCGGTTCACCGCGGTCGTGCTCACCACGCTCGGGCGACTCCGCGGCTCCGCGAGCGCGCTCCACGCGGCCGATCGCGACGGGCAGGGTCGGTCCGTGCGCTTCAGGTACACCCTGAGGACACGCGCCCGGGTGGGCATCGCCGTCCGTGACGCCGAGGGCCGAGTGGTCCAGGCGCGCGCCGACCGGACCCAGGCCAAGGGGGGCCACGAATGGGCGTGGGGCGGTCGAGCCACGTCGGGCACCTTCGTCCCATCCGGGTCGTATGACGTGGTCATCACCGCCACCACGAGCACGGGCACGATGCGCGTCGAGCGCACCGTGTACGTCGGCGCATACCGCATCAGCGTGTCGGACCCCACCCCCGGTCGGGGCCAGCGGCTGCGCATTCGGGTCGACGCCACCGAGCGGCAGCGAGGCGTGCCGACTGTCGTGGTGACCCAGCCCGGTGGCGAGCGGCGCTTCAGGGCCAGGCGGG
>DAOTUX010000167.1:0-2182 GCA_034436475.1 Chloroflexota bacterium | reverse complement strand
GGCTCCCCGGTCGGCGGGTGACGCCGACGGCCAAGGGCCAGGCGCAGACCCCTCCGTTCATCGTCTGCCCCGCGTGCCATCTGCGCAATGACGTCACCGCGCGCTTCTGCCGGGACTGCGGTCTGCCCCTCGGTGGCCCGAGGGACCCGGTCCGTGGCACCACCCGGCGGCGCGCCGAGCTCCCGTCGGATCGCGGGGCCGGCATCGCCGCCCTCCTGGGGCTCGTCGCCATCGTGGTCATCGCCGGCATCGTGGGCTATCTCGTGCTCCGCGGGTTTGAGACCACCACGACCACGGCCGGAGGCCGAGCCACGAGCGGCACGCCCCCTGTCAGTGCCGCGAGCAGTGGCGTCCCGGGCGCGAGCGTGATGCCCGCGCCGACCCGTGACGCGATGCCCACGGACGAGCCGGCACCACCCGGCGAGGCCACCGATGACCCCTCCGTCGATCCGACCGAGGGACCCACGGGCGCCCCCACGGACGAGCCGGCCGACCGTCCCACGGCCGAGCCCCCGCCCACCCGCACCGGGTGGACCTGTGACGAGGCGGCCATCCAGGACCCGCTCCAGGGCCGCTGGAGAATCGCCAAGGCGCGCTGGGGCCGCCAGGATTCGTTCGACCGCCTCGCCTTCGACCTCACGCGTCTCGAAGGCTCGGCCCGCAAGGGGGCCGTCGTGCGCATGGAGTTCCTGCGACCGGGGCGCGCCGCGTCGCGGTATGGCGTCGCGACCCCCGAGGGTGACAGGGCCTTGGTCATCACGTTCGACGGGCCCCTGAGCCTGCGCTCGGCAATGGAGGCACGCCCCGGGCTCACGTCCCTCGCCAGCCTCGAGGCCCGCACCGATGACGAGGGCCTGGTCCATGCCGTCATCGGCGTGGCCGGGGATGGCTGCGCCCGTCTCGTCGCCAACGACTGGCGCGATGGCTCCGATCGGACCACCCAGGCAAAGCTCATCGTCGACATCCAGCGCTGAGCCGGCGGACTGCGAGGCGGTCACGGGCTAGACTGCGAGGCGGTCACGTCGCATGGAGCGGGCGGATTGGGCGATCGCATCTCGTGTCTGCAGTGCGGCTTCCAGAACGAGCCGGGGGACGAGTTCTGCGGTCGCTGCGGTCGCTACCTCGGATGGTCCGCCACGGATTCCGGTGGGTCGCCCTCCGGTCCGGCGTCCTCGGGCCCTCAGACCCCTGCGACCAGCGCGGACCCCCTGTCCGTCGGCCCCGGCCCTGGGCCTGTGCCGCCGGCGTCGCCGCAGCCGGTGCTCCCGCACCCGCCGGTGGCCCAGTACCCGCCGATGGCCCCCGCCCCATTCGTGGCGCCGCCCCCTGGCGGAGGCGTCAGCTGTCGCACCTGCGGTCTTGCGAACCCGTCGGGCAGGGCCTTCTGCCAGCGCTGCGGCAGCGCGCTGGACCCGGCTGTCGGGACGGTGGCAGGCACGCCACGCCCGGTCGTCGGCGCGTCGTCGGGGCGCGCGAGCGGAGGTGGTCGGCGGCTCGCCGCGGCAGGCATCGGGCTCATCGTGGTCGCGGCCGTGGTGGGTGCTGCCATCGTGTTCGGGGGCGTGCTGGGTGGCCCGTCACCCACGGCCACCCCGCGGACCGCGCTCGGGTCTGCGTCACCCCGCTCGACGAACGCACGCGTGACCGGGGCGCCCACCCTGGAACCTCAGCCGACCGACCAGGGCACGCTCGCGCCCACTGCGAGACCGAGGGTCACCCCTCGCCCGACGCTCACCCGGACCGCCACGACAGCGCCCGCCGGGACTCCGCCACTCGACGACCTCCCGACACCACCACCTGCGGGCACCTACGTCTGCGACGGCAGGTCGCTGGCCATCTAGGACCCGCAGGCTCGTGGCTGGAGCGTCGCCCGCGTGCGCTGGGGAGTCCGGCCCGGTTTCGACCATGTCTACCTGGAGCTCACGCCACGGCGTGGGCTGGATGACGTGGGCGCCCGTTCGGTGGTCCGGGTGATGCCCGTCAACGAGGTGGCCGACCGGCTGGGATTCAGCCCACCCAGGGCCGGTCGCACCGCCATCGTGCTGACCCTCTCAGAGGGCATCCGCGCCACGCTCTCGGTCGACGAGGAGCTCCCATTCCAGAGGGTCCGCGCCGTGACCGCGGGCAAGGACCCCGAGGGCCTGCAATGGCTGGTGATCGGCGTGCGCGGCGATGCCTGCTA
>DAOTUX010000166.1:0-3289 GCA_034436475.1 Chloroflexota bacterium | reverse complement strand
CAGAAGGGCGGGGCTCCCGGGGGAGCGCCCGCCCTTCGAGGGTGCGAGGGGATCGGCGTCAGATGCTCGTGCCGACGTTGCTCAACATCGTATTGAGCTGCCCGCCGAAGAATGCCAGAGCGACGACGAGGACTACCGCGATGAACGTGAGGATGAGTGCATATTCGGCCAGACCCTGCCCAAGCTCGGCGCGTTGACCGGGTGAGGACAGGCGCTTGATGAGAGCCGTCATCGTCGTGATCACCTCCTTTCCCCGAAGATCCGCCCTCGGGCGGTCGATTACAGGGTCGGGCAGCCGATCCGGCGCCGTGCGAGAGGCCTCCAGCTGTCCGACGTGGCGCAGACACTGGATGGCAGGCTCGGGATTACCTATGGGCCGGAGGTCATCCCCCCGATGCTCGTGGGTCCCAGCCGGCCGCGACGGACGCGGGCGCCTGGGCCGCGCTGGTCAGGTGGTGCGGACGGTCAGTTCCACCGTCGTGCCGTCGCTGCTGACCTGGAGGCCAACGCCCATGACGCGCGCCCGGTCGCCGAGGTCGATGAGCAGGTCCTGGGGCAGCGTGTGGGCGCTGGAGACGGTCCGCCGATCCTGGTCGCGCGCCTGCTCGATCATCTTGCGCAGCGCGGGAGGCAGGTCCTCGGGCAGTGGCGAAGGTGTCGTGACACCGGGCGTGTGGGAGTCCGCGATCCAGGCGGCACGGATCATGACGCCCAGTCGATGCTCCCCCCAGTCAAGGCGGACCGCGATGCGGGAGGGCCGGAGCGCAAGGTAGCCGTTGATGGCGTCGTCGATGAGTCGGAAGACGCCACTCTCCATGTCCTGGGGGAGGCGGCGCTCGCTCCCCTGGGAGTCGAGGTCGATCTCCACACCCGCCCGGCTGCCCCGGTCGAGGGCTGTCCGACGGAGCGTGGGCATGAGCCCCAGGTCGTCGAGCACCATGGGTCGGACGTCGAAGATGAACTCCTTGGTCGCCGCGAGGGCGTGCTCCACCATGACCCGCAGCTGGTCCAGCTCGCCCTGCGTCCGGGGGTCTCCGCGACCGGCCAGTCGTAGCACGATCTCTGCCTGGAGCGCGATGTTCGCGAGGCTCTGGGCCGGGCCATCGTGCATCTGGCGCGCGATCTCTCGTCGGAGCTCCTCCTGGGCCCGCAGCAGCACGCTCGGGTCGGTGGCATCGCCGCCGCTGGCGGGGGGCCTGACCGTGAGCGCGGTCGCGAACCCGGCATCCCCGCCGCCACCCCGGACGGCGCTCGCGCGCACCGATCGCAGGTCCTCCTCCGCTCGGGCCAGACGGTCGCGGAATCGCTGGAGGGTCCGCTGCTTGCCCTCGAGCAACTGCTGCTGCGCCTCGAACAGGGCGGCCCGGCGGATCTGGGTCAGGAGCTGGTTGCGGGCCTCCCGAAGCTCCCGGGCGTCCGCCCCGGGGTCGCGCTCCAGGGCGGTGACCCTGTCCTCGGCGCGCGCGCGCCGCTCCTCGTGGCGCTCCGCCTCCGTCGTGGCCTGGCTGGTGAGCATGTCGATCTCGCCCAGCTCGGCATCGAGCCCCGTCACGTCGTCAGTGATGGCGCCCCGGATGGCATCGATGGCGGCCAGGAGCGCCCGCTCGCGCTCGTCACTCCCGGCATCGGGACGCGGTGGCTCATGGGTGGGCATGTCTGGAGCCCCGTGGGATCGACCCGAACCGTCGATGTCCGTGGTCAATCCTCCGGGATCCTGATCCAGCCCTGCTTCATGGCATAGACCACCGCTTGGGTCCGGTCATTGACCGACAGCTTGCGCAGGATGGAGCTCATGTGGTTCTTGACGGTCTGCTCGCTGATGGACAGCGAGTACGCGACCTGCTTGTTGG
Organism: Chloroflexota bacterium; assembly: GCA_034436475.1. Lineage (GTDB taxonomy): Bacteria > Chloroflexota > Limnocylindria > Limnocylindrales > CSP1-4 > JAFMJV01. Next base: position 1,439 of record DAOTUX010000166.1, on the reverse strand, counting down.
TCATGCCCTTGGCGATGTTGTCCAGGATCTCCACCTCGCGTGGCGAGAGGGGCGCGAAGATCGGCGCGGCCTCCTGCCCGTACACCGCCAGCTCTCGGAACTCCTTGAGGACCCTGCTTGCCACCGCGGGCCGCGCGAACACCTTGTCGTTGATGAGGTACTCGCCGCCGTTGACGCGGCGGATGATGGTCACCAGGTCGTCCGGACCGATGTCCTTGAGGATGAAGGCGGCCGCACCGGCCTTGATCGCGTCGAACAGTTGGTCCTCGTCCTCGGCGACCGCGAGGGCGATGATGCCCGCGCCGGGCACCTCCCGCTTGATGCGCTGCGTGGTCTCGATCCCCCCGGGCGCCGGGATGGACAGGTCGAGCAGGATGATGTCCGGGTCATGCTCCTCGGCGGCATCGAACGCCGAGCGCGGGTCATCGGCCTCGGCGACCACGTCGAAGTCGGGCTCCTGGTCGAGGATCTGGCGCATGCCCAGTCGGAACAGCGCGTGGTCATCCACCAGCAGGATCCTCACGCGTGCGTCCGGGTTGCGCCGATCCGGGCCGCCGCGCCGTCGATCGGGTCCCGTGTAGCCCATCACCATGTCGTCCGACTCCTCTCCCGTGGATGGAGCCGCAGGCGGACCGTGGTGCCTGCCGCTGCCCCTGAGACGATCTCCAACTGCCCGCCGACCTGCTGGGCGCGCTCTCGCATGAACCGCAGTCCGAAATGCCGCCGCGTGGCCAGCTCCGGTGCGTTGACGACGAAGCCCTCCCCGTCGTCCTCGACCTCGAGGACCCACCAGCCGGGCCGGTCGGGCGCCGTCGGGGGCTCGATGCGGGTCGCCACCCGGACCTGCTTCGCGCGGGCATGCTTGCGGATGTTCCGGAGCGCCTCGAGCGCGATGCGCAGGGCCGCGGTCAGCGATTCCGCATCCAGCTCGGCCTCAGGGGCGCGCAGCTCGATCTCGACGTCGAGGCCCGGGTCCTGACGCAGCTGGCCCGCCGTCTCGGAGAGCTCGGAGGCGAGGTCGCCCGGCTGGAGGAGCGCCGGTCGGAGCTGCCGGATGTAGTCGCGCAGACGCTCCGTCTCGCGCTCGAGGTCCCTGCGCAGGCCGTCCAGCTCGGCGACCGCGGCCGCCGCGTCTTCGCGCAGCAGGCGCTCGACGACGCGGATCTGGAGCACGGCGTTCGACAGTACCTGCGCGGGCCCATCGTGGAGCTCCTCGGCCAGTCGCGCACGCTCAGCCTCCTGTGCCCCGAGGATCAGGCGACCCGTCTCGTCCATATCGGCATCGGTGTCGACGGCCCCACCGTCGTCGACGGCCGCGCGCTGATCGTCGCTGGTCACGCTGCCCATCTCGTGCCGAGTATAGGGCTCACGGCGCTCCGGACGACGGCGGCTCATCGGTCGGCACATGACGGGTCGAGCCGGAACAGCCAGGCGGGGTC
>DAOTUX010000165.1:0-6588 GCA_034436475.1 Chloroflexota bacterium | reverse complement strand
CCGCTGCCCTTCGTCGCGTACATCCTGGGCGCTGCCATCGCGGTCGGTGCCTCGTTCGCGATCGTGGCCATCGGAGACCCGGCTCCGCCGGTGGTTGGCCCGACGCCCGTCCCGAGGACGGTCCCGACGTGGCTGCGGACCTCGCTCCGGGTGGTGGGCCTCGCCGCCTGGCTCTGGATCCTGCTCCAGGCGATCGCGGGTGGCACGAGCGACGCGGATGTGGCGTTCCTGTTCCTATGGGTGTACGGATGGGTGGGCCTGCCGATGCTGTCGGCGTTCGTGGGCCCAGTGTGGTCCTGGCTCGACCCGTTCTCGACGCTCCACGACATCATCGCGTGGGTGGGGCGTCGCCTGGGCGTGCGCGGCATGACCCCTCAGCCATGGCCCGCTCGGCTGGGCACGTGGCCGGCGGTGGTCGGCTTCGCATGCATCATCTGGCTCGAGTTGGTGGCCCTGGTCCTCCAGGGTCGCGGCCTGTCGCTGGTGTTGATCGGCTACACCGTCATCACGCTCCTGGGCATGGCGCAGTTCGGGCGTGACGCGTGGCGCGCGAACGGCGAGACGTTCAGCGTCTGGTTCGCCTTGGTGGGCCGACTCGCGCCCTACGCGCTCGACGGACCGCCCGAGGCGGGGCGAGTGGTCCGACGGCCCTTCGGTCAGGGCCTGCTGACGGGGCGCTGGACGGTCCCGGCGGTGGTCATGGTCGCGTTCGGGACCGGCTCGATCATCTTCGACGGCCTGTCACAGACGCAGGCGTTCTTCGACCTGTTCTCACGACCGGCCATGCCGCTCGCCACCCTGCTGCTGGCCTTGTTCCTGGGGGGCCTCGCGGCGATCGTGCTGTGGGTCTCGCGCTGGACGGGGCTGGCGGCCGTGGGGGCCGGGCTGCTGCCGGTGGCGCTGGGCTACCTGGTCGCCCACTACCTGTCCTACCTGATGGCCGATGGGCAGCGCATCATCGTCGCGGTCTCCGACCCCCTCCAGCAGGGCTGGGACCTGTTCGGCACGGCGTTCTTCGAGCCGAGCCTCGCGTGGATCCCCCCGAGCGCGTTGTGGGGCATCCAGGTGATTGCGGTGATCGTGGGTCACATCGTGGGCGCCTGGGCGGGTCACGCGGTGGCCGCACGCGAGCGGGGCGACGGGCACGGACGTGGGCGCGCCGCGCGGGCGGAGTCCCGTCGCGCCAACATGCGCGCGCAGCTGCCCCTCGCGATCCTCATGGTCATCCTCACCAGTGTCACGCTCTGGTCGTTGGGTCAGGCGCTGGTGTTCGAGGCCGAACCGGGGCAGGCCGAGGCCGGGCGGGCCGAGGCGGGGCGGGCCGAGGCCGGGCGGGCCGAGGCGGGGCGGGAGGCGCCCACCTCCATGGTGCCGGGGCGCTGACCGCCTGGGGGTGGGCGGGTGTGCCTGCCGTGCGCCCCATCGAGGCATCGTCCACACGACCCGTGCCTCGACCGGCGCATCGGTTCACGTCAGTTGACCGCGAAGCGGCCGATCGTCGCAGTGCCGGGCGCGGCGTCGGGCCCAAGCCCGTGAAGGTCGTCCCGGAGCGGACACTGGTTCACCTCACCTGACCAATCGCTGGCTTGTGGGCGTCGACCGAATGGTGAGCGGCCGAATGGCGCGCAATCCAGCCCTGCGCGTTCACCTGGAATGAACATGTGCCGGTCGGCTGCCTCGGGGCGCTGGTCCGCGCCGTCCGCGCCGTCCGCGCCGAGGACGCGCACATATGCCGCTGATAAGGGCTCCTGTGGTCTGATGCACGCATGGCCTCTGATCGGGATCGCTCGGTGACCGCATCTCCATCCGCGCGACGGTTCGCGCTCGAGGTCGGCCATGCCGTGCACGAGGAGCGCCGACGCCGACGCATGGGTGTTCGAGCGCTTGCCGCCAAGGCGGGCGTATCGACCGGCACCATCCACAACGTGGAGGCGGGCGCACCGGCGTCGGTCGAGACCTATGCACGAGTCGCCAAGGCGCTCGGCCGCGAGTTCCACGGGGGCCTCGTGGTCCCAGGTCAGCGCAGACTCCCGCGGGACGGCGCAGACCTCGTCCACGCGACCATGGGAGAGGCGGAGGTGGCCGTCCTCCAGGCCCACGGGTTCGAGGTCAGCGTGGACGAGCCGTGGCAGCACTACCATTTTGCGGGACGCGCCGACGTGCTCGCCTGGGACACGCGCAGGTCGGCGCTGCTGCACATCGAGAACCGGACCGCATACCCTGACGTCCAAGACTCGATCGGTCGTTTCCGGACCAAGCGCAGCTACCTCGCAGTCGCGATCGCCGGGTCGCTTGGGTTCGATCGTCCGCCGCGAACCGTGACGCACGTGATGGTCGCCCTCTGGTCCAACGAGGTCCAGCGCGTGCTGCGTCGCGAGCCCGCCACGTTTCGCGCAGCCTGCCCGGACTCCCCCGATGACTTCCTTGCCTGGTGGCGCGGGGAGCCACCCAGCGACTCCCGGACCACCTCGTTCGTTCTGTTCGACCCGTTCGCCACCGGCCGGAAGCAGCGCTTCCTGCCCTTGGACGCCGCCCTCGACGGGGCACGCGCCCGAATGCACGACTACGCGGAGGCTGCCGAGCGGATACGGGCGCGCGGGTGAGCGCAGTTCGTGCCCAACGGGCGTCATCGCGCGGTGAACCGGCGATGAGGCCGCACCTGTTCACGTCACCTGACCGCCCAGCGCCCGATCGTCGACCTGGAGGACGACCTTCCCGGTGACAGCCGAGCCCGCGCCTCCTCAGAGGGCACCCTGCTGCACATCGGTTCACCTCAGCTGGCCGATCGTGGGGTTGTCCGGTGGCCGCGAGCAGGCCGCCGGCATCGTGCCCAGCAATCGACCACCGAGCGTTCAGGTGAGGTGATCGATCGACGGGCGCGACGAGTGCGACATCCGTCGTCGAGCGACGATGCACGCAGGGATCACGGGTCGATGGGTGGCCGCGGGAGGATCCGGGCCGCGGGGGTATCCGTGATGCCGCGGGAGGATCCGCACGGGTCGTGGTACCATTCGCGGTCGCGCGTGGTCCATCGTGTCACGCCGCCGGGATGCCATCTCGCCCCGGCGCCAACCACCACATCGACCCTGAGGTTCACCCTTGGCTCACTCGTCCCGCACCTGGACAGGCGCGCGCTCGCCCCAGGGCAAGAAGCGCGTCCGGCAGGCGGCCCGCCGCAGTGCCATCCTCCAGCCGCGGCGCTCGGCGGCCAAGACGCTCGTCAAGAAGGCGCAGCTGGCTGCGACGACCGGTGATGCCGCGCAGACGCAGACGGCCCTCGTCGAGGCGGTCTCGGCGCTCGACAGGGCCGCCAAGGTCGGTGCGATCCATCCGAACGCGGCCGCCCGCCGCAAGAGCCGGCTCATGCTCAAGGTGAACGCGGCGCTGGGCGGCGAGACCGTGGTCGGCACCGGCAAGGCGGCTCGCCAGACGAGCAAGGCACAGGCGACCAAGGCCGCGAAGGCACGCATCGCCGCAGGCAAGGCATCCAAGGCCAAGGGCGAGCAGACAGCGGCCGGAAAGGCACGCGCCGCGCTCTCGAGGACCACGCGGGAGGCCGCCACCGAGACCACGGAGGCAGCGAAGGCCGCCGGCGCCACCACGTCCAAGGCGGGCGCGGCGAAGGCCACCACGGCGAAGGCGGCCCCAAAGGCGGCGGCCAAGCCCAAGGCGTCCACCAGCGCGGCCAAGGCCAAGGCGTCCACCAGCGCGGCCAAGGCCACGGCATCGAAGACCACCACGGCGAAGGCGGCCCCCAAGGCGGCGGCCAAGCCCAAGGCGTCCACCAGCGCGGCCAAGCCCGCCGAGGACTGACCCCGGGCGGACATCCGCCATGACCAGCCCCAGGCGCCGGCTCTGGGGGTTCGTGGTCGTCACCGTCGTGGTCATCGCGGGGCTTGCGCTCGCCATCCCCCCGGCCATGCGTCTCGCCATGGGACCGCGGGGTCCCGCGTCATGGCCGCCACCAGCCCGGCCTGGCGTGCAGCCCGTCATGATCGAGAGCTCGGTGCTCGGGCGATCGATGCCCGTCCTCGTCTGGCTGCCACCCGGCACCCCGACGGACGCCCGGCTGCCCTTGGTCGTGCTGTTCCATGGCCAGGGCGCAGACCCGTCCGCGTGGTTCCACGGCATCGGTGCCGACACCGAGGCCACCAGGCTCATCGCCGAGGGGCGCATCCCTCCCCTCGTGCTGGTCTCGGCTGGGATCGCGAACAGCATGGGCATCGATTCGACGCCCGCGGACGACGGCTATGACCATGGCGCCTATGGCACGTACCTCGCGGAGGAACTCGTGCCCGCGCTCGTCGGGCGATACCCCGTCTCGATCGATCCCAGGGACCACTTCGTGGCGGGCCTGTCCATGGGTGGCTTTGCCGCGCTCCATCTGGCGTTCCGTCACCCCGACCGCTTCGCGGGGGTCGGTGGCCTCAGCCCGGCAGTGGCACTCGAGACCCAGCCAGAGCGAGCCTGGCTGTACACGGACGAGGCCGACCGTGACGCACACGACCCGCAGCGGCTCGCGACCACCGCGCCGCTCGGTGGCATGCGCGTGTTCCTGGGATACGGCGCGGTCGACTACGACTGGATCATCGATGCCACCCGGTCCCTCGCCGACCGCCTGACAACCCGCGAGGGTGTGTCGGTCCTGCTCGCGGACCCACCTGCCACGGGCCACGAGGAGGCCACCTGGCGAGCGCTCACGGCGCCGATGCTCGAGTGGCTCCTGAGCGGCGGCACCTGACCGGGGGCCCCAGCGGGCCGCCTGACGGCAGGCCCATCCAGACGAGGCGGCGACGCGGGTCATGTCAGGCCGGTACCACCGGGGCATGTCCGGTGGCCGGACCGGTGACGTACGGTGCGGTCCGGTCGACCCCTCGCGCGACTGGGTCGCCTCGTCGCGTCGTGTGCTGCCTGAGGTCATCGTGAACGGCTGGCTCTGCGGGGACTGCAAGTCCGTCAACTCGCCCAGCGCCAACAACTGCTACTCCTGCTGGACGCCTCGCAGGTTCGGCGAGGCCCCCGACCCGGCCACGCTGCCACCCGGCGTCACGCCCGAGCAGGCGCATGCGGAGCGCAAGCAGCAACTCCGTCCGTCCCGCAGCGATGCGCGCTCGAGCCGACGGCGGAGCTGGGTCGTCCTGTCGCTCATCACGGTGACGGTCGCGTTCAACGCGCTGACTCTCGCGTACATGGGTGCCAAGGGAGGCTCCCTCGGCATCGCGCTCGCGGTCCTCTCGGGCGAGTGGTCGACGATGGGCTCGCTCATGGCCATCTCCATCGTGGCGAGCGTGCTGGGCCTCCTGGCCGCGATCGCCTGGTTCGTGTGGTTCGACCGTGTCCTCACCAACGTGCCTCCCCTGACCGGGAAGTGGCCGGAGGTCAGCCGCGTCATGGCGGTGGTGTGGTGGCTCGTGCCCTTCATCGGCCCGTTCAAGGGCACCTTCATCGTGGGCCATGTGTACGGTCTGATGGCGGTCGCTCGGTCACCGGGCATGTGGCTGCTGGGGCTCTGGGGCATCGCCTGGATCGGTGGCACGCTCGCCCCGAGCGTCGCGGGCTTCTTCGTGGGCTGGCTGCCTCTGCCGCTGGCGGAGTCGGTCCACCTCCGTGACCTCGTGTCGAACCTGGGCCAGATCAGCTACATCGCGGCGGGCTTCCTCGCGGTCGCCCTCATCCTCGCGCTGGAGCACGCCCGGGACGCCCGGATGGCGGGTGTGACCGACGCCCTGGCGGACGAGCCCGAGGTCCCGCTCGAGGCCCGTCTCGCAGGACGCACTCCGAGGACGCCCGCGGAGGCCGGCTTCGCGAGCAGCCCCGCTCCGTGGCCGGTCTCATCACCCGGTTGGTCGACCGGCGCCCCCGGCTGGCCGGACGACCCGATGGCACAGACAGGCCCCGGGCCGTCGACCGCGCCACCCTGGCCACCGATTGCCACCCAGCCCGCCCCTCCCCTGACCAGCGCGGGTCCGGTGACACATGCCGACCCGTTCGAGCCACCCGAGAACGCGAAGCGCAGAGTCCGGGATCGAGGGCCGGTCCCCTTCGAGCCCATCCTGATCATGGGGGCGCTCGTCCTACTGGGTGTGGTCGGGGGCATCACCATGGCTGGCATGGCCGACCCGTTCGGGAGCGTCGGCGGGCTGGTCGGTCGGGGAGCCACCGATGCGCCCACACCCGGCGCTCCCACACCCGGCGCTCCCACACCCGGCGCTTCGGCACCGGGCGCCTCGCTCGGGACACAGGCGCCCCTCACAAGCCCCGGCAGCACTGCGAGTCCGGCGGCACCCCCGAGCCAGGCCGTCGATGGACCGACGCCGGCGCCGAGCATCACCACCCCTCCGCCCGTCCCCACCGCGGCGCCCGCAGTGTCCTCGGGCCCATCCATGGCACCGGTGCCCACGCACGTTCCCGCCGACCTCGTGGCGCGGCGCCTCGTGCGCACCGTGACCGAGGAGCCGTATCGGGGGCTCGCGGATGTGGACGCGACGTACACGGACGGGACCGGGGAGACGTCGTGGTCGGTGCGGCTCGGCCGCATGGGGGATCGTGAGTGGCGACTGCAGGAGGTGCGCCGTCCCGGCGCCGATG
>DAOTUX010000164.1:0-3599 GCA_034436475.1 Chloroflexota bacterium | reverse complement strand
CCTGTGGTGCGAGGCCTCGATGGACCATCTCGGGCGTCATCAGCCCAAGGGCGCTGTGGCGGTGCTCGGCGTTGTACCAGGGGAAGAACGTGCGGCAGAAGGCCCGTGCGTCCTCGATCGACCCGAACCGGTCGGGAAAGCCCGGGTGGTACTTGAGGGTCTTGAACTGGGCCTCGCTGAAGGGGTTGTCGTCGGGCACATGGGGCCTGGAGTGGGACCGATTGATGCCCAGGTCGGCCATGAGCAGCGCCACCGGCTTGCTGCGCATGGAGCTGCCCCTGTCGGCGTGGATCGTGAGCCCCGAGGTGACGCCCTCCCTCGCCACCGTCTCCGCGATGAGCCGGTCCGCGAGCGCCCCGCTCTCGCGATGGGCCAGCAGCCAGCCCACGACGTAGCGGCTGAAGACGTCGAGCAGGACGTACAGGTGGAACCAGGTCCAGGTCGCCGGGCCCCTGAGCTTGGTGATGTCCCACGACCACAGCTCGTTCGGTCGGGTCGCCAGGAGCTCCGGCCTGGCGTACGCCGGGTGGCGCAGCTGGTCGCGCCGATCGCCGGTCTCGCCGCGAGCGGCGAGGATCCGGTACATCGTGCGCTCTGAGGCGAGGTACCTGCCCTCGTCGAGCAGCGTGGCGTACACGTGGGCGGGTGAGCGGTCGGCGAAGCGCTCGGCATGGAGTTGGCCGAGGACCTCCTCGCGCTCCTCGTCGGTGAGCGCCATCGCGGGCCTGGGCCGTGGTGGCCGCTCGCGCTCCGGCAGGGGCGAGCGCCGGCGGTAGGCGGTGGCCCGGGACACGCCCAGGGCACGGCAGGCGGGCGCCATGCCGACCTCGGGCGCCACGGCGAGTGCCGCCTCCATCAGGACCCGGTCCGCTCGTCCCCGCCCTCCCGGGCCAGCGGGATGCCCAGCAGAGCGGAGACTTTTGACTGGATCTCGATGATCCGCTCGGCGGTCGTCAAGCGGGTCACCAGGCGATCGTTCTCGCGGCGGAGGCGCTCGTTCTCCCTGGCCAGGGGGTTCGGTCGCGGACGGCCGACCGGGCGGGCGAGCCCGGCGAGGGCGCCCCGGTCGCGGGCCCGGCGCCACTCGACGAGATGGCTGCTGTACAGCCGCTCGCGCCGGAGGATGGCGCCGATCGCGCCCTCCCCGGTGGCGGCGTCGATCTCACGGAGGATCGACAGCTTGTATTCGGCGGTGAAGCGTCGCCGCTTCGGTCGTTCGGTCACCTCCGGGTCGGGCATGACGCCAGCATGCACCCGACCATCACCCGAGGTCGGCACGGTCAGCACCAGGGGGCTCCTGTTCCCCGCCCTCGGCTCAGATGTTGATGGAGAGCGGCTGTCTCAGGTCATGCTGACAGATAGGGATGGCCGAAAGGGGGCGCTTCGAGGATCGTGTAGAACGCGACCTCCTCGGAGGTGACGCCCGCCTGGTAGCCGAGCTCGTCCGGACCCGCGACCATGAACCGGGTGGCGCCGTCCGGGGTGACCCCGAGGACCGAGGTGTTCGGGTACGCGAGCGCCGTCGTCGCGATGACGCCATCCGCACCGATCGTCACGCCTTCCCCTCCCACCGGATGTCGTGGATCGGGGATGCGGATCGCCTCGATGCCATCGGTCGTCCAGGAAAGGCTGAGAGTCCACCACGCGTCGCCGGTGACGCGGGCGTCGAAGAAGCTGCTCATCGCAAACGCGCAGATCGTGCCGTTGTTGTGGCACCCTTGCAGCTTGCTACCACTCTGCGCGGTCGTCGAACACGTCCTCATCTCGGTCAACGTCCTCAGGTGCTCGCGGGAATGGTCCCACGTCTGCGACCGAAGCGTCGACAACTCTATTGCCTCGCTTCACATCGACGGTGGTGGCGATGACAATAGCCTTATCACGGCCGTACCGCGTGCATACTAGATACTGCCGCGGTGGACCGCTCCTACCCCTGAAGGTAACCCTGTAGTAGCTCGCCTCTTGCACGTCAGTTCCCTCAAGGTGCTTCCCGGAGCGTCGCTCCGCGACCGTAGGGACCTTACCTACTTACCCCCAATCCACCGAAGCGCTGACCGTCTGAGGCTGCTGGAACGACGGATCGGGCGCCCTTCGTGCTGGGATGATGGCGTTGCGAAAGCCGATCAAGCCCGACCAGAGGAGCACCCGATCGATGCGATCGTCGCACAGCCTCGGCCGGCTCGACACGGCGTTCGACGACGACCGCCTGGTGCCCGATGCCGGCCTGCTCCCGCCTGCCACGCTGGCCCATCATCTGGGGCTCAGGGAGGCGGTGGACGAGCACCTCGACCTGGGCGCGAAGCCCGGACGCGCGAACGTCGGGGACAAGGTCATGACCCTCGTGATGTCGGCGCTCGCGGGCGGTGACCACATCGACCACGTCGATGCCCTGCGCGCCGGCGGCACCGGGCGGGTGCCGGGCTTCCGGGTGAAGGCGGCGTCGACCGTGGGCACGTTCCTGCGCAGCTTCCGCTGGGGCCACGCGCGTCAGCTCGACCGGGTGAGCCGTAAGCTCCTCGCCCGGGCCTGGGCCGCGGGTGCGGGACCCGGCGGGGAGCCGATGACCATCGACCTCGACTCGACGATCGTGGAGACCTACGGCCTGACGAAGGAGGGTGCCCTCCACCATGGCCACACGCACGCCCGCGGCCATCACCCGCCGCTCGCGGTGGCCGCGGGCACGGGCGACGTCCTGATGGCCCGTCTGCGCGAGGGTCGCGCCCACGGCGGACGATCCGCCGGCCACCTCCTGCGCGGGACCGTGAGCCGGGTCCGGTACGCCGGAGCGACGGGCCGGCTGGCCATGCGCGCCGACGGCGGCTTCCACGGCCACTCGGTGGTGGCCATGTGCCGGGAGCCCGACATGCGCCACTCGGTCACCGCCCGTCAGCACCGGGGCCCGCGGGCGCTCATCGAGGCCGTCCCCGAGGGGGCCTGGACCCCCATCCCCTACTGGCTCGACGGCGGTGCCGACGTGGCCGAGACCGTCTGCACGCCCTTCAAGGGCGAGCAGGACGCGGTCCCCGTGCGGCCCATCGTGCGCCGCGTGCGGCCGACGCCCGGCTCCCAGCTGGCCCTCTTCGTCCCCTGCGACTACCGCGCGTTCATCACCGACCGGGACGGGGACACCCTGGGGCTGGAGGCCGACCATCGCCGCCACGCCGAGGTGGAGAACGCCATCCGCGACCTCAAGGAGGGCGTGGGCCTCGACCACCTGCCGTCCGGGCGGTTCGCCGCCAACGGCGCCTGGCTGGCCGTCCAGGTGATGGCGCACGACGTGGCGCGCTGGGTCGCGCGCATCAGTCTGGGCGAGGGCATCGTGACCACGAGGACGCTGCGCCGACGGTTGTTCGGGCTGCCCGGTCGGCTCACCCGGTCGGCGCGCAGGGCCATGCCCCACATGCCGGCGCGCTGGCCGTGGGCGGAGCGCTTCCTCGCCGGTCTCGCCAGGCCCCGGGCCATCCCCATCGCCGCCTGACCGCCGACTCGCCGCCCAGGGACCGCGCCGCGGCATGTCCGGGACGGTCCGACAGGACCCCCGGCGGCGCATGCGCATGCCCGGCCGACCGCCGATCGGACCACCGTCAGCCTCGCCCGAGCTC